>JBGAOO010000345.1:0-3464 GCA_044221765.1 Usitatibacteraceae bacterium | reverse complement strand
CCTGGTCGGCGAGCGCGTTGGACACCTGGTGGATGTCCCCCAGCCGCGGGGACACGCGCTCCACGTCGCCGGGCCTCAGGTGCGTGGCCGCGCCGCTCGCGCGCATGCCCTGCGCGGTGCGCTCGAAGGGCATCGAGATCTCCGAGCCGCGCAGCATGCCGATGAGGCCCCACACGGTGTGGTTGTGGATGGGCGTCTTCTGCCCCGGACCCCAGACGAAGCTCACGACCGAGAAGCGGTCCTGCGGGTCGCCGTAGAGCAGGTGCTGCTGGTAGTAGGTCGGGTGCGGCACGGCGAAGGCATCCTCGAGCCAGTCGTCCTGCGCGACGAGCGCCTTCAGCAGGCCGCCGGCCTGCTCGAGCATCGCCGGCTCGTCGAGCCGGCGCTCGCACAGGACGCTCACGCCCTTCACGAGGTCCAGCAATCGCTGCGGATTCTTCATGGGCGGGGCATCCTCGGCTGGCTGGCGCGGTGGGCCGACCATTCTAGTCGAGGAAGGCGCCGGGGCGGACGCGCCTCAGTCGCCGGAGATTCCCTGCACCCGCGCCACCTCGCGCCAGCGCGCCTCCTCGGCCTTGGCGAGCTTCGCGAGCGCCTCGGGCGTCGAGATGGACGGCACCACGCCCTCGCGCGCGGCCCACTGGCGGAAGCGCTCGTTGCGGTCGGCGGTGGCGAGGGCCTGGTGCAGGCGCTCGACGATGGGCCGGGGCGTGCCCGGGGCGGTGAACACGCCGTACCAGACGCTCACGTCGTAGCCCGTGACGCCCGACTCCGCGAAGGTGGGCGTGGCGGCCACCGCCGGCGAGCGCTTCGCCGAGGTCACCGCGAGCGGCCGCACGCGGCCATCGGCGATGAAGGGCATCGCGCTCGGCAGCGAGGAGAACGCCGCGTGGATGTGGCCGCCGAGCAGGTCGGTGATGAGCGGGGCGGCGCCCTTGTACGGGGCGTGCACGATGTCCAGGCCCGTCATGCTCTTGAGCAGCTCGGCCGAGAAGTGCGTGGCCGAGCCGGTGCCCGAGGACCCGTAGGTGAGCTTCCCCGGGCTCGCCTTGGCGGCGGCGAGGAACTCGGCCGCGCTCTTGTAGGGGCTGTCCGCCCGCACCACCATCACGTTGGGCGTGTCGCCCAGGCCCGCGATCGGCGAGAACGCGTCGACGCCGCCGTAGGGCAGGTTCTTCGAGATCGCCGGCAGGATCGAGAAGGCGTTCGTGGTGAGCAGCAGGGTGTAGCCGTCCGGCGCGCTCTTGCTCACGAAGGCCGTGGCGATGGCGGTGCCCGCGCCGGGCTTGTTCTCGACGATGCAGTTCTGCTTGAGGTCCAGGGACAGCACCTCGCAGACCGCGCGCCCGAGCGCGTCGGTGGCCCCGCCGGTGGCGAAGGGCACGATGATGCGCACGGCGTGATCGGGGTATTGCGCGAGCGCCGCGCCGGACAGGGCCAGCGCCAGCAGGGCCGCCGTGATGCTCGAGCCAGGGAAGCGTTTCAAGTCGGTGACTCCCGGTAGTGTCGGATCGCGGCAGGCTCAGCGCAGGACGAACGGGTTGCCCGCCACCGCGCCGCTGTTGATCCAGACGCACTTCACCTGCAGGTAGGCGTGGATCGCGTCGAGGCCGCTTTCGCGCCCCAGGCCCGAGTCCTTGTAGCCGCCGAAGGGCGCCATGAAGCTCACGGCGCGGTAGGTGTTGATCCAGACGGTGCCCGCCTGCAGCTTCTCGGACATCCGGATGGCGCGGCCGATGTCGCTCGTCCAGACGGCGGCGGCCAGGCCGAAGCGCACGTCGTTGGCGATGGCGAGGGCCTCGGCCTCGTCCTTGAACCGGAGTATCGAGAGCACCGGCCCGAAGACCTCTTCCTGCGCGATGCGCATCGAGTTGCGCACGTCGCCGAAGATCGTCGGCTCGACGAACCAGCCGCTGCCGCATTCGGGCCGCTGCGCCGCGCGCCCGCCCAAGAGGAGCGTGGCGCCCTCGGCCTTCGCGATGTCGATGTAGCCCAGCACCTTCTGGTACTGCGGCGGCGTGGTGATGGGGCCCACCTGGGTGCCGGCATCCATGGGATCACCCATCTTCGCGGTCTTCGCGATGGCGAGGAGCCTCGCCACGAACTCGTCGTGGATGCTCTCCTGCACCAGCAGGCGAGAGCCCGCGATGCAGGTCTGGCCCGTGGCGGCGAAGATGCCCGAGACCACGCCGAAGCAGGCCTGCTCGAGGTCGGCGTCGGCGAAGACGATGTTGGGCGACTTGCCCCCGAGCTCGAGCGAGGCGGGCTTCAGGTGCCGCGCCGCCTTCTCGTTGATGAGGCGCCCGGTCGCATCCGACCCGGTGAAGCTGATCTTGCGCACGAGCGGGTGCTCGACCAGCGCGTCGCCGATCTCGCCGCCGAAGCCCGTCACGACGTTCACGACGCCCGGGGGGAAGCCGGCCTCGTCGAAGAGCGCGGCGAACTCGAGCGTGGAGGCCGAGGTGAATTCCGAGGGCTTGATCACCACCGTGCAGCCCGCGGCGAGGGCCGGGGCGATCTTCCAGCTCGCGAGCAGCAGGGGCGAGTTCCACGGCGTGATGGCGGCCACCACGCCCAGGGGCTCGTGGCGCGTGAAGCTGAAGTAGCCCTTCTTGTCGAGCGGGAGCGTGGCGCCCTCGACCTTGTCGGCGAGCCCGCCGTAGTAGTAGAACCACTGCGGCACGTAGTTCAGCTGGCCGTGCATCTCGGCCATCAGCTTGCCGTTGTCGCGCACCTCGGTCTCGGCGAGGCGCTTCGCCTCGCGCGCGATGAGATCGCCCACCTTGTGCAGGAGCAGCCCGCGCTGGGTGGCGCTCATCCCGGCCCAGGGCCCGGCGGTGAGCGCATGGTGGGCGGCCTGCACCGCCCGGTCCACGTCCGCGGCATTGCCGCGCGGGATCTCGGCCCACGCCTTCCCGGTGAACGGGTTCTGGGTCTCGAACCAGGTGCCGCCCGCGGGATCCTCGTCGCGGCCGGCGATGCGCAGTCGGTAGCGCTTCATCGTCTCTCCTCCCGGGTTGGCCGTGACGGCGCCGTCAGAAGGGCGCGAGGCCCAGCTCGGCGCGCAGGCGGTTCTTGACGTGCACCCCGTCGCGCGAGGGCAGCGCGCGCGGCGGCTCGTCGGCCTCGATGGACACCTGCACCAGGGCCGCGCCCTGCCGGGCGTTCACGCGCCGGGCGATCTCGTCGGCGGCCTCGAGGCGATCCACGGCGAAGGACTCGCGCAGGCCGCAGCCCCTCGCCACCGCCACGAGGTCGGTGCCCAGGCTCGTGTGGCTCTTCTGCATGCCCGTCTCGCCGTAGTGCCCGTTGTCCAGCACCACGACCGTGAGGTTGGCCGGCCGCTGGGCCGCGATTGTGGCGAGGCTGCCCAGCCCCATGAGCGCCTCGCCGTCGCCGGTGAGGACGATCACGGGCCGGCCCGGCTGCGCGAGCGCGAGGCCCAGCCCCATCGGCGCCGCCCC
>JBGAOO010000344.1:0-3499 GCA_044221765.1 Usitatibacteraceae bacterium | reverse complement strand
GCGCGTGCTGGCGGCGATGCTCGAGATCCCGCGCCATGTCTTCGTCGAGCCCGGCATCGCCTCGCGCGCCTACGACGACACGCCCCTGCCCATCGGCCTGGGCCAGACGATCTCGAGCCCCTACATCGTGGCGCTCATGACACAGCTGCTGCTGGAGAAGGGCCCGCTCGCGAAGGTGCTGGAGATCGGCACCGGCTGCGGCTACCAGACCGCGATCCTCGCCAAGCTCGCGAAGGAGGTCTTCACGATCGAGCGCATCGCCCCGCTCATGGACAAGGCGCGCCGGCACCTGCGCGACCTGCGCTTCTACAACGTGCGCTTCAAGCACGCGGACGGCCACAAGGGCTATCCCGAGGGCGGCCCGTACGACGGCATCCTCTCGGCGGCGAGCGCGAGCCATGTCCCGCAGGCGCTCAAGGAGCAGCTCGCGGTGGGCGGCCGCCTGGTCATCCCCGTCGGCACCGAGGAGCAATGGTTGTACGTGATCGACCGCACGCCCGTCGGCTACGTCGAGCAAAGGCGCGAGGCCGTTCGCTTCGTCCCGATGCTGCCGGGCATCGCGTGAGGCGCGCCATGGAACCTGGCGCGCGCAGGGAATTCGCCGGCCCGGCCGCGGTCCGAACCGGGGCCATGCGCCCGACCCTTGCCCGCCGATCGATCCTCTTCCTTGCCGCCTTGCTGGTCGCCGCCGGCTGCGCGACGCGCCAGCCCGCGCCGGTGGTCGAGCGCGCGCCGCCCGCGCCGCCGCCTGCCCGCCCGGAGCCCGCGAAGCCGCCGCCCGAGAAGCCCGTGGAGAAGCCCGTTCCCACGCACACGGTGAAGCGGGGCGAAACCCTCGTGGGCATCGCGCTGCAGTACGGGCTCGACTACCGCGAGCTCGCGGCCTGGAACGGCATCACCAACCCGAACGTGATCAGCGTGGGGCAGGTGCTCGCGCTTGCGGCCGGCAGCGCCGCCGTCGCGATGCCCGTCGCGCCGGGAACGCCGGTGGCCACCCCGCTCCCGGGCAACGGCCCCATCGAGGCGCGGCCGCTCGCGAACACCGACAAGCTCAAGGTCGAGCCGCGCGGCCAGCGGCTGCCCTATTCGGACAAGAATCTCGCGCTGCTCGGCGCCGGCGATGGCGCGCCCGTCAACGGGGCCGCCGCCGAACCCGCCGCGCCCGTGGCGGCGGTCCCGGTGCCCGCGCCTGCCGCGCCGGAGAAGCCCGCCGCCGCGGGCACGCAGGGCGAGGCGATCGACTGGGCCTGGCCCGTGAAGGGCAAGGTCCTGGGCGCGTTCAACGAATCGAGCAAGGGCATCGACATCGGCGGCAAGAAGGGCACGCCCGTGCTGGCCGCCTCCGGCGGGCGCGTGGTCTACGTGGGCCAGGGGCTGCGCGGGCTGGGCAAGCTCGTCATCATCAAGCACAACGACACCTGGCTCTCGGCCTACGCCCACAACGACAGCATCGTCGTGAAGGAGCAGCAGGACGTGAAGCGCGGCCAGAAGATCGCCGAGATGGGCTCGACCGATGCCGACCAGGTGAAGCTGCACTTCGAGATCCGCCGCCAGGGCAAGCCGGTCGACCCGGCGAAGCTGCTGCCGCCCCCCTAGCCGGCGCCGGCTCAGGCCGCGCGGAAGCGCGCGATGCGGCGCAGGAACTCGCGCTGCGCCGCCGGCGGCAGGCCCTCCCCGTAGCGCGCGTCGATGTAGGCCGAGACGATCGCGCCCGCCTCGTCCGCCAGGTCGGGCCGCGACCGGGACACGCGGTGCAGGTAATCCAGCGGGCCCTCGTGCGGCGCGCGGGCGAGACCCGTGGTCGCGAGCTTGGCGCAGAAGCGGTCCCACCCCGTGCGCACGCGATCGCGGCGGCGCGGCAGGTCGCGCAGGATGAGCGCGAGGCTCACCCCGCCGCCGGCGACGAACGTCCCCACGAGCAGCCACAGCGCCAGCTCGCGCCAGTCGAAGGCATCGAGCCCGAAGCGGCCGAGGAACTGCCGCTGGCGCTCCGTGTTGTAGCCCAGCACCCACTGGTTCCATTCGCTGTTGAGCGCATCCCACGCGTAGCGCAGGTTGGCCAGCACGCGCAGGCGGTCGGCCGCGATGAGGCTGGGCAGCACGCCGATGGGCCCGAGCGCGGAATCGATGCCGCTGTCGATGCGGGTGGGCGCCACCACCGAGGTGGGGTCGATCCGCAGCCAGCCGCGGCCTTCCAGCCAGATCTCGACCCACGCGTGCGCCTCGGCCTGGCGCACCAGCAGCTCGCCGCTCAGCGGGTTCACGTCGCCGCCCTGGTAGCCGGTCACCACGCGCGACGGGATGCCCGCCGCGCGCATGAGCAGCGCGAAGCTCCCCGCGTAGTGCTCGCAGAACCCGCGCTTCGAGACGAAGAGGAACTCGTCGTAGGGATCGCCCGATTCGAGCAGCGGGGGCTCGAGCGTGTAGGTGAACTGCGAGTTGAAGAACTGCAGCGCGCGGTTCACCACGCGCTGGGGGTCGCCCGCTTCCTGCGCCCATTGCCGGCCCAGGGCCACCGTGCGCGGGTTCTGCCGCTCGTCGAAGGACAGCGCCAGGGCGCGCCAGGAGGCCGGCAGGCGCTCGCCGTACCGGTAGTCCAGGTACGACGTCATCTCGTAGCGGATGCGCGTGTCCACCGGGCGCACCGAGCGCAGCATGAGGTCGTGCCGAAGGCCCGTGCCCGGCGGGCGGCTCGCCGGCACGTCGAGCGCGAACAGCCAGTGCTTGCCGTGCGGCTCGACCGTGACCGTGTAGCGCACGGGGCTCTCGGCGCGCGAATAGTCGAACCGGCCCTCGGGCTGGAACTCGGGCTGGCGCCAGGTGCGGCCGTCGAAGCTCCAGAGGACCGGGCCGCGCCAGTAGAGCGTGCCGAACGGGGGGATGCGATCCTCGAACTGCACGCGGAAGGCCGTGGCCTCGGACTGGATGAGCTTCGAGATGTTGCCCGGCGACATGGTGTCCGACAGGCCCGTCATGCCGCTCCTCGCGTCCTGCGGCAGCGCCCAGAGCGGCGCCTGCAGCCGCGGGAAGAGCAGGAAGAAGACGAGCATCAGCGGCACCGCCTGCACCAGCATGAGGCCCGAGGGGACGAGGCGCTCGCGCAGCGTGGGCGGCTTGCCGTGCACCCGGTTCACGCCCACGAGCGTCGCGACGAAGAGCCACACGCACACCAGCATGTAGATCCCCAGGGGGATCGATTGCGAGAAGAGGAAGTTCGTCATCACGAGGACGAAGCCCAGGTGGATCGCGAGCGTCACCTCGCGCGTGGTCTTCATCTCGAGCAGCTTCATCGCCGTCATGAGGATGAGCAGCGTCGTGCCGGCCTGGGCGCCGAGCAGCCGCCGCTCGACCACGAGCATGCCCGCGACCGCGGCGACGGTGAGCGCGTGGATCGCCAGGCGCGGCGGGAAGCGCCAGGCGCCCCAGGCGATCGCGGCGCGCCAGAGCGCCATGACCACGAAGAAGGCGCCGACCCAGGCGGGCAGCCGGACGAGGTGCG
>JBGAOO010000013.1:0-30448 GCA_044221765.1 Usitatibacteraceae bacterium | reverse complement strand
GTCGGGCTGAGCGCCGCCCACACCCGCGAGCACGTGGAGATGCTTGCCCACGCGCTGCTCGACGAGCTCGCCGATGCTCCACGTTGAACGCAGCGGCACCGGCCGCGACCTCGTCCTGCTGCACGGCTGGGGCCTCCACGGCCGCGTCTGGGCCCCGCTCGCCGGTCACGTGCAGCCCAGCCACCGGCTTCACGTCGTGGACCTGCCCGGGCACGGCCTGTCGCGCGACGAACCCTTCGGCGATCTCGACGCGCTCGCCGACCGGCTCTCGGAGTGCCTGCCCGGCGGCGCGATCGTCTGCGGCTGGTCGCTGGGCGCCTTGCTCGCCCTGCGCCTCGCCACGCGGCACGAGAGGCTCGTGGCGGCGCTCGTCCTGGTGGGCGCCACGCCCTGCTTCGTCGAGCGCGAGGACTGGCCGCACGCCATGAAGCTCTCGACGCTCGAGTCGTTCGCGCAGGGCCTGCGCACCGACCCGGCCCGGACGATCCGCTCCTTCATCGCCCTCAACGCGCATGGCGGTCCCGAGTCCCGGCCGCGCACGCGCGAGCTCGCGGCGCTGCTCGCCGAGCGCGAGGCGCCCTCGGCGCCGACCCTGGCGGCCGGGCTCTCGCTGCTGCGCGAGACGGACCTGCGGGCGGATGTCGCCGGCATCGCCTGCCCGGCCACGGTGATCCACGGCAGCCGTGACGCGCTCGCCCCCGTCGAAGCGGGCCGGTGGCTCGCCCGCGCGCTGCCCGCCGCGCGCCTGGTGGAGATCCCCGAAGCCGCGCATTTCCCGTTCGCGAGCCATGCCGGGCACGTCGCCGAGGCGATCGGAGCCACCCATGGATGAGGCGATGCGCCCGGTGAAGCGCGACGTGCGCCGCGCCTTCGACCGCGCCGCGCGCACCTACGACGAGGCCTCGGTCCTGCAGCGCGAGATCTGCGAGCGGCTGGTGTCGCACCTGGACCCGATCCGCCTGGACCCGGAACGCGTCGTCGACCTGGGCTGCGGCACCGGGCAGGCGTTCGAGGCCCTGGGCAAGCGCTATCCTCGCGCGCAGCTGGTCGGCCTCGACCTCGCGCCGGCCATGCTCTCGCTCGCGGGCGCGCGCGCGCCCTGGTGGAAGCGCGCCTTCAGCGGCGCGAAGCCCGCGCTGCTTTGCGCCGACGCCGAGCGCCTGCCCCTCGCCGGGGGGGCGGCCCAGCTCGTCTTCTCCAATCTCGCGCTCCAATGGTGCGATCCCGACGCGGTCTTCCGCGAGGCGTGGCGCGTGCTCGCGCCGGAGGGCCTGCTCCTCTTCTCGACCTTCGGCCCGGACACGCTGAAGGAACTGCGCGAGGCATTCGCGCACGCCGACGACCGGCCGCACGTGAACCGATTCATCGACATGCACGACCTGGGCGATGCGCTGGTGCGCGCCGGGTTCGCCGACCCCGTGATGGAGATGGAGACGCTCACCCTCGAGTACGACTCGGCCCTCGCGGTCGCGCGGGACCTGAAGGCGATCGGCGCCGTGAACGCCCTGCCCGATCGCTCGCGCGGCTTGCCGGGGCGGGCGCGCTGGCAACGCATGGCGAAGGCCTACGAACGCTGGCGCCGCGACGGCGCGCTGCCCGCCACTTACGAGGTCGTCTACGGCCATGCCTGGAAGGTGCCCGCCCGCACGCGGCCCGATGGGCGCCAGGTGATGGACTTCGTGCCCAGGACGCGGCGATGAACGGCGTCTTCGTCACCGGCACCGACACGGGCGTGGGCAAGACGCTCGCGTGCTGCGCGCTGCTGCACGCCCTGCGCGCGCGCGGCATCGCCGCCACGCCGATGAAACCCATCGCGGCCGGGAGCGACGAGCGCGACGGCAAGGGAAGCAACGAGGACACGAGGGCGCTCGCCGCGGCCGCCGGGCTGGGCGCCGGGCACTGGCCGGCGATCACCCTGGTGCTGCTTCGCGAGCCGATGGCGCCGCATATCGCCGCGCGGCGCGAGGGCATCGCCATCGACCTCGCCCGCGTGCGAAGCGCATGGGCCGCCGTGTCGCGCGGTGCCGGGTACGCCATCGTGGAAGGCGTCGGCGGGTTCAAGGTGCCGCTCGGCGACGATATCGACACCGTGGACCTGGCCCGGCTCTTCGCCCTGCCGGTCGTGCTCGTGGTCGGCATGCGCTTGGGCTGCCTGAACCACGCCCTGCTCACGGCCGATGCCATCGCTCAAGCGGGGCTGCCGCTGGCCGGGTGGATCGCCACGCGGCTCGACCCGCGGATGGCGGCGGTGGAGGAGAACATCGCCGCCCTGGAGTCCCGGCTGCAGGCACCTCGCCTGGGCACCCTGCCCTTCGAGCCAGCGCCGGATGCCCGGCGTCTCGCGCGCCACCTCGACCCGGGGCGCCTGCCGGGCCTGCCCCGATGAAGGTCCTGCTCTTCGACCTCGACGGCACCCTCACCGATCCACGCGAAGGCATCACGCGGTGCATCGCCCACGCGCTCGAGCGGATGGGTCGCGAGGCCCCGCCGCTCGAGGCGCTCACCTTCGCCATCGGGCCGCCGCTGCGCGCCTCGCTCGCGACGCTGCTGGGCACCGGCGACCGCGGCGAGGTCGAGCGCGCCCTCGGCCACTACCGCGAACGCTTCGCCGACGTGGGCCTGTACGAGAACGCGCCCTACGCGCACGTCGCCGCCACGCTCGAGCGACTGCGCGGGAGCGGGCGCCGGCTCTACGTCGCCACCTCGAAGCCGCAGGTTTACGCCGAGCGCATCGTCCGCCACTTCGCGATCGACGCGCACTTCGAGGCGGTGCACGGCTGCGAGCTGGACGGCACGCGCGAGAACAAGGTGGACCTGCTCGACCACCTGTTCCGCACGCATCGCCTGGTGCCCGGGGAGGCCGCGATGATCGGCGACCGCGGCGTCGACATGGGCGCGGCGCGGCACCATGGCGCCTTCGCGATCGGCGCGCTGTGGGGCTACGGCTCGCGCGAGGAACTGCTGGCGGCAGGCGCCGACCGGCTGGCGCGCGAGCCCGCCGAGCTCCCCCGCGTCGTCGAAGGAACGGGCGCACCAATCTGATCCGCCCCGCGCGGCCGCGGCACCAGCAAGGTGCGGCAGGGCGGCTCGCGCACCGGTTCATCACGGGGACGCCCCGCACCGCGAGGCGCTGGCACGCTTGATGCTGATCGGGTCCCATCCCGACCACGAGCCCCGCCATGAGCCTCTTCCGCGATCCCTACGATGCCGGCACCCGCCTCACCTGCGCCTGCGGCCGCCATGCGAGCCAGGCCGTCCACGACCGCGACGCCGCCGCGGAGGACGAACTGCACAGGCGCGCGCTCGAGACGGCGGCGATGAAGGCGCTGTTCCCGAGGGACGCCGAGCGCCGCCGCTTCCTGCGCGCCGTGGGCTCGAACACCGCGATGGCCGCGATCGCGAGCCTCTTCCCGCTGGGCGCGCTGCAGGCGATGGCCCAGGAGAAGGGGAAGATCGAGAAGAAGGACCTCAAGGTCGGCTTCATCCCGATCACCTGCGCGACGCCGCTCATCATGTCGGCCCCGCTCGGCTTCTACGAGAAGCAGGGGCTCAACGTGACGCTCGTGAAGACGGCCGGCTGGGCGCTCATCCGCGACAAGGTGATGAACAAGGAGTACGACGCCTCGCACATGCTGGCGCCGATGCCCCTCGCGATCTCGCTGGGCGTGGGCTCCGGCGCGCTGCCGATGAACGTCGCCACGATCCAGAATTCCAACGGCCAGGCGATCACGCTCGCGCTCAAGCACAAGGACAACCGCGACCCGAGGAACTGGAAGGGCTTCAAGTTCGCCGTGCCCTTCGAGTTCTCGATGCACAACTTCCTGCTGCGCTACTACGTGGCCGAGCACGGCCTGGATCCCGACAAGGACATCCAGATCCGCGTCGTGCCCCCGCCCGAGATGGTGGCGAACCTGCGCGCGGGCAACATCGACGGCTACCTCGGCCCCGACCCCTTCAACCAGCGCGCCGTGTACGACCAGGTCGGCTTCATCCACCTGCTCACGAAGGACCTCTGGGACGGACACCCGTGCTGCTCGTTCGGCGTGCGCACCGAGTGGGTGAAGGAGAACCCGAACACCTTCGCCGCGCTCTACCGCGCCATCCTCAACGCGGCGGCCATGGCGTCCGGCCCGCAGAACCGCGCGACGATCGCCGCCGCCATCGCACCGGCCAACTACCTGAACCAGCCGGTGCCCGTGCTCGAGCAGGTGCTCACGGGCAAGTTCGCCGACGGCCTGGGCAACGTGAAGAACGTGCCCGACCGCGTGGGCTTCGACCCGGTGCCCTGGGACGCGCTGGGCATCTGGATCCTCACGCAGATGAAGCGCTGGGGCTACCTGAAGGGCGAGGTGAAGTACAAGGACATCGTCGAGCAGGTCTACCTGATGACCGACGCGAAGAAGCGCATGAAGGAAGAGGGAATCGCCGCGCCGGCCGACATGCCCAAGAAGATCGTCGTCATGGGGAAGGCCTTCGACAAGGCGAAGCCCGACGCCTACGTGGCGGGCTTCGCCATCAAGCGGGCCTAGCGGATGGCCGCGATCGCGGCGGGCGGCCGCCCGCGTGGCAGGGCCGGGCGGAGGTCGCGATGAACCTGGGCCTGCGTGCGAAGTCCTCCGTGCTCTCGCTGCTCCTGCTCGCCGTGGTGCTCGCGGCGTGGCACGTGGCGACGCTGCCACGCGGGGCGACGGCGCAGGCGGTGGACCCGGAGTACGCGAAGCTCATGGGCCTGGACAAGGCGAAGAGCGACGGCCTGCCCACGCTCGGCCAGCTCGGGGCGACCATCGGCCGGCAGCTGGCCGACCCGTTCTACGACGCCGGCTCGAACGACAAGGGCATCGGCATCCAGGTCGGCTATTCCCTCGGGCGCGTGGGCCTGGGTTTCGCGCTGGCCGCGCTCGTGGCGATCCCGCTGGGCTTCGCGATCGGCCTCTCGCCCCTCGCCTACGGCGCGCTCAACCCCTTCATCCAGGTCCTGAAGCCCATCTCGCCGCTCGCCTGGATGCCGCTCGCCCTCTACACGATCAAGGACTCGACGGTCTCCTCGATCTTCGTGATCTTCATCTGTTCGCTGTGGCCGATGCTCATCAACACGGCGCACGGCGTGGCGAGCGTGCGCCGCGACTGGCTGAACGTCGCCCGCACCCTCGAGGCGGGCACCGTGCGCACGGCGCTCCAGGTCATCCTGCCGGCCGCCGCCCCCACCATCCTCACCGGCATGCGCATCTCGATGGGCATCGCCTGGCTCGTGATCGTCGCCGCCGAGATGCTCGTGGGCAACCTCGGCGTGGGCTACTTCGTCTGGAACGAGTGGAACAACCTCTCCCTGTCCAACGTCATCTTCGCGATCCTGGTGATCGGCGTGGTGGGGATGGCGCTCGACTTCGCCTTCGCGGCGCTGCAGAAGGCCGTGACGTACGTCGAATGAGCTCCCAGGCCTTCCTGCAGGTGCGCGGCCTCGCGCGCCGCTTCACGCCGGGCAGCACGCCGGTCTTCGAGCACGTGTCCTTCGGGATCGAGCGCGGCGAGTTCGTCTGCGTGATCGGCCACTCCGGCTGCGGCAAGACGACCATCCTCAACATCCTCGCCGGCCTGGACGAGGCCACCGAGGGCGTGGTGGTCATGGACGGGCGGGAAGTCTCCGGGCCGAGCCTGGACCGCGGCGTGGTGTTCCAGGGGCACGCGCTCATGCCCTGGCTCACGGTCCGGCGCAACATCGCCTTCGCGGTGAAGTCGCGCTGGCCGGACTGGAACCGCGCCAGGATCGACGCCCACTGCCAGAAGTACATCGACCTGGTGCGCCTCACGGGCAACGAGGACAAGAAGCCGGCCGAGCTCTCCGGCGGGATGAAGCAGCGCGTGGGCATCGCGCGCGCCTTCGCGATCCAGCCGAAGATGCTGCTGCTCGACGAGCCCTTCGGCGCGCTCGATGCGCTCACGCGCGGGGCGATCCAGGAGGAGCTCACGGCCATCTGCGCCGAGACGAACCAGACGGTCTTCATGATCACGCACGACGTGGACGAGGCCATCCTGCTCGCCGACAAGATCCTGCTCATGACCAACGGCCCGAGGGCGCGCATCGCCGAGGTCGTCCTGAACACCCTGCCGCGCGCGCGCACGCGGCACGACGTGCACCATCACCCGCACTACTACCGCATCCGCAACCACCTGGTGGACTTCCTCGTGCACCGCTCGCGCCTGCTGCAGGAGGGCCGGGCCGAGGACGCCGCGGCCGGCGCCGCGCCCGCGACGGTGATGCCCGGGATGCCCGACGACGGGCCTCGGGCGGGCGAGGCGCGGGCGATGCCGCTCAAGCAGGTCAAGTGACCGCCAATCCCAAGGAGAAAGCATGAAACCGATGACGCGAGAGGACGTGACGGACCTCATCTATTCCGCCAAGGTCCAGAAGGGCATCAAGTGGGCCGACGTGGCGAGGAAGGTCGGCGAGTCCAAGGAGTGGGTGACGGCCGCCTGCCTGGGCCAGATGACCCTCACGAAGGAGCAGGCCGGGAAGGTCGGGAAGATCTTCGGGCTGCCGGCCGAGGCGGTGAAGCTGCTGCAGGCGGTGCCCTACAAGGGCTCGCTGCCGACCGCCGTGCCCACCGACCCGCTCATCTACCGCTGGTACGAGATCGTGAACGTCTACGGCACCACGATCAAGGAGCTGATCCACGAGGAGTTCGGCGACGGCATCATGAGCGCCATCGACTTCTCGATGGACATCCGGCGCGAGCCCGATCCCAAGGGCGACCGCGTCCATGTCGTGCTCTCCGGCAAGTTCCTCCCTTACAAGACATACTAGCCACCCCGGGCGAGGCGCCTTGCCCATCCTGAAAGGAAGAACCATGCACTCCCGTCGCAAGTTCCTCACCGGCGCCGGCGTCCTGTCGGCCGCCGCCGCCGCCCAGGCCGTCGCGCAGACCCCGGCCCTGCCGAGCATCCGCTGGCGCCTCACCTCGAGCTTCCCGAAGAGCCTGGACACGATCTACGGCGGGGCCGAGACCCTCGCCAAGCGCGTGGACGCGATCACCGGCGGCAAGTTCAAGATCCAGGTGTTCGCCGCGGGCGAGATCGTGCCCGCCTTCAACGCGCTCGACGCGGTGCAGAACGGCACCGTGGAGTGCACGCACACCGCGAGCTACTACTTCGTCGGCAAGAACAAGGCCTTCGGCTTCGAGACGACGCTGCCCTTCGGCCTGAACCAGCGCCAGCAGAACGCCTGGATCTACTACGGCGGCGGCCTCGCCCTCGTGCGCGAGTTCCTGCGCGAGTACAACGTGATCACCTTCCCCGGCGGCAACACGGGCGTGCAGATGGGCGGCTGGTGGCGCAAGGAGATCAAGTCGCTCGCGGACCTGAAGGGCATCAAGTTCCGCATCGCGGGTCTCGGGGGCGAGGTGCTCGCGCGCCTGGGCGTGGTGCCGCAGCAGATCGCCGGCGGGGACATCTTCCCGGCGCTCGAGAAGGGCGTGATCGACGGCGCCGAGTGGGTGGGCCCCTACGACGACGAGAAGCTGGGCTTCTACAAGGTGGCCCCGCACTACTACACGCCGGGCTGGTGGGAATCCAACTCGATGTACTCCTTCATGGTGAACACGAAGGAGTGGGACAAGCTGCCCAAGGAATACCAGGCGGCCTTCGAGGCGGCGGCGTACGAGGCGAACCTCGACATGATGGCCGCGTACGATTTCAAGAACCCCACGGCGCTCATCTCGCTGCTGGGCAAGGGGGTGAAGCTGCACGTCTTCCCGCAGGAGATCCTCAAGGCCGCGCAGGAAGCCGCCTTCTCGCTGTACGCGGAGGAATCGGCCAAGAACCCGGCGTTCAAGAAGATCTACGTGCCGTGGCGCAAGTTCCGCGACGAGCTCTATGCCTGGCACCGGGTGGCCGAGCAGAGCTACTCGAACTTCGTGCTCACCAACAAGCCGTCGAAGTAGCCGTTCAGCCGAAGGCCGCGCCGCGAAGCGCCACGCCGTGGGCGCCGCGGCGCCTCGCCTCGGGCAGGTCCGCGCGCGCGAGCCCGCCGATCGCGTAGACCGGCAGGGGATAGTCGCGCCGCAGCGCCTCGAAGCCCTCCCAGCCCAGCGGCCTCGCGGCCGGATGCGAGGCCGTGGGCTTCACCGGCCCGAGGACCACGTAGTCCAGGCCGAGGTCCGCCGCCTTGGCGAGCTGCGCCCGGTCGTGGCACGAGGCGCCGGCGAGCGTGGCCCGCGGGCGCTCGGCGAGGTCCGCGAGCGCCGCCGACGTGAGGTGCACGCCCGAGACCTGCGGGAAGGTCCCGCAATCGCTGTTCACGGTGAGGCGCGAGCCGAAGGGCTCGGCACGCGCGAGCACGCGCGAGATGAGGTGCTGCGTGCGCAGCCGGTCGATCCCTTTTCCCGGATCTGGATCAGCAGCGGCTCGCCGGCGAGCACGGAGGAGAGCTCCCGCGATCCAGGCGTCGAACCCGGTCTCGGCCGCGTTCGACACGACCATGAGGGAAGGCAGCGCGAGCGAGGCGAGCACCGGCGCGTTGGCCGGCAGCATCGGCGCGACGTCCGGCGCGCCCGGCCTCTGCCACGCGATGGCCTGGTCCTCGAGGGGCTTCGGTTCACCGTCCCAGGCGGTGACGCGGAAGAAGTGCAGTCGCACCGTAGCGTGGGTGTAGGCGTACACGCGGGTGATCCAGGGCGTCGCCTCGAGCACCGTGATGTCGAGCTCTTCCTTGAGCTCGCGCACGAGCGCGGCGCGCGCGTCCTCGCCCGGCTCGATCTTGCCGCCCGGAAACTCCCAGTAGCCCGGGTAGGGCTTGCCCTCGGGACGGCACGCGAGCAGGAAGGTGCCGTCGGGCCGCTCGATGACGGCGGCCGCCACCTCGGTGACCTTCGTCACCGGCGCCTGCGCCCGCCGGCGCGGCCGACGTGGTCGCGCGCGAACTGCCAGGCGATGCGCCCGCTGCGCGAGCCGCGCTCGAGCGCCCAGAGCAGCGCCGCGGGGCGCATGCCCGCGTCGGCCCTGCCGCCCAGCGTCTCGACCCAGTGCGCCGCGATGTCGAGGTACTGGTCCTGGTCGAAGGGGTAGAACGTGAGGCACAGGCCGAAGCGCTCCGAGAGCGAGATCTTCTCCTCGGTCGTCTCGCCCGGGTGGATCTCGCCGCCCACGTGCTTCGCCTCGAGGTTCTCGTCCATGAACTCGGGCATCAGGTGCCGGCGGTTGGAGGTCGCGTAGATGAGCAGGTTGTCGGCGGAGCCGGCGATGGTCCCGTCCAGGGCCACCTTGAGCGCCTTGTACCCGCCCTCCGTGGCCTCGAAGGAGAGGTCGTCGCAGAAGACGACGAAGCGCTCGGGCCGCCCGGCGACCAGGTCGACGATGTCGGGCAGGTCCACCAGGTCGAGCTTGTCCACCTCGATGAGGCGCAGGCCCTTGCGGCTGAACTCGTTGAGCGCGGCCTTCACGAGCGAGCTCTTGCCCGTGCCCCGGGCGCCGGTGAGCAGCACGTTGTTGGCCGGCCGGCCCGCGACGAACTGCGCGGTGTTCTCGCGCACGCGCTTCTTCTGCTCGTCGATGTCGCGCAGGTCGGCGAACGAGATCGCGTGCGGGTGGCGCACCGGCTCCAGGTAGCCGCGCCCGCCGCGCTTGCGCCAGCGGAAGGCCGTGGCCGAGTCCCAGTCGACCGGCGCGTCCGCCGCCGGCAGCAGCTTCTCGAGGCGGGCGACGAGGGCGTCGACGCGGTCCAGCAGGCGATCCAGGGAAGCGCTCATCGGAGTCGGAAGACCAGCAGCCAGAAGTGCGGCGTCTGCTCGAGCCAGGCCTCCCGGGCGACGGGGCGCACGAGGTCGGCGAGCTCGGCAGGCGCCGGGAAGTTCTTGAGGATCTCGTGCGTCTCGCCCGAGAGCAGCGGGCGGACCTGGTAGGTGTTGCCCTCGGCGTCGCGGCGCGAGACGGGCGTGGAGCTGCCTTCCACATACCGGTTGTCGAGGATCGCCACCAGCGCGCCGGGCGCGAGGGCGCGCGCGAGGCCACCCAGGAAATCGCCGAGCCTCGCGCGCCTCACGTGCGACCACCAGAAGCCGGCGAAGGCGGCATCCCGGCCGCCGGGCAGGCCGGACAGGTCGAAGGCGTCGGCCTTCACGAAGCGCACGCGCGACTTCGCGATGGGCTTCTCGCGCGCGACCTCGAGCACCGGCTCGTTGATGTCGCAGGCGAGGACGTGCCTCGCGCGCCGGGCGATGAGCTCGGTCCAGTAGCCGGTGCCGCACGCGAGCTCGAGCACGCGACGGCCCTCGAAGAGCCTGGGCAGGCGGTCGCGCAGCCAGGCGAGCTCGTCCTGGCGCTCGGCCTTGTCGTAGACGCGCTCGTATTCCCGCGCGCGGCGCGCGTAGTAGGCCTCCAGCTGCGGGGTGTCGGTGGCGCTCACCGGTACACGTCCGGGAAATGCAGCTCGCGGTAGCGGTTCGGGTCGGCGAGCGGCTTGAAGCCGAACTTGTCGTAGAGGCCCTGGGCATCGCTCGTGATGAGCGACAGGCGCCGCAGGCCCTGCAGGTCGGGGTGGGCGAGGACGCACTCGACCAGCCAGCGGCCCAGGCCCCGGCCGCGCTCGCCCGCGTCGATCCAGACGTCGCAGAGGTAGGCGTAGGTGGCGCGGTCGGTCACCACGCGCGCGAACCCGACCTGCGTGCCGCCGCGGTAGAGGCCCAGGCAGAGCGAATGCCGCACGGCCAGCGCCAGCCTCTCGCGCGGGATGCCGGCCGCCCAGTAGCTCTGGCCGCCGATCCAGTCGTGCACGCGGTCCAGGTCGAGCCGCGCGGGATCGTCCGACGCCTCGCAATCGCCGCGCCGCCAGGTGCTCACCCGGGCTTCAGCTGCGGTAGTCGGCATTGATCTTCACGTAGTCGTACGAGAAGTCGCACGTCCACACGGTGGCGCGTTCCAGGCCGCGCGCGAGGCCCACGCGGATCGCGATCTCGGCGGGCGCCATCACGGCCTTCCCCTGCTCCTCCGTGTAGCCCGCGGCGCGGCCGCCGTTCTCCGCGACGAGCACATCGCCCAGGTGCAGCGTGACCTTCGCCGGGTCCAGGTCGGGGATGCCGCCGTTGCCCACCGCGCACAGGATGCGGCCGAGGTTCGGGTCCGAGGCGAAGAACGCGGTCTTCACGAGCGGGGAATGGGCGATCGCCTTGCCCACGCGCACGCATTCCTCGCGCGTGGCGCCGCCCTCGACGGTGATCGCGAGGAACTTCGTGGCGCCCTCGCCGTCGCGCACGATCGCCTGCGAGAGGATCTGCGCGACCTCGAGCACGCATTCGGCCAGGCGCGTGAATTCGGAGGTGCCCTCGCCCACGATCTCCGGGTTGCAGGCCCGGCCGGTGGCGATGAGGACGAAGGAATCGTTGGTCGAGGTGTCCCCGTCCACCGTCACGACGTTGAAGGAGCGGTCGGCGACGAAGCGCACCATGTCCTGGAGCGTGTCCTGGCCGATCACGGCGTCGGTCGCGATGAAGCCGAGCATGGTGGCCATGTTGGGCTGGATCATGCCGGCGCCCTTGGCGATGCCGGTGACCGTGATCGTGCAGCCGTCGATCACCACCTGGCGCGAGACGGCCTTGGGGACGGTGTCGGTGGTCATGATCGCCCGCGCGGCATCGGCCCAGGCGTCGGCGCGCAGGTCCGCGACGGCCGCGGGCACGCCGGCGACCAGTCGGTCGACGGGCAGGTGCTCCATGATCACGCCGGTGGAGAAGGGCAGCACGGCCCCGGGCGCCACGCCGAGCGCGGCGGCGACGGCCGAGCAGCTCTGGCGCGCGTCGGCGAGCCCGCGCTCGCCCGTGCCCGCGTTCGCGACGCCGGTGTTCACGACGATCGCGCGGATCGGCGCCTTGCGGGCCAGGTGCTCGCGGCACACCAGCACCGGGGCGGCGCAGTAGCGGTTCTGCGTGAAGACGCCCGCGACGCGGCTGCCCTCGCCGATCTCGACGACGAGCAGGTCCTTGCGGTCCTTCTTTCGGATGCCGGCCTCGGCGATGCCCAGGCGGACGCCGGCGATGGAGAGCAGGTTTTCCGCGCGGGGCGGATCGAGGTTCACGGCCATGGTGCGCCGATTATCGCATGCCCCCGCACCGGTCCCGAATGGGCGGGGCGGGGCCTCGCCGGGCCCTCGGCCGGCCGGCCGTCAGCTCAGCTTGCCGTGGCAGTTCTTGTACTTCTTCCCGGAGCCGCAGGGGCAGGGATCGTTGCGGCCGGTCTTCTGTCCCGCGCGCACGAAGGGCTGCGGGCTTTCCTCGGCCGGCGCGGACGCCGGCGGGGCCTCGCCCTCCCCGCCGTCGGAGGCGAGGGCGGCATCGGGGTCGGCGTGGTGGTACTGGACGTTCTTCAGCGCCTGCGCGGCCTCCTCGGCCCGGCGCTCGGCTTCCTCGACCTGCTCCTGCGAGCGGATCTGGACGGCCATCAGGTGCTGCGTGACCTCGCGCTTGATCGAGTCGAGCATGCTGCCGAAGAGCTCGAACGCCTCGCGCTTGTACTCCTGCTTGGGCTGCTTCTGCGCGTAGCCGCGCAGGTGGATGCCCTGGCGCAGGTAGTCGAGGGCGGCCAGGTGCTCGCGCCAGTGCGAATCGATCGACTGGAGCATCACCGCGCGCTCGTACTGGTGGAGCACTTCCTTGTCGATGGGCGCGAACTTGGCCTCGTACTCGGCCGCGGCGAGCTCCTGGACGCGCTGGCCGATTCTCTCCGCGTCGAGCGTCGGGTCCTTCTCCGCCCACTCGTGCACCGGCGCCTTCAGGAAGAAGTCCGACTCCAGGCGGCGTTCGAGCGCGGGCAGGTCCCACTGCTCCTCGACGGAGTCGGGCGGCACGTTCTCTCGCACGATGGCGCCGAGCACGTCCTGGCGGATGCTCGCGATCGTCTCGGTGATGTCCTGGGACTCGAGCAGCTCGTTCCTCTGCGCGTAGATCACCTTGCGCTGGTCGTTCGCCACGTCGTCGTACTCGAGCAGCTGCTTGCGGATGTCGAAGTTGCGCGCCTCGACCTTGCGCTGCGCGTTCTCGATCGAGCGCGTGACCATCTTCGCCTCGATCGCCTCGCCCTCGGGGATCTTGAGCGAGCGCATCACCGCCTGCAGGCGCTCGCCGGCGAAGATCTTGAGCAGCGGGTCCTCGAAGGAGAGGAAGAAGCGCGAGGAGCCCGGGTCGCCCTGGCGCGCGGCGCGGCCGCGCAGCTGGTTGTCGATGCGGCGCGACTCGTGGCGCTCGGAGCCGATGATGTGCAGGCCGCCGGCGGCCACCACGGTGTTGTGCAGCCCCTGCCAGTTCTCGCGGATCTCGGCGATCCGGCGCTCGCGCTCGGCCTCGGGGATCGACTCGTCGGCCTTGAGCAGCTGGATCTCGGGATCGGGGTTGCCGCCGAGCACGATGTCCGTGCCGCGGCCGGCCATGTTGGTGGCGATGGTGACCATCTTCGGCCGCCCGGCCTGGGTCACGATCTCGGCCTCGCGCGCATGCTGCTTCGCGTTGAGCACCTGGTGGGGCAGGTTCTCCCGCTGCAGCATCGCCGAGATCAGCTCGGAATTCTCGATCGAGGTGGTGCCCAGCAGCACGGGCTGGCCGCGCTCGTGGCACTGCTTCACCTCGTTCAGGATCGCCTGGTACTTCTCCTTGGCGGTGATGAAGACCTGGTCGTTGGAATCCTTGCGGATCATCGGGCGGTGCGTGGGGATCAGCACCGTCTCGAGGTTGTAGATCTGCGAGAACTCGAAGGCCTCGGTGTCGGCCGTGCCGGTCATCCCCGAGAGCTTCTTGTAGAGCCGGAAGTAGTTCTGGAAGGTGATCGAGGCGAGGGTCTGCGACTCGTTCTTGATCGCGACGCCTTCCTTGGCCTCGACCGCCTGGTGCAGGCCGTCGGACCAGCGCCGGCCGGCCATCATGCGGCCGGTGAACTCGTCGACGATGACCACCTCGTCGCCCTGCACCACGTAGTGCTGGTCGCGGTGGTAGAGCGCGTGCGCGCGCACGCCCGCGTACAGGTGGTGCATGAGCATGATGTTGGCGGGGTCGTACAGGCTCGCCCCGGCCGGCAGCAGGCCCGCCTGCGTCATCAGGTCCTCGGCGTGCTCGTGCCCCTGCTCGGAGAGCGTGACGCTGTGCTGCTTGAGGTCGACCCAGTAGTCGCCCTCGCCCTTCTCCTCCTCCTGCTTCACCAGCGCGGGGATGAGCGCGTTGATGCGCCGGTAGAGCTCGGTGGAATCCTCCGCCTGGCCGGAGATGATGAGCGGGGTGCGCGCCTCGTCGATGAGGATCGAGTCGACCTCGTCCACGATCGCGTAGTTGAGCGTGCGCTGGAATCGCTCGGCCACCTGCGTGGCCATGTTGTCGCGCAGGTAGTCGAAGCCGAACTCGTTGTTGGTGCCGTAGGTGATGTCGGCCTTGTAGGCCGCCTGCTTGTCCGCGTGGTCCATCTGCGGGATGACCACCCCCACCGTGAGGCCCAGGAAGCGGTGGATGCGGCCCATCCACTCCGCGTCCCGCTTGGCGAGGTAGTCGTTCACCGTGACGATGTGGACGCCCTGGCCGGTGAGCGCGTTCAGGTAGGCCGGGAGCGTGGCGACGAGGGTCTTGCCCTCGCCCGTGCGCATTTCCGCGATCTTGCCCTGGTGCAGCGCGATGCCGCCGACCAGCTGCACGTCGAAGTGGCGCATGCCCAGCACGCGCTTGCCCGCCTCGCGCACGACCGCGAAGGCCTCCGGCAGCACCTCGTCGAGCGGCGTGCCCGCCGCCACGCGCGCGCGCAGCTCGGGCGTCTTGGCCGCGAGGGCCTCGTCCGAAAGCGCCGCGATCGCGGGTTCGAGGGCGTTGATCGAATCGACCGTCTTCCGATACTGCTTCAGGAGGCGGTCGTTGCGGCTGCCGAAGATTGCCTTGAGGACGTTGGAGAGCACGGGGCGCGGGAGGAAAGGAGGGGCGGATGCGAAACCGGCCCCAACGGGGCCGGCAGCCGCAAATTATAAGGCCAAATGGGGTGCGCCCACCGGATTGCAAGCCCGGCAGGCGCCGGGCGGCCCTACTTGCGCAGGGAGGCGAGCGGCTGCCCCTCCTTCTTGTCGAGGGCGAAGAACTTGTTCGGGTTGAGCGGCACCCCCTTCTCGCGCACCTCGAAATGCAGGTGCGGGCCGGTGGTGCGGCCGGTATTGCCCACCTGCGCGATCAGCTGGCCCTTGAGCACCACGTCGCCCACCTTGACCGAGCTCTTGAGCAGGTGCGCGTAGCGGGAGGTGAGGCCGTTGTCGTGGTCGATGTCGACGATGTTCCCGTAGTCCGCGTGGAACTCCACGGCCGACACGACGCCCCCGGCCGCGGCCATGACCTGCGTGCCCGGGGCCGCGATGATGTCCACGCCCGTGTGGAACGTGGAGCGGCCGGTGATCGGGTCGATGCGGTAGCCGTAGTTGGACGAGTAGAAGCCCTGCTGCACCGGCAGCGTGGTCGGGATGGACTTGCGCGCCAGCCGGTCGTCCATGAACACCGAGTCGAGCACGCCCAGCTTGTCGCTGCGGTCGTCGAGGATGCGGGCGATCTCGTCGAGCTTCTGCCGGAACTCGGGCATCGTGAGGTCGCGGGAGAACGCCGCCGACGGCGCCGCGCCGCCCTGGCCGGGCTTCTCGTCGAAGCGGAACTCCTCCTTCTTGATGCCCGCCGCGCGCGCCAGGCGCTCGCCGAAGGCATCCAGGCGCAGAATACGGGCCTGCAGCTCGCCCACGCGCACCGCGAGGGAATTGATGTTGTCCTTCATCTCGGACTCGGTGCGCTTGAGTTCCTCCTGGTGCAGGGAGGTGACCAGGGCCTTGAGGTAGGGGTTGCGCAGGTCCACCGAGAACTTCATCGTCACCACGTAGGTCGCCATGGCGAGGACGAACCCGGCCATGAGGATCCCGAAGGCGATGAGCAGCACCTGGGCCTGCGAGAGCGTCACGCTCCGGCTCCTGGCGAGGCTGTCGGAAACCAGAATAATGTTCATCAATCACTCCCTGTCGCTGCCATGGCTACCGAACCGATCGCCCGACTGCTCCGTGAAAGCCCCGACCTGGATCCGGTGCGCGACCGGCTCGAACAGGTACGGTTGCTCCAGGGCCGCTATCGGGCCATTGCACCCGCTGAACTCGCTTCCACGAGCCGGGTGTGCGCCGTTGACGGAACGACTGTTGTGGTTCGCGCGGACAACGCGCCGGTCGCCGCGGCACTGAGGGCCTTGGCGCCGAGACTGCTGGCCGGCTTGCAAGAAACCGGCGGGGCTGGAAAAAAAGTGTTGAAAAACAAACGGGATCAAGAGCTTACCGCATTGCGGGTCGAAGTTCAAGTTGACCGCCCGCCGCCACGCCGGCCCGCGGTGCCGCGTGAGCCGCTGCCCGTGGACAAGCTGGAGGCCATCGCCGGGGGCCTCGCCGACTCCCCCCTCAAGCAGGCGCTCGAGCGCATCGGCCGCGCTCAGAGGAAGAGCAGCACCCGCTCGAAGAGGTAGAAGAGCGCGAAGGCCACCCCGAGGAACACCGCGACCTGGACGGTCCGCGAGGCGAGCTGGAGGTACCGGCGGTCGCGCGTGACGAGCCAGGCCCCGCCCAAACCGAGCAGGAAGAGCAGGACGAGGAGCCCGACGGCTCGCAGGACAAACATGCCCGTTCAGCGTGCCGGCGAACCGGGGCTCAAGCCGGCTGGAACCGGGCGTTGGCGAAGGCGGACGGCAGGTCCTCGGCGGCGGCGAAGGTCACCTCTTCCCAGGCCGCCGCATCCTCGAGCAGGGCGCGCACGAGCAGGTTGTTCAGCGCGTGCCCCGACTTGCGTCCCAGGAAGGCGCCGATGATCGGGTGCCCGGCGAGGTACAGGTCGCCCACGGCGTCGAGCGCCTTGTGCTTCACGAACTCGTCGTCGAAGCGCAGGCCCTCGCTGTTCAGGACGCGGAAATCGTCGACCACGATCGCGTTGTCGAGCGAGCCGCCGCGGCCCAGGCCCGCGGCCCGCATGGCCTCCACGTCCTGCGTGAAGCCGAAGGTGCGCGCGCGCGCGACCTCCTTCACGAAGGACACCTCGCCGAAGTCGATGTCGACGGTGGTGCCCGACTGCTCGAACACCGGGTGGCGGAACTCGATCGAGAAGCCGACCTTGAAGCCGGCGAAGGGCGCGAGGCTCACGCGCTTGTCGCCCTGCTCGATGGTCACGGTCTTGCGCACGCGCAGGTACTTCTTGGGCGCGGTCTGCTCCTCGATGCCCGCCTGCTGGAGCAGGAAGACGAAGGTGGCGGCGCTGCCGTCCATGATCGGCACTTCCTCGGCCGAGACGTCCACGTAGGCGTTGTCGATCCCCAGCCCGAAGAACGCCGACATGAGGTGCTCCACGGTCGACACGCGCGCCGGCCCCTGCTCGAGCACCGTCGCCATGCGGGTGTCGACGACGTTGTGCGCGCGCGCCGCCACGGCCGGGTTGCCGGGCAGGTCCGAGCGGCAGAAGACGATGCCGGTGTCGGGCGCGGCCGGGCGCAGCACGAGCGTGACCTTGTGGCCGGTGTGGACGCCGACGCCGGAGGCCTTGACGGTGGACTTGAGGGTGCGCTGGCGGATCATGGGCGGGCCCGAGGGCCGCTTGTGGCAGCCATGAGTGACCGAAAACGCAATTCTATCATGATCTTACGCGCCACGCCCCGGATGGGCGCGCCACGAAAAGGGGCCCGCCGAAGCGGGCCCGCAAGAGGCGCGTCAACGGCCGCCGGGAGACGGCGGCGGCCGCTCGAAGCAACGCCTGGCCCGGGCGCACCCCGGCCCGGTCCGGCGCCTTCCCGCCCGGAGGAGGGCGGTCAGTCGGCTTGCTTGCGCAGGAACGCCGGGATGTCGAGCGTTTCCATGCCGGAGTGACGAAGCGCATCGACCGTCTGGTCGCGGCGGCGCCGGAAGGCCGCCGGCGCGTCGAGCTCCTCGTAGTTCACCGCCATGGGCTCGTTGTCGGTGCCGGTGCGCTGCACCATCGCGAGCGCGGGCTGCTGGCGCTGCGCGGCCGCGCCGCCCAGGCCCGTGGCCACGATCGTCACGCGCAGGTCGTCGCCGATCGCGTCGTCGATCACGCTGCCGTAGATGATGGTCGCGTCCTCGGCGGTGAACGAGCGGATCGTGTTCATCACCTCGTGCACCTCCTTCAGCTTGAGGCCCTTGGAGGCGGTGATGTTCACGAGCACGCCGCGCGCGCCGGCCAGGTGGATGTCCTCGAGCAGCGGCGAGTGCACGGCCTGCTCGGCCGCCATCTGCGCGCGCTCGGCGCCGCTCGCCATCGCCGAGCCCATCATCGCCACGCCGTTCTCGCTCATGACGGTGCGCACGTCGGCGAAGTCGACGTTCACCAGGCCGGGGCAGTTGATCACCTCCGCGATGCCCGCCACCGCGCCGTTCAGCACGTCGTTGGAGGCCCGGAAGGCGTCCTCGTAGGTGACCTCGTCGCCCAGCACCTCCATCAGGCGGTCGTTGGGGATGATGATGAGCGAGTCGACGTGCTCCTTGAGCGCCTCGATGCCGAGCGCGGCCACCTTCTGGCGCTTGCCCTCGAAGGCGAAGGGCTTGGTCACCACGGCGACCGTGAGGATGCCCATCTCGCGCGCGATCGAGGCGACCACGGGCGCGGCGCCCGTGCCCGTTCCCCCGCCCATGCCCGCGGTGATGAACAGCATGTCGGCCCCGCTCACCAGCTCCTCGATGCGCGAGCGGTCCTCCTCGGCGGACTGGCGGCCCACCTCGGGGTTGGCGCCCGCGCCCAGGCCCTTCGTGACGCCCGTGCCCAGCTGCAGCGTCGTGCGCGCGAGGTTGCGCTTGAGCGCCTGGGCGTCGGTGTTCATGGTGATGAACTCCACGCCCTGCACGCCGTTGTTGATCATGTGGTCGACGGCGTTCCCGCCGCAGCCGCCCACGCCCACCACCTTGATCACCGCTTCCTGCGAATTGGCTTCCAGCAACTCGATCATGTGTCGTCTCCTTCTGTGCTTCCGGTTGTCGATTCCACGCGGCTTGCGTCCCGTCCGGTGCCGCTTGCCGCTTCTTGTTTGCTGCCTGCTGCGTGCCGCTCGTGCCTCGCCTCTCGCTGCCTGCTGCCCGTGCCCTAGAAATTCCCCTTGAACCAGTTGCGCATGCGCTCGAACACGTCCTTGAAGCCGCTGCCCGCGAGCTTCGCGTGCTGCTCGCGCTTCATCTGGTCGAGCCCGGCCTGGATGAGGCCCATGCCCGTGGAGTAGCGCGGGCTCCTCACCACCTCGGCCAGGGCGCCCGAGTAGTTGGGCAGGCCCACGCGCACCGGCATGTGGAAGACCTCCTCGCCCAGCTCCACCATCCCCTTCATGAGGGAGGTCCCGCCGGTGATCACGATCCCCGAGGAGAGCAGCTCCTCCAGCCCGCACGAGCGCATCTCGCGCTGCACGAGGGAATAGAGCTCCTCCACGCGCGGCTCGATGACCTCCGCCAGCGTCTGGCGCGAGATCTCGCGCGCGGCGCGGTCGCCCACGCCGGGCACCTCGATCATGTCGTTCACGCTCGCGAGCTGGCGCAGCGCCACGCCGTGCTGGATCTTCAGCTCCTCGGCGTCCTTGGTCGGGGTGCGCAGCGCCATGGCGATGTCGTTGGTGATCTGGTCGCCGGCGATCGGGATCACGCTGGTGTGCTTGATGGCCCCCTCGGTGAAGACGGCCAGGTCCGTCGTGCCCCCGCCGATGTCGACCAGGCACACGCCCAGGTCGCGCTCGTCGTCGAGGAGCACCGCGTCGGCCGAGGCGAGGGGCTGAGCATCAGGTCCTTCACCTCGAGCCCGCACCGGCGCACGCACTTCATGATGTTCTGCGCGGCCGAGACGGCGCCGGTCACGATGTGGACCTTCACCTCCAGGCGCATGCCGCTCATGCCCAGGGGCTGGCGCACCCCGCCCTGCCCGTCGATGATGAATTCCTGCTCGAGGATGTGCAGCACCTGCTGCTCCATCGGGATGTTCACCGCGCGGGCGGTCTCGATCACGCGGTCGATGTCGTACTGCGACACCTCCTTGTCCTTGATCGCGACCATGCCGTGCGAGTTGAAGCTCTTGATGTGGCTGCCGGCGATGCCCGTGATCACGTCGCGGATCTTCACGTCGGCCATGAGCTCGGCCTCCTCCAGCGAGCGCTGGATGGCGGTCACCGTGGACTCGATGTTCACCACCGTGCCCTTCTTCAGGCCGCGCGAGGGGTGGCTGCCCATGCCGATCAGGTTGAGCGTGCCCTCGGGGGTCACCTCGGCGACCAGGGTCACGATCTTCGAGGTGCCGATGTCCAGGGCCACCAGCACGTTCCGGGTCTCGCGGTTGCGGTTCACGATCATGGCTTGTCGGTCGTCCTCAGGCGCGGCGGCTCTTGGCCGCCGGCTTCGGCGGCGCGCTCTCCCCGAGCGCGAAACCGTTGGCGTAGCGCAGGTCGGCGTGTGCATGACGGCGGGCGCGGTCGGCCTGGATCGACGGCCAGAGCGCGCGCGAAGCGCGAGAGGCGCGCCTCGTAGTCGTCGCGTCCCAGGTCGAGCACGAGCCCGGTGGCGAGCGTCGCCTGCCAGGCGCGGCGCGGCGAGAGGCGCAGCGTCGCGACCGGGCTCTCCAGCCAGCGGCCGCGGCCGCCGCGATCGCGCGGTAGGCGCGCGCCATCTCCGGCGCGGTGTTCTCGGGCCCCTCGAAGCGCGGCAGCGCGCCTTCGTAGTGCGCCGCGAAGAGCTCGCCTCGAACGCTCACGAGCCGCGCCTCGTCCCAGCGGGGCGAGCGGCACGTGCCTCGAGGCGCGATCTCCAGCGTGTCGGGAAAGCGCAGGCGCACGCTGCACTCGCGCACCCACGGCAGGCGGCGCGCCGCGCGCACGGACTCCATCGGCGTCTCGCGGGCCCGGCGACCCGCGAGCCCGGCGGCGAGCCGCTCGAGGTCGGCGGCCGCGATGCGCCCGGTGTCGCCCGTGAAGCGCACCTCGGCGATCGGCGCGGCGAGCGCGTCCCAGCCGAGCCAGGCCGGCCGCGCGAGTGCGACGACGGCGAGGGCACCGCCGGCGGCGCGCAGGACGCGCACGGCCTTCGCCTCATCGCGCGCCCTCCCGCGTGGCGCCTTCGAGGATGCGAAGGCACAGGTCCGGATACGACAATCCGATCGCCCGGGCCGCGATGGGCACGAGGCTGTGGCCCGTCATGCCGGGCGAGGTGTTCATCTCGAGGAACGAGTACGAGCCGTCCGGGCGCAGCATCACGTCGGCGCGGCCCCAGCCGCGGCAGCCCAGCACGCGGAAGCTCGCGAGCGCGTCGCGGCGGATGGCCGCCTCGACGTCGGGGCGCACGCCGGCCGGGCAGTGGTACTTCGTGTCGTCGGTGAAGTACTTGTTCTGGTAGTCGTAGTTGCCGCCGGGCGCCTCGATGCGCACGAGCGGCAGCGCCTCCTCGCCCAGATCGCCGCGGTGAGCTCCTGCCCTTCCACGAATTCCTCGACGATCACGAGCGGGTCGAAGGTCGCGGGCGAAGGCGACGGCGGGGCGAGATCGGCCGCCGTGCGCACCTTCGTGATGCCGAGCGTGGATCCCTCGTGCGCCGGCTTCACGAACACCGGCAGGCCCAGGCGGTCCAGCACGCGCGCCCAGTCGGTGTCCGGCTCGGCGATGGCGAAGCGCGGCGTCGGGATGCCGGCCGCGATCCACACGAGCTTCGTGCGCCACTTGTCCATGGCGAGGGCCGAGGCCATCACGCCGCTGCCGGTGTACGGAATGCCCATCACCTCCAGCGCGCCCTGCACCGTGCCGTCCTCGCCCTAGCGCCCGTGCAGCGCGATGAACGCGCGCACGAAGCCCTCGCGCTTCAGGTCGAAGAGCTCGCGCTCCTTCGGGTCGAAGGCGTGCGCGTCCACCCCCTTCGCGCAGCGCCGCGAGCACCGCCTTTCCGGAGATCAGCGAGATCGCGCTCGGCCGAAGGACCGCCCATGAGCACCGCCACCCCGGCCCATCGCGCGCGCCTCAGCCATGGGGCCTCCCTCGCGCCGACGATGCGAACCTCGGGGATCAACTCCACGCCCGTCTTCGCCTTCACCGCGGCGCGCACGCGCTCGATGAGCGCCTCGATGTCCGCCGCGCTCGCCCCGCCGCGGTTCACGATGAAGTTCGCGTGCTTGGGCGAGACCTGCGCGCCGCCGATCGCGAGCCCCTTGAGCCCGCACTGGTCGATCAGGCGCGCGGCGTGGTCGCCCGGCGGGTTGCGGAACACGCTGCCCGCGTTGGGCTGGTTCAGCGGCTGGGAGGCCACCCGCTTCAGCAGGGCGCCTTCATGGCGGCGAACGTCGCGGCCTCCTCGCCCGGGGCGAAGGCAAAGGTGCCCGAGACGAACCACTCGTCCGACGGCGCCCGCAGGGCCGCGTGCCGGTAGCCGATCTCGTAGTCGCCGGGCAGCCGCGTGCGCAGGCGCCCCGCGGCATCGATCGTTCGCACGGACACGACGTGGTTCCACGTCTCGCCGCCGTAGCAGCCCGCGTTCATGGCGAGGCCCCCGCCCACCGTGCCGGGCACGCCCGCCATCCACTCCGCGCCCGCGCCCTGCCGGCGCGCGACGAAGCGCGCCACGTGCGGCAGGGGCACGCCCGCGCCGGCGTCACCGTGACCCGGCCCTCGAGCGCCGGCCGCGCTCGATGCCGGTGAGCGCGTGGTGCGTGAAGACCACCGCGCCGTCGAAGCCGCCGTCGCGCACGAGCAGGTTGCTGCCCAGGCCCACGAAGAGCAGCGCGCCTCGCCCGCCGGCCGCGAGGCGAGGAAGGCGGCGAGGTCGTCGAGGTCCGCGGGCTGGAAGAAGACGCGCGCGCGGCCGCCCGCGCGCCAGCTCACGTGCCTCGCCATCGGCTCGTCCAGGCGCAGTTCGCCGCGCAGGGGCGCCGGTGCGATGAGGGGCGGCTCGTTCATGTTCACTTTCCCGCGCCTCTCAGGCCGATGACGCCCGCGCGCGGAAGGAGCCGCGAGAGATCCGGCGCGAGCTGCCCGACCGAGCCCGCGCCCATCGTGAGCACGACGTCGCCGTCGCGGACCGCGGCGAGCACCGCGTCCCTCATCTGCGCCACCTGCTCGACGAAGACCGGCTCCACCTTCCCCGCCACGCGCACGGCGCGGGCGAGCGAGCGCCCGTCGGCCGCGACGATCGGCGCCTCGCCGGCCGGGTACACGTCCGCGAGCACGAGCGCGTCGACGGTCGAGAGCACCTTCACGAAATCCTCGAAGAGGTCGCGCGTGCGGTGAAGCGGTGCGGCTGGAAGGCGAGCACCAGGCGCCGGCCCGGAAAGGCGCCGCGCGCCGCGGCGATCGTCGCGGCCATCTCCGCCGGGTGGTGGCCGTAGTCGTCCACGAGCGCGAAGCGCCCGCCCGAGGGCAGCGGCACCTCGCCGTAGCGCTGGAAGCGCCGGCCCACGCCCGTGAATTCCGCGAGCGCCTTGGCGATCGCCCCGTCCGGCGCGCCCACCTCGCGGCCGACGGCGATGGCGGCCAGGGCGTTCAGCACGTTGTGCCGCCCCGGCAGGTTGAGCAGGACCTCGAGCGGCGCGGCACCCGCGGACACGGCGCGAAAGCGCATGCGCCCGTTCTCCCAGCGGATGTCCTCGGCGCGCAGGTCGGCGTCCTCCCGCGTGCCGTAGGTGACGAGCGGGCGCGTCACGTCCTTCAGGATCGCCCGCGCGTGCTCGTCGTCGGCGCACACCACCGCCAGGCCGTAGAACGGCAGGTGGCCGAGGAACTCCGCGAAGGCGCCCTTCAGGCGCTCGAAGTCCTGGCCGTAGGTCTCCATGTGGTCGGCGTCGATGTTGGTGACGACCGAGATCACCGGCTGCAGGTAGAGGAAGGAGGCGTCCGACTCGTCCGCCTCGGCCACGAGGAATTCGCCCCGGCCCAGCCGCGCGTTGGTGCCGATCGAGTTCAGGCGCCCGCCGATCACGAGGTCGGGTCGAGCCCGGCCTCGGCCAGCACCGCGGCCACGAGCGAGGTCGTCGTGGTCTTGCCGTGCGTGCCCGCCACCGCGATGCCCTGCTTGAAGCGCATCAGCTCGGCCAGCATCAGCGCGCGCGGCACCACCGGCACGCGTGCCGCGCGCGCCGCGAGCACCTCGGGGTTGTCCGCCTTCACCGCAGACGAGACGACGACCGCGTCGGCGCCGGCGACATGGCCCGCCTCGTGGCCGATCGCCACGGCCACGCCCAGCTCGCGCAGGCGCTTCACCGCCGCGCCCTCGGCCAGGTCGCTCCCGCTCACCGCGTAGCCCAGGCCGGCGAGCACCTCGGCGATCCCGGACATGCCCGAGCCGCCGATGCCGACGAAGTGGATGCGCTTCACCTTGTGGCGCATGTCAGGCGGCTCCCGCGAACCGTTCGCACAGGTCGGCGCAGCGCGCGCTGGCCTCGGGCTTGCCGAGCGCGCGCGCCTTCGCGGCCATCTGGGCGAGCCCCTCGCGCGTGAGGCCGGCGAGCAGGGCCGCGAGGCTCTCGGGCGTGGTCTCGAGCTGCCGGAGCTGGATCGCCGCCCCGCGCGAGGCGAGGAAGCGCGCGTTGCCCGCCTGCTCGTCGGCGACGAACCACGGCAGGGGGAAGAGGATCGCGGCCACGCCCGCGACGGCGATCTCCGCCACCGTGATCGCGCCCGAACGGCACACGATCACGTCGCACCAAGCGTAGCGGGCGGCCATGTCGTCGACGAAGGCGAGCACCTGCGCCTTCACGCCCGCCTCGCGGTAGGCGGCCTCCAGCGCGGCGAAGTTCTTCTCGCCGGCCTGGTGGACGACCTCGGGGCGCGCGGCCTCGGGCATCGAGCCGATCGCGGCGACCAGCAGGTCGTTCAGCGTCTGCGCGCCCAGGCTCCCGCCGACCACGAGCAGGCGCAGCGGGCCCGTGCGGCCGGCGTAGCGCTCGCGCGGGTCGGGCACGGCCGCGATCTCCTGGCGCACCGGCGTGCCGAGCCAGTCGACCTTCGCGGGCTTCGGGATGCGATCGCCCAGCGCGTGGCCCGTCTTCGCCTCGAATGCGCCTTCCATGCCGACCACGACGCGATCGGCCACGAGGGCGAGCGCGCGGTTCGTGAGGCCCGCCGTCGCGCCGGGTTCGTGCACGACGAGCGGCTTGCCCCAGAGCACGGCCATCATGCCGCCCGGGAACGCGACATAGCCGCCCATGGAGAGGACGACGTCGGGCCGCACGCGGAAGATGACCGCGGAGGCTTGCCAGAACGCGACGAGCAGCCTGAGCGGCAGCAGCAGCCAGGCGAGCTTGCCCTTGCCGCGCACGCCCGCCATGTTCACCGTCTCCATCGGGTAGCCGGCTCCCGCCACGAGCCTGCGCTCCATGCCGGCCGGCGTGCCCATCCACACGACCTTCCAGCCCCGCGCGACCAGCTCCTTCGCGATCGCGATCCCGGGAAAAATGTGACCGCCCGTGCCGGCCGCCATGACGAGGATGGTCCTTGCCATGTCAGGCAACCTCCCCACGAAACGGGGTCACATTTTCGGTGCAGGCTAACGTGGCGCCCTTTGCCACGTTAAGCGAGCGGGCAGCGCCTGCGAGCGGGCCGGAACCAAAGATGTGACCGCCCGTGCCGGCCGCCATGACGAGGATCGTGCGGCTCACAGTGAACCGCCTCTCATGAGATAGCGGTTCTCGAAATCGATGCGCAGCAGGATCGCGACCGCGACGCAGTTCATCACGATGCCCGTCCCGCCGAAGGAGAGGAACGGCAGCGTGAGCCCCTTGGTGGGCAGCAGGCCCATGTTCACGCCCATGTTGATGAACGCCTGGGCCGCGAGCCAGATGCCGATGCCCTGCGCGACGAGCGCGGCGTAGTAGCGCTCGAGGCTCGTGGCCTGCCGGCCGACGGCGAAGGCGCGCACGACGAAGAAGAGGAAGAGCGTGATCACCGCGCCCACGCCGAGGAAGCCCAGCTCCTCCGCGATCACCGCGAGCAGGAAGTCGGTGTGCGCCTCCGGCAAGTAGAAGAGCTTCTCCACCGAGGCGCCCAGGCCCACGCCCAGCCATTCGCCGCGCCCGAAGGCGATGAGCGAGTGCGAGAGCTGGTAGCCCTTGCCGTAGGCGTCGGACCACGGGTCCATGAAGCCCACGATCCGCTGCAGCCGGTAGGGCGAGGACAGGATGAGCAGCGCGAACGCCCCGGCGAGGCCCACGGCGAGCACGGCGAAGATGCGCCAGTTGAGCCCGCCCAGGAAGAGGATCGCCATCGCGATCGTCGTCACCACGACCAGGGCGCCGAAGTCCGGCTCGCGCAGCAGCAGCCCCGCGATGAAGGTCATCACGGCGAACATGGGCAGGAAGCCCTTGCGCACGTCGTCCATGAACGCGGCCTTGCGCACCGTGTAGTCGGCCGCGTAGAGCACGACCAGCAGCTTCATCACCTCGGAGGGCTGGAAGGTCGCCGGTCCCAGCGGGATCCAGCGGCGCGCCCCGTTCACCTCGCGCCCCACGCCCGGGATGAGCACCACCACGAGCAGGCCGACGCCGGCGAGGAAGAGCCAGGGCGCCGAGGCCTGCCACAGGCGCACCGGCACCTTGAACGCGGCGAACGCGGCCACGAAGCCGATGCCCAGGTACAGGCCGTGCCGGGCGAGGAAGTAGTGCGCGCGGAACCCCGTGAAGCGCTCGGCCTCGGCCATCGCGATCGAGGCCGAGTAGACCATCACCAGCCCCAGGGCCGCGAGCAGGATCGCGCTCCAGACGAGGCCCTGGTCGAAGGTCGTGTCGCGGCGCGCGGGGTTGTAGAGCATCAGGCACCCGTCCTCGCGGCGATGGCGCGGGCGGCATCGGCGAACACGCGGCCGCGCTCCTTGTAGTTCGCGAACATGTCCAGGCTCGCGCAGGCGGGCGAGCAGCACGCAGTCGCCGCGGCGCGCGAGCGCGAAGGCCGCCTCGACCGCCGAGGCCATCGTCGGCTCGTGCCGCAGCGCGACACCCCGAGGGTCCCAGCGCCGCCGCCAGGCGCAGGGCGTCGCGGCCGATCAGCACGACGGCGCGCGCGCGCGCGCGCACGGGATCCACGAGCGGGGCGAAGTCCTGCCCCTTGCCGTCGCCGCCGGCGATGAGCACCACCGGTTCGCGCATCCCGTCGAGCGCGGCCACCGTGGCGCCCACGTTCGTGCCCTTGGAATCGTCGTAGAAGGTCACGCCCGCCGCCTGGGCCACGCGCTCCACGCGATGGGGCAGGCCGCGGAATTCGCGCAGGGCCTTCGCGAGCGGCTCGCGCGGCAGGCCGGCGCGGCGGCAGAGGGCATGGGCGGCGAGCGCGTTGGCCGCGTTGTGCAGGCCGGCGAGGGGCAGCTCGGCCGCCTCCAGGATCGGTAGCGCTCCTCGCGCAGCTCGCCGTCCGCGAGGCCCCACTCGTCCGCGCCGGAAGGCGCCCCCAGCCCGAAGCTGGCCGCGCCTTCCCCGGCCATCGCAATGCTCCAGGGGTCGTCGCGATTGACCACCCGCGCGCGGGCGTGGCGGAAGATGCGCGCCTTGGCCTCGGCGTAGGCCTGCATCGAGCCGTAGCGGTCGAGGTGGTCCTGCGTGAGATTGAGCATCGCCGCGCTGTCGAGCGCGAGGCTCGAGGTGCTCTCCAGCTGGTAGCTCGAGAGCTCGATCACGTAGCAGCCGGGATGTCCCTCGCGCTCGGCGTCCGTGAGCGCCTCCAGCACCGGCAGGCCGATGTTGCCGGCCACCACCGTGCGCAATCCCGCGGCGCGCGACATCTCGCCCGCGAGCGCGGTCACGGTGCTCTTGCCATTGGTGCCGGTGATGCCGATCACGCGCGCCCCGGGTGCGGTCCGACGGAGCTCGCGGCCGAAGATCTCGATGTCGCCGACGACGTCCAGGCCGCGCCGCGCCGCTTCGACGAGGACCGGTTCGCGAAGCGCAACGCCCGGACTCGCAGCGACCGCGTCCACGCCTTCCAGGAGCGCCGCTCCGAAGGGACCGAGGCGCACGTCGAGGCCGGGAAGGGCTTCGCGCGCAGCCGCCAGCGCGGGAGGCGCCGGGCGCGAGTCGGCCGCGCGCACGCGCGCGCCGTGCGCGGCCAGCCAGCGAACGCACGAAAGCCCCGTGTCACCGAGCCCCAGAACGAGAACATGCCTGCCTTCCCAGTCGCCATGAGCCACCTCGCGTTCACCGGAGTTTCAACGTGGAGAGCCCGAAGAGCACCAGCATCATCGTGATGATCCAGAAGCGGACCACCACCTGGTTCTCCTTCCAGCCCTTGAGTTCGTAGTGGTGGTGCAGCGGCGCCATGCGGAAGACGCGCTTGCCGGTGAGCTTGAAGCTCGCCACCTGGATCACGACCGAGAGCGTCTCGACCACGAACACCCCGCCCATGATGAAGAGCACGATCTCCTGGCGCACCACGATCGCCACCATCCCGAGCGCGGCGCCCAGCGCGAGCGCGCCGACGTCGCCCATGAACACCTCGGCCGGGTAGGCGTTGAACCAGAGGAAGGCGAGGCCCGCGCCCGCGATGGCGGCGCAGAAGACCGCGAGCTCGCCCGCGCCCGAGATGAACGGGAAGCCCAGGTACTTCGAGAAGACCGCGTTCCCCGTGACGTAGGCGAAGACCGCGAGCGCCGCGGCGATCATCACCGTGGGCATGATCGCGAGGCCGTCCAGGCCGTCGGTGAGGTTCACCGCGTTCGAGGTCCCGACCACGACGAAGTAGCCCAGGATCACGAAGCCCAGGGCGCCCAGGGGAATGGCCACCGTCTTGAAGAAGGGCACGAGCAGTTCCGTCTGGGCCGGCAGCTTCGCGCTCCAGGCGAGCGTCGCCACGGCCACGGCGGCGATGGCCGACTGCCAGCCGAACTTCGCGCGCGCCGACAGGCCCTTGGGGTTCCTGTGCACCACCTTGCGCCAGTCGTCCACCCAGCCCACCGCCCCGAAGCCCAGGGTGGTGGCGAGGCAGATCCAGACGTAGCGGTTCTCGAGGTCGGCCCACAGCAGCGTCGTGATCGCCACCGACACCAGGATGAGCGCCCCGCCCATGGTCGGCGTGCCGGTCTTCACCAGGTGCGTCTGCGGGCCGTCGTCGCGCACCGACTGGCCGATCTTGTAGGCGGTGAGGCGCCGGATCATCGCCGGCCCGATGAGGAAGGAGATGATGAGCGCCGTCATCGCCGCGAGCACCGTGCGCAGCGTGATGTACGTGAAGACGTTGAACGCCCGCACGTCGACGGAGAGCCATTGCGCGAGCTCAAGCAGCATCCGGGCCTCCCGCGACGAGCCGCTCCACCCCGCGCTCCTTGCGAACCGCGCGCGCGCCCTTCACCAGGAGCGTCGCGCCCGGGCGCGCCAGGCGCGCGCAGTCCGCCGAGAGCGACTCCAGGCTCTCGTGGTGGGTGGCGCCCGGGCCGAAGGCGCGCACGGCGTGGGCCGACAGCGGCCCCAGGGCGAGCAGGCCCTCCAGGCCCGCCTCGCGCGCGGCCTCGCCCACCTCCGCGTGCAAGGTCGCGCCTGCCTCGCCCAGCTCGCCCATGTCGCCCATCACCAGGATGCGCGGGGCGGGCGCCTCGGCCAGGACGCGGATGGCCGCCCGCATCGAGTCCGGGTTGGCGTTGTAGGTGTCGTCGATCACCACCGCGCCGCCGGCCGCGTCGCGGCGCTGCAGGCGGCCCTTCGCGCCGGCGAAGGCGGAGAGCCCGGCCTGGACGGCGTGCGGCGGGACCTCGAGGGCGAAGGCCGCGGCGCAGGCGGCGATGGCATTGCGCGCGTTGTGCTCGCCGGGTACCTGCAGGGTCACGGCGAAGGCATCGAGCGGGGTGAGCACGCGCAGCTGCCCGTCGCCCGAGAGACCGTGCACGTCCGCGTGCTCGTCCATGCCGAAGGTGATCACGGGGCGGCCGGCGTTCTGCGACTTCCACAGCGGCGCGAACGCGTCGTCGGCGTTCACCAGCGCGATGCCGCCCGTCCTGAGGCCCGCGTAGATCTCGCCCTTGGCGCGCGCGATCGCCTCCAGCGATCCCAGCAGGCCGATGTGCGCGCGCTGCGCGTTGTTCACCAGCGCCACCGTGGGCGAGGCGATCCGCGCGAGGTAGTCGATCTCGCCGGCGTGGTTCATGCCCATCTCGAACACCCCGTAGCGGTGGTGGTCGCGAAGGCGCAGCAGCATGAGCGGCAGGCCGATGTCGTTGTTCAGGTTGCCCTCGGTGGCGAGCACCGGCGCGGGATCGCCGCAGTGCGCGACGAGGATCGCGGCGAGCATCTCCTTCACGGTCGTCTTGCCGTTGCTGCCGGTGAGGGCGAGCACGGGCAGCGAGAAGCGCGCCCGCCAGGCCGCCGCCAGGCGCCCGAGCGCGAGGCGCGTGTCCGGCACGACCACCTGCGCGATCGGCGGGTCCGCCCCGAGCCGGCGCGAGACCAGCGCGGCCACGGCGCCGCGGCCGATCGCCTCCGAGACGTAGTCGTGACCGTCGAAGCGCTCGCCG
>JBGAOO010000343.1:0-3896 GCA_044221765.1 Usitatibacteraceae bacterium | reverse complement strand
GGCCAGGCGGCCCGCCTCGAGGGCCAGGTGCCGGCCCCCGAGTTGCGCCAGCGCCGACTCGTCGTGGGTGGACAGGAGCACCGTCACGCCCACGCGGTTGAAGGAGAGGAAGAGCTCGAGGATCGCGCGCGAGGAATCGGCGTCGAGGTTGCCCGTGGGCTCATCGGCCACGAGGATCGCCGGGCGGTTCACGATGGCGCGCGCGATGCACAGGCGCTGCTGCTCGCCGCCCGAGAGCGTGACGGGCATGGCCCTTTCCTTGCCCAGCAACCCCACCTTGTCCAGCGAGGCGCGCACGCGGCGCCCGATCTCGTCGCCGCTCGCGCCCACGATCCTGAGCGGCAGGGCCACGTTGTCCCAGGCCGGCCGGTCGAAGAGCAGCTTGTGGTCCTGGAAGACGAAGCCGACGTGCCGGCGCAGGATGGCGAGCGCCGTCTCGCCGAGCGAGGAGAGGTTCTGCCCGTTCACGACCACGCTGCCGCGCGTGGCCCGCTCGATCCCCGAGGCGAGCTTGAGGAGCGTGGACTTGCCCGCGCCCGAGTGCCCGGTGACCACGACCAGCTCGCCGGCGGCCACCTCGAAGCTCACCTCTCGCAGGGCCTCGTGCCCGCCGGGATACCGCTTGGCGACGGCCGAGAACTGGATCATTCGAACAGGGCGTCGACGAATTCCGCGGCGACGAAGGGCCGCAGGTCGTCCGGCTTCTCGCCGATGCCGATGAAGCGGATCGGGACGGGATGCTCGCGCGCGATCGCGGCGAGGGTGCCGCCCTTCGCCGTGCCGTCCAGCTTGGTGACGATGAGGCCCGTGAGCCCGAGCGCCGCGTCGAAGGCCTTCACCTGGGCGAGCGCGTTCTGGCCGGTGTTCGCGTCGAGCACGAGCCAGGTCTCGTGCGGGGCCTGCGCGTCCGCCTTGGCGATCACGCGCTTCACCTTGCGGATCTCCTCCATCAGGTGAAGCTGCGTGGGCAGGCGCCCGGCCGTGTCCGCGAGCACGATGTCGATGCCCTTCGCCCGCGCCGACTGGATCGCGTCGAAGATCACCGCGGCGGAATCGCCGCCCTCCTGGGAGACCACCGTCACGCCGTGCCGCTCGCCCCAGGTCATGAGCTGCTCGCGCGCGGCGGCGCGGAAGGTGTCGCCCGCGGCGAGCAGGACCGTGCGCCCCTGGGACTGGAACAGGCGCGTGAGCTTGCCGATGGTGGTGGTCTTGCCCGCGCCGTTCACGCCGGCCAGCAGGATGACGAAGGGCCGCGGAAGCGTCGCGGGGAGCGCCTTCTCGAGGGGGGCGAGCAGGCCGGCGAGCGCCGACTTGAGGCAGGCCTCGAGCTGGGCGCCGTCCTCCAGGCGATCTTCCCGCGCGGACTTGCGCAGGCTCTCGACCAGGTGCGAGGTCGCCTTCACGCCCACGTCGGCGGCGAGCAGCTGCGCCTCGAGCGCCTCGTAGAGCGCCTCGTCGATCTTCGGGTGGCCGCGGAAGATGCCGGCCACCTGCTTCAGGCGATCGCCCGTCAGCGCGAGGCCGCGCTTGAGCCGAGACTTCCAGTCGGACGCGGGCGGGCCGTCCGGTTTCTTCGATCCGAGGGAGAACATGCGCTCGCGGCCCGGGGGCCGCTTCGAGAGAGGGGTCGCGAATATTTTACGGTATGATCGGCCGCGATGACCGCCGCGCGCCGATCCCCGCACGAATCGAAGGCCGGCCGGGCGGGCGCGGGCCGCAACCGGCTGCGCATCATCGGCGGGCATTGGCGCAGCCGCATCGTGCGCTTTCCCGACAGCGCGGGCCTCAGGCCCACGCCGGACCGGGTGCGCGAGACCCTCTTCAACTGGCTCGGCCAGCGCCTCGCGGGCCTCACGGGCGTGGATCTCTTCGCCGGCAGCGGCGCGCTGGGATTCGAGGCCCGATCCCGCGGCGCGCACCGGGTGGTGCTCGTCGAGCGCGAGCGGGCGGTGTGCGAGCACCTGCGACGCTCGGCGGCCGAGCTCGGGATGGACGGGGTGGAGGTGGTCCAGGCCGATGCGCTCGCCTGGCTCGGGACAGGCGGCGAGCGGTTCGACCTGGCCTTCGTGGACCTGCCCTACGGCCTCGGGCTCGCGGCGAGCGCGCTCGCCGCGCTGGAGGGACGGGTTCAATCCCGGCGCCTGGGTCTACGTCGAGGCCTCGGAAGTGGTCGAGGGCGCCTTCGGCCCGCTGGCAGAAGTTCGGCTGGCCAGGCGCGGCGCGGTACGCTCTGCATGAATTGCTGGCAGCGATGATTACCGCAACTGTAGCCACCAGCGCCACCACGCGCCGCCCATCCGGCACCATCGCATCACCAACGGCCACGAGGATCTCGTCCAGCGCGCCTCGCGCCTGTTCGACGAGGTCATCGTCGGCGTGGCGCACAGCCAGGCCAAGCGCCCGTTCTTCTCCCTCGACGAGCGCGTGCGCATCGCAAGGTGACGCTCGCGAGCTACCCGAACGTGCGGGTGCTCGGCTTCGGCGGCCTGCTCTCGGAATTCGTCCGCGAGCACCAGGCGGGCGTGATCCTGCGCGGCCTTCGCGCGGTCTCCGATTTCGAGTACGAGTTCCAGCTGGCGGGCATGAACCGCACGCTCGCCCCCGGCGTCGAGACGCTCTTCCTCACGCCCTCGGACCGCTACCTGTTCCTCTCGGCCACGATCGTGCGCGAGATCGCGGTGCTCGGCGGGGACATCGCCGCCTTCGTGCACCCGATCACCGCCGCGCGCATCCGCGAGAAGGTCGGCCGCGGCGTGGCGTCGGACTGAATCCTGCGCGCTGCCGTGCACGGGGGGCTTCCATGGCGTTGATGATCACGGATCAGTGCATCAATTGTGACGTCTGCGAGCCCGAGTGCCCCAACGGCGCCATCCGTCCCGGCGCGGAGATCTACGAGATCGACCCGGCCCGATGCACGGAATGCGTCGGCCACTTCGACGCGCCGCAGTGCCGCGAGGTCTGCCCGGTGGATTGCATCCCGCTCAATCCCGCCTGGCGGGAATCGCAGGAGGCGCTGCGCGAGAAGTACGAGCGCCTGCTGGCCGCGGGCATCGCGAAGGTGCGGGTGGGCTAGCCCCCGGGCGCGAGCGAGGCCGGGCGCCCGACCTCCAGCAGCCCGTGCAGGCGCTCGTCGTGCGCCTCCCACTCGCGCATCAGCTGGTCGGATCGCTCGAGGAAGCCGTTCAGGTCCTCGATGCGCTCGAGCAGGCCAGACTCGGCGTCGCGGATGCGCGCCATGCCCTCGATGCGGCTGTTGGCCTGCTCCTGGAAGGCATTCACCTGCGCCTCCAGCGGGCGGATGAAGGCGTTCATCCAGGTGCGCACCTCGCGGTCGGCGATCTCGAAGACGTGGATGGTCTTGAGCGCGATCGTGTCGAAGAAGAGCGCGGAGAGGGCGCCGCGCCCGCGGGTGAGCAGGCTCGTCGCGCTGCGGAAATCGCGCCGGCAGTGCTCCTCGAGCCGGTCGAGCTCCACGAGGAACCGGTCGGTGGAGAACTCCGCGACCTCCACGGGCGAGATGCCCCAGGACTCGGCGAACCGGCGATTGACCGTGACCATCATGACCTTCACCTCGGCGATCACCTCGATCGCGCGGGCGAGGCGTCCGCGCGTGAGCGCGAAGTAGGCCTCCACGGCCTCGCCGATGCCGGTGCTGAACGGGCTCGCGAGCACCTGCACGCGGGCCCGGATGCCGTCCTCGCGCGCCGTGTTCGGGTTGAGCAGCACGCCCAGCTCGTCGGCGTGGCGGCTGTGCACCGATCGCAGGCCCAGCAGGGCGACGCGCGCCTCCTCGATGCGCTGGCGCTCGTCGGCGGCCTTGCGGCCGAGCGTCTCGACGAGCCGCTGGTTCTTGCCCTGCAGCTGCCCGAGCTCGGCGAGCTGCTCCTCGACGAAGC
>JBGAOO010000342.1:0-3516 GCA_044221765.1 Usitatibacteraceae bacterium | reverse complement strand
TACAGCCAGACCTTGCCCACGATCTCCCTGACCGAGCCCCAGGCGCGCTGGATCCGGTCGACCCATGTGAGCCTCTCGGCGACGCCGCCGGCGCCCGAGCGGATCTGCCAGACGAAATCCTCGACCTGACCTTCGAGTTTGAGCCGGCCAATGACGAATCCAGCCACGATCGCGATCGCCAGACCCGAAGCCACGTAGAGGCCCGCGACCTGCCAGCCGAAGAGACCGAACAGCATCACAAGCGCGACCTCGTTGATCGTCGGGGCCGCGATCAGGAACGAGAACGTCACGCCGAGCGGGATGCCCGACTCGACGAAGCCGATGAAGAGCGGCACCGCCGAGCACGAGCAGAAGGGCGTCACGATGCCCAGGCTCGCGGCGAGCACGTTGGCGATCCCCTCGCGGCGCCCGGCGAGCAACGCGCGCGTGCGCTCGGGCGTGAAGTAGGAATTCACCATGCCCATCGCGAACACGATGCCCGCGAGCAGCAGCAGCACCTTGGGCGTGTCGTAGAGGAAGAACTGCAGGGCATCGCCCAGCGCGCTCCCGGGCGTCACGGGAAGGGCGGCCACGATCCACGCCGAAGCCGGCGCGAGCAGGGCATAGAGCAGCGACCAGGCCACGGCGGCGAAGGCGAGGAAGGCGCGGGGGTTGCGCCGGGGCAGGCCGAGGACCAGTTCGCTCAAGGGCGTCTCCGGGGGGGATACCCAGAAGACGAACGAGGTCGCGAAAGGATGCAGGGGGCGGGTGCCCCTCAGGGCTCCCGCGGCACGTGGCAGCACACCCGCCCGGCTTCGTCGAAACTCACCTGGCAGTTCGCCACCAGGTGCTCGCGCAGGCGCTGGCGGGCGCGCAGCAGGCGGCTCTTCGCCGCGGGGAGGGACAGGCCCTTGCCGTCGGCATAGGCCTTCTGCGCGAGGCCCTCGACGTCGCAGCGCGTGAGGATGTCCCGGTCCTCCTCGGGCAGCTCGGCGAGCGCGCGGGGCAGGCACTCGGCGAGCGCTTCCACGGGCGCGCGCTCCTCGACCGGGGCCGCCAGCGATTCGGGCAGCTCCGTCGTGGGCTTGGCGAGGCGTGCCTTGTCCACGAGCGCATGGCGCGCCACCTGGAAGAGCCACGCGCGGGGGTTGTCGAGCGAGCAGAAGTGGCGCCCCTGCAGGAGCGCCTTGGCGAACACGTCCTGGAGCACGTCCTCGGCCAGGGCCGCCTCGCCCGAGCGATGGACGAGGAACGCGAGCAGCTCGCGCTCGTGAGCGCGCCAGGCCTCGAGCACGCAGCGCGCGTCCTCGCGCGGGGCGTTGGGTTCGCGGTCCGGGCCCGGATTCATGGTCGTTCCACTATACGGCAGGGCCCGGTGCCCGGACGGGGGAGGGGCCTAGGCGGGGCGCCGCTTGTGCAGCGCATCGCCCCGCGGCAGCCGGAGGGCGATCGCGAGCATGAGCGCCATCACCGCCGCCACCACGAAGTAGGCGACCGAGAACCCGGCCGCACCGCCGCCGCGCAGGTCCGCGATCGCGCTGATCGTCGCCGTCGCGGTGAGCGTGCCGATGCCGTTGAAGATGTTGATGAGGCCCTGCGCGGTGCCGCGAAGGGCCTCGGGCGCCTCGGCGATCGCGATGGAGCGAAGCGCCCCGCCCACGATGACGCCCAGGCCCAGGCCCACCGGCATGGTCGCCACCAGGTAGCCCGCCAGGCCGAAATGCGTGAGCGCCGAGGCGCCGTAGCCCACGCCCATCAGCGCGAAGCCCAGGAGGATGAGCGCCCGCGGCCCCAGGCGGTTCAGCACGCGCCCGGCGCCCATCGAGCCCGCCATCGAGCACACCACGAGCGGCAGCAGCGTGAAGCCCGCGTGCTGCGTCGTCACGCCGTAGGCCAGCGTGGCGATGGAGGTGAGGAAGACGACCGAGCCCATCCCGTAGCCGCCGCCCACCGCGAGCACGTACGTGGTGGCGAGGCGCCGGTTGGCGAAGAGCGAGAGCGGGATCATCGGCTGCGCGGCGCGGCGCTCCACGCGCACGAGCAGCACCACCGTCACCGCCACCGCCGCGAGCAGCCAGGGCCACAGCAGCAAGCCCGTGAAGGAATCGAGCACGCGCGTGATGCCGAAGGTGAGCAGCGAGAGCACCGCGAAGACGGCGAGGATGCCCGCCACGTCGAGCGGGTGCGAGGCGCCCGCCTTGCGGTGCGTGGGCAGCACCTGCGCGCCCAGGAAGAGGATCGCCGCCGCGATGGGCAGGTTCAGCAGGAAGATCCACGGCCAGCTCGCGACCACCATCACCAGGGCGGCGAGCGGCGGCCCGAGGAAGAAGGCGATCCCGTAGATGGCGCCCACCATGCCCAGGGCACGGCCCTGGTCCTCGATGGGGACCACGTCGCCGATCGTCGCGCTCACCGTCGGGATGACCCCGCCGCCGCCGATGCCCTGGATGGCGCGCCCGACGAGCAGCACCCAGAACGACGGGGCGAGGGCGATGAGGAGCGAGCCCAGCGCGAAGAGCACCACGCTCGCGAGGTACACGGGCCGCCGGCCGTGGCGATCGCTCAGGTTCGCCATGAGGGCGGTGCTCGAGAGCGAGAAGAGGATGAAGACGATCATCACCAGCCCGACCTCGCGGTTGTCCACGCCGAAGGCCGCGCGCAGGGCGGGGATGGCGGGGCCGATGACGGCCGTGTCCAGGGCGGCCATGAAGACGCCCGTGTAAAGGACGGGCAGGAGACGGCGGTGAGCCGGCCTGCCGGTCGAAGTGGAAAGTGCTGGCACGCCGCTCCCGAAACCGAGGTCCACTGCTGGATCGAACTGCACCGCCATTATAGAGGGGCGCGTCGGGATCCACCGGGCGCCGTCGCGGACAGGCCCCGGACCGGGCCGGGTCGGCTTGCCGGCCGGGCGCTCTTCAGGCCCCGCTCACGGAGATCGCGAGCGGCCACGGGTGGGAACCGGGCATCGCCTCGGGATGCAGATCGAACCGGTAGCTCAGCTCGAAGCGCGCCGGCCGCTTCGCGGGCAGCAGGTTCGCGAGCGTCCCGCCTTCGGGTCCCAGGTGGAGATCCTGCGGCAGTCCGGTCACCCGCGCGGCGCGGAAGAGGTTCCCCTGCGGCCGGAAGTCCATGGTCCACGCGATGTTGCTCGTGACGTGCAGGCGGGAGGCAGCGCGCACCTCGATGAAGCCGCGCTCGATGTCCACCGTGCTCACCACGAACGTGCGTACCTGGTGCAGGACCCGAACCCGAACCGTTGGCGGGATGCGGATGAGGAAGGCTTCCGGTTGCCTCGCCGGGTAGGCGGCTTCGGAAAGCGCGAGGAAGCCGAGCAGGGCGAAGCCCGCTGCCGCGGCTGCCGCGATGCGGTGGGGCGCCGGGAATCGGTCGCGGGGACGGGCTGTGTCCATGGGGATCGTCGTGCACCGGGGTCCGGCTCGTTGCCGGGGTGACGAGAGTATTCGCGGTCCGGTGGCGGACGTCGGTGCGACAACGCACCGTATGGCCCGCGCGCCCGCGACGGCCTTGCCGCTAGCG
>JBGAOO010000341.1:0-3570 GCA_044221765.1 Usitatibacteraceae bacterium | reverse complement strand
CGTCGGCTCGATGCCCAGCGCCTCCGCCGTGGCCCGCACTTGGCGGTCGATCTCGGTGAGCACCTGGGTCTCGCTCTTCAAGCCGTCGCGCAGGCCGTCGATCTTGTTGAGGACCACGTAGCGCGTGTGGCCCATGCCCTCCATGGGCTGCACGTGGCTGCGCCAGAGCTCCAGGTCGGACTTGGTCGCGCCGGTGTCCACCGAGAGCATGAAGACGACGGCGTCCGACTCCGGGACGCGGTGCATCGTGAGCTCGGGCTCGGTGCCCAGGGCGTTCAGGCCGGGCGTGTCGAGGATCGTGAGACCCATCGAGAGCAGCGGGTGCGGGAAGTTCACGATGGCGTAGCGCCAGCGCGGGATCTCCACGCGCGAACCCGGCTCGGCCGGCAGGCCCAGCGTGTGCGCCTCGTTGGCGGAGACGTGCTGCGATTCGCACAGCACGTCGAAGGCCTCGCCCAGGGAGGCGGGGCTGGCCGGGTCGAGCGCGATCTCCTTCCAGTGGTCCGCCTCGAGGACGAACTCGCGTAGCGCCCGCGGGCTCTCGCGCGTCTCGATGGGCAGCAGGCGGATGGACGGCGGGCGCGTGGGGTCGTGCAGGATCTCCGTGGGGCAGAGCGTCGTGTTGCCGGCGCCGGCGGGCAGCAGGCGCGCGCCCAGGTCCGCGAAGAAGAGCGCGTTGATGAGCTCGCTCTTGCCACGCGAGATCTCGGCGACGAAGGCGATCGACAGCCGCTCGGTCGCCAGGCGGCGCTCCAGGTGTGCCAGGCGCATGGCCGACTGGTCATCGGTGAGCGCGTTCACGATCGCCCAGCGGCGCAGCGCCGCGAGCGCGCCGGCGGTCTCGTCCCGCCAGGCCTTGAGCGCCGCGAGGCTCGGTTCGAAGGCTCGATGGATCACGGGGCGTCCCGGTTCATGTCTGGCACCGCGCGCAGTAGAAGGTGGCGCGGCTGCCGTGCCGCGTCGTGCGCACCGGCGCGCCGCAGCGCGGGCAGGGCTCGCCCGCGCGACCGTAGACCGCGTACTGCTGCTGGAAATAGCCCGGGCGGCCGTCGCCACCCACGAAGTCGCGCAGGGTGCTGCCATGCGGCGGCAGGCGCGCGCTCGAGCGTGGACCGCACCTCGCGCACCAGGGTGTCGCAGCGTTCGCGCGACAGGCGCCCGGCCGCCCGCGAAGGGTGGATGCGCGCGGCGAACAGGGCCTCGCTCGCGTAGATGTTCCCGACGCCGGTGACCTGGTGCGAGTCCATGAGGAAAGCTTTCATCGCCACGCGGCGCCCTCGGGATCGCCCGTGGAGGTAGGCGCCCGTGAAGCCCGCCTCGAGCGGCTCGACCCCGAGCCGGGCGAGGAGCGCGTGCCGGGCGGGATCGCGCACCCAGAGCATGGCGCCGAACCGGCGCGGGTCGTGCAGGCGAAGGACTTCGCCGCTGTCGAGCGCCAGGTCGACGTGGTCGTGAGGGCGCGGCACGCTGCCCGATGGCACGATCGTGAGGCTGCCGGACATGCCCAGATGCACGAGCAGGTGGCCGTCGCCGACATCGAAGAGGAGGTACTTGCCGCGCCGGCGGATCGCGAGGACCGGCTTGCCGACGAGGCGGGAGGAGAGATCGCGCGGCACCGGCCAGCGCAGGCGCGGCTCCCGCACGAGCACCCCGCGGATGCGCCGCCCCACCACTCGGGGTACCAGACCCAGGCGGGTCGTCTCGACTTCCGGCAGCTCCGGCATGGTGAGGGCGGTGGGGGAATGGCGGGGATTATACGGCCTCGCGCGAAACGACCCGGCCCCGGTGCTGTCCAACCGCCGCGTGCCCGCCGCCATGGACGGGGCGCGGAAAAGTTCTATGATGAGCGAGGCGCATTCCGGCGCATCCCCAGTTCCCGCAGGAAGGATCGGCAATGGCAACGGGCATCATCCGGGCGGCAGCGGCCCTGACGCTGGCGGCGTGCATTGGCACCCCCGCCCTGGCGCAGCAAGGGCGCAATCCGCCTCCCAGCCGCGAGGCGGCGCTCTTCGAGTTCCTGCTGGCCGAGGTGGCCTCGCAGCGCGGCGACAGCGCGCCCGCGATCGCCTCGCTCCTGCGCCTCGCGAAGGAGATGAACGACCCGCAGATCGCCCGCCGGGCCGTCGAGCTCGCCATCCGCGCCCGCGCGCTGGAGCCCGCGCTCGAGGCCGCCGCGCTCCTGGTCGAGATCGAGCCCGATCCGACCCTGGGCCGCGACCTCATCGCCTCGCTCGTGGTGAACCGCGGCGACATCGACAAGGCGCGCGAGGCCATCGCCTCCCTCATCGCGGCGAGCGAGCGGAAGCCGCTCCTCGTCTCGCAACTGGCGTACTTCTTCGGGCGCTACCCCGACAAGGCGGCGGTGCTCGAGGCCACGCGGACCATCACGACCCGATACCCGGATTTCCCCGAGTCGCACTACGCCCTGGGCGTCGCCGCGCTGCTCGCCGGCAACATCGACCTGGCGCGCGCCGAATCGCAGGCGGCCCTGGCCGGCCGGCCCGGCTGGCCGCAGGGCGCGATCCTGCAGGCACAGGTCCTCAAGAAGGACTCGCCCGAGGCCGTGATCCCCTACTACCAGGCGTTCGTGAAGGCGAATCCCGGGGAAAGGGAAGTGCGCCTGCAACTGGCGCGCGAACTGGCGGCCGCCAAGCGCAACGCCGAGGCGCGAGAGCAGTTCCGGGCGGTCGAGCCGCTCGCGCCCGCGGATGCGCAGATGCCCTACGCGATCGGGCTGCTGTCGATGCAACTCGAGGATCTCGACGAGGCCGACGCCGCCCTGCGCCGCGCGCTCGCCCTGGGCCATCCGGAGACGGGAGCCGTCCAGTTCAGCCTGGGCCAGGTGGCCGAGGCGCGCAAGCGCTACGACGAGGCCATCGACTGGTACCGGAAGGTGGATTCGGGCGACTACATGCGCGCCCAGATGCGCATCGCGTCGATCATCGCCAAGCAGGAGGGCCTCGCGAAGGGCCGCGCCTACCTGCAGGGGATCGAGCCGCGCTCGCAGGACGACCGCATCCAGATGATCCAGATCGAGGCGCAGCTGCTGCGCGACGCGAAGGCCTGGCGCGACACCTACGAGATGCTCTCGAAGGCGGTGGCGGAATTCCCCGATTCCTTCGAGCTGCTCTACGACCGCGCGATGGCCGCCGAGCGCGTGGACCGGATCGACGTGCTCGAGAAGGACCTGCGCCGCGTGATCCAGCTGAAGCCCGACTACGCGCACGCCTACAACGCGCTCGGCTACACGCTCGCGGACCGGACCGACCGGCTCGAGGAGGCCCAGGCGCTCATCGAGAAGGCCGTGAAGCTCTCGCCCGAGGACCCGTTCATCCTCGACAGCCTGGGCTGGGTGCAGTACCGGCGCGGAAACCTCGACGACGCCCTGCGCAGCCTCAAGGCGGCGTACGGCAGCCGGCCCGATCCCGAGATCGCCGCGCACCTGGGCGAGGTCCTCTGGACGCTCGGCCGGCGCGACGAGGCGAGCAAGCTCTGGAAGGCCGCGCTCACCCAGAACCCGGACCACGAGACGCTGCTCGCCGTGATCCAGAAGTTCAAGCCCTGACCGCC
>JBGAOO010000012.1:0-27902 GCA_044221765.1 Usitatibacteraceae bacterium | reverse complement strand
CGGGCAGCGTCGCGAAGGTGGACGTGATGGAGGCGCAGCCGCAGAAGGTGTTCGACCGCGCGGTCGTGCAGGCGCTCTCGCAGTGGAAGTTCAACGAGGGCGCGGCCGGGCGCACCGTCGAGACGGAGGTGGAGTTCAGGCGCTAGGCGGGGCCGCGCCCGGCGCGGGCGGCGCGTCCTCCCAGCCCACGCAGTCGCGGTAGGCGTGCCAGGTGGCGTGGCCGATGACGGGCATGGTGACGACGAGCCCCACGAAGAAGGTCGCCAACCCCAGGCCCGTGAGCAGCACGATGAGCGCCGCCCACACCGCCATCGCGCCGGGATTGCGCGCCAGGGCCTGCACCGAGAGGATGGCCGCGCTCACCGCGTCGTTGTCGCGGTCGAGCATCATCGGCACCGACACCACGCTCACCGCGAACACGATCGTCGCGAACAGGCCCCCGGCGGCGAAGTACATCACGACGAACTCGAGGTTGCCCCACGAGAACGCCTTGGCGAGGAAGCCCTTCAGGTCCGGCATCGAGCCCGTGGAGAAGAGCGCGAAGGTGACGAGCGAGGCGCGCGCCCACACCAGGAAGATCACCGTGATCACGAGCACGTACACGCCCAGCCCGCCCAGGTTCTCGCGCCACGCGGTGAGGGAGGCGAGCCAGCGCGGCCTCACGCCCCGCTCGCGGTCGCGCGAGAGGGCGTACAGGCCCGTGGCGAGGAAGGGCGCGGCGAGCAGGAAGGCGCCGGCGAGCGTGGAGACGTACTGGTAGGCGAAGTCGTAGAGCGCCGCGAGGGCCCAGCCCATGCCCGCGAAGGCCGCGCCGTAGAAGCCGCTCGCCAGGGGCGCGGCGCGGAAGTCGTCCCAGCCCCGGATGAGCCAGGCGAAGGGCGAATAGGCCGGCACCTCGCGCAGCTCGTAGGCGGCGCCTTGCGGGGAGACGAGGGGGTCGGGCGCCGCCACGCCTACTTCCCGGCCGTCGTGGCGGGCTGTCCCGCGCCCTTGAGCGCCTCGAGCCGGGAGAGGTCGAGCTTCGCCACCGCCTCCTTGAAGGTCTTCATGTCGACGCCGGTCGCCTTCGCCTCCACGAGGAACCGGCCGGCCACGAGCACGTCGAGCTCGCCCGAGCGGCCGGCCTTCGAGTACCGCTCGTAGGCCTTGTGCCCGGCCATGGTGGTAGTGCGCTCGTAGCCCGAGTCGCCTTCCTTGTCGATCTCGACGTTGATCCAGGCCACGGCGAGCGCGGCCACGCCCGTGAGCGTGCCCGCATCGGTGAGCTCGAGCACGATGCGCGCGCCCTTGCCGTCGCCATAGACGGCCCGGGCCTTGGACGTGGCGAGGCCCATCACGTTGGTGCGCTGGCCCTCGGCGTCCTGGCGGGGCAACCCGGCGAGCCTGCCGGGCATCCACTCGCGCAGCGTGCGGAAATCCACCGGCTCGACCCGCACCGACCCCGAGAGCGCCTCCCCCATCTGCTTCATCGCGCTGCCGACCTGGGCCATGTCCCCGGCGCGCGCGGCCTCGCCCATCTGCCGGGCCGCCTCGCCGATCCTCGAGCCGGTGTCGGCGGGCTTGGCGCTCTCGCGCTCGCAGCCGGCCGCGAGCAGCAGCAGGGCCGCCGCCAGCACGGCGCGCGAGGGCAGGGACGGGCAGTGGCGCTGGGTCAAGGCACGGCTCCCGCGTGAAAGGTGGCGCCTACTCTAAACGATCGCGCCGGCGCCCGGGTGGCTCGCGTTGACGCCTGCGCCCGCCGTCCGGCATCATCCGCGGCGTTGCAGCAACGGCGTCCGCGCGCGTGGAGCGCGCCGGCGCCGGGGCCCCGCCCGAGGGCGCCGGCCCCCCTCGTAGCCCACCCTACCCCACGGGAGATCCCATGTCCGCCACCACCGTCCTACGCGCGGGCGCGCTCGCCGTCGCGATCGCCCTCGCCATGCCCGCCGTCGCCAAGACGCTGCGCTTCTCGAGCCAGGGCGACATCAGCACCATCGACCCGCACGGCAACAACGAGGGCTTCACCAACGCCTTCCTCGACCACATCTACGAGACGCTCGTCACCCGCGGCAAGGACCTGAAGGTGGAACCGTGCCTCGCCGTGTCCTGGACGCAGGTGAGCCCGACGGTGCTGCGCTTCAAGCTGCGCCCGAACGTGAAGTTCCACGACGGCACGCCCTTCACCGCCGACGACGTGGTGTTCTCCATCGGCCGCGCGCTCTCCGATACCTCCAACTTCAAGCCCTACCTGGCGGGCGTGGTGGAGGCGAAGAAGGTGGACGACCTGACCGTGGACGTGGTCACCTCGGGCCCGGCGCCGGTGCTCGTGCCCCAGCTCACGGAAGTGCGCATCATGAGCCGCGCCTGGTCCGCCAAGCACAACGTGCTCAAGCCCCAGGACTTCAAGAACAAGGAGGAGACCTACGCCTCGCGCAACGCGAACGGCACCGGCCCCTACGTGCTCAAGTCGCGCGAGGCGGACGTGAAGACCGTCGCGGTGCTCAACTCCAACTGGTGGGGGAAGATGGAGGGCAACGTGAACGAGATCGTGTACCAGCCGATCAAGTCGGACGGCACGCGCCTGGCCGCCCTCCTCTCGGGCGAGGTCGACTTCGTCCTCGACCCGCCGCCGCAGGACGTGCCGCGCCTGAAGCAGGACCCGAAGACGAAGGTGGTCGAGGGCAACGAGAACCGCACCGTGTTCCTGGGCATGGACCAGTTCCGCGACGAGCTGCAGTACTCGAGCGTGAAGGGCAAGAACCCGTTCAAGGACAAGCGCGTGCGCGAGGCCTTCCAGCTCGCCATCGACGTGAACGCGATCAAGACGCAGGTGATGCGCGGGCTGTCGGTGCCCTCGGGCATCCTCTTCGCCCCGCAGGTGGACGGCTACCCGAAGGACCTGGACAAGCCCGTCGCGGCGAACCGCGACCGGTCGAAGAAGCTCCTGGCCGAGGCGGGCTACCCCAACGGCTTCGAGCTCACGCTCGACTGCCCCAACAACCGCTACGTGGCCGACGAGAAGATCTGCGTGGCCATCGCCGCGATGCTCGCCCAGGTGAACGTGAAGGTGAAGGTGAACGCGATGCCGCGCGCCGCCTACTTCCCGAAGATCCAGAACCTGGACACCAGCTTCTACATGCTCGGCTGGGGCGTGCCCACCTTCGACTCGCAGTACGCGCTGCAGAGCCTCATGCGCACGCGCGTGGAGAAGACGGCCGACGGCGACTACAACCTGGGCCGCTACTCCAACGCCAAGGTCGACGCCGCCGTCGACAAGCTCAAGACCGAGATCGACCCGAAGAAGCGCGCCGCGCTCGCCCGCGAGATCACCCAGCTGCACCTGGCCGACGTGGGCCACATCCCGCTGCACCACCAGGTGATCCCCTGGGCCATGCGCGCCAACGTGAGCGTGGTGCACCGCGCGGACAACAAGCTCACCGTCAAGTGGGTCAAGGTCAACTGACCGGCTGACCCGCCCGTCGCCCTCCCCGGCCCCGCCAGCGCGCGGGGCCGGCTGCGTTATGCTCCCGCCCATGCTCCTGCCGCGCGCCCTCCTCGCCCTCGCGCTCGTCCTCGCGCCCCTCGCCGCGCAGCCGGCGCCCGGCCCGGAGGCGAGGCGCGTGCTGCGCTACGCGAGCCAGGACGACCCCCAGACCCTCGACCCGCACTCGGCCGCGCTGCTGTCCACCACGCGCGTGACCGCCAACGTCTACGAGTCGCTCGTGTGGTGGGACAAGTCGTGGAAGACCATCCCGTGGCTCGCCGTGTCGTGGAGCCGCCCCGACGAGAGGACGTGGCGCTTCCGCCTGCGCGAGGGCGTGCGCTTCCACGACGGCACGCCCCTCACCGCGGACGACGTGGTGTTCTCCGCCGAGCGCGTGCTCTCGCCGACCTCGCAGCTCAAGGTGACGCTCCAGGGCGTGCAGAAGGCCGTGCGCGTGGACGCGCACACGGTGGACTTCGTGATGCGCGAGCCCAACCCGGCGCTCCTCTCGCACCTCACGAACTTCCGCATCATGAGCCGCGCCTGGTGCGAGAGGCACGGCGCGCAGCGCCCCCAGGACTACACGGCCAAGGAGGACACCTACGCCTCGCGCCACATGAACGGCACGGGCGCCTTCCGGCTGAAGGAGCGCCAGAGCGACGTGAAGACGGTGCTCGAGGCGAACCGCGACTGGTGGGGCCACAAGGCGGGCCAGAACGAGGGCAACCTCGACGAGGTGGTGCTGCTGCCCATCAAGTCGAACGCGACGCGCCTCGCCGCGCTCCTCACGGGCGAGGTGGACTTCGTGATCGACCCGCCCACCCAGGACGTGGCGCGCCTGCGCACGGACCCGGGCGTGAAGATCGTCGAGGGCGGCGAGCAGCGCGTGCAGTACCTCGCCTTCGACCTCTTCCGCGACGACCTGCTGTACGGCAAGGCCGGCGGGAAGAACCCCTTCAAGGACCTGCGCGTGCGCCAGGCCGTGGCGCACGCCATCGACGCCGAGGCGATCCGGGCCAAGGTGATGCGCGGCTTCGCGAAGCCGGCGGGCACGCTCCTGGTGCCGGGCGTGCAGGGCTACTCGGCCGAGGCCGACACGCGCCTGCCCTTCGACCGCGAGAAGGCGCGGCGCCTGCTGCGCGAGGCGGGCTACCCGGAAGGGTTCGAGGTCACGCTCGACGCGGGCAACATCCAGCCGGCGGCCGACATCGCGCAGGCGCTCGCCGCGATGCTCGCCCAGGTGGGCATCCGCGCGCGGCCCAACATCGTGCCGCAGGGCAACTACTTCCCGAAGATCGAGAAGTACGACACGAGCTTCTACCTGCTCTCCTGGGGGCCGGGCGTCACCTCCGACGCGCTCTACACGCTGCAGGCGCTCCTGGGCACGGTGGGCAGGAACGGCGGCGGCGACTTCAACATGGGCCGCTGGTCGGATGCGCGCATGGACGAGTTGCTGCAGCGCATCCGCGTGGAGGCCGACCCCGCCCGGCGCGACGGCCACATCCGCGAGGCGCTGTTCCTCGCCAACCGGGAGCTGCCGGTGGTTCCGATCCACCAGCCGCGCATCCCGTGGGCCATGCGAAAGAACGTCTCGGCGTGGTTTTCCCCGGTGAACACCCTTTACTATTACCGGGCCCGCATCGACTGAGCCGGCCCGACCCCGAAGGCGCCCCCCGCACATGTTCGCATTCGTCATCCGCCGCCTCGGCCAGGGCATCCTCGTGATGCTCGTGGTGGGATTCATCGCCTTCTCGCTCTTCAACTTCGTGGGCGACCCGGTCTCGCTCATGCTCCCGCCCGAGGCGACGCAGGCCGACCGGCAGGCCATGCGCGAGTCCCTGGGCCTGGACCGCCCCTTCTACGCCCAGTTCGCCACGTTCGTGGGCAACGCCGTGCAGGGCAACTTCGGCATCTCCCTGCGCCTGGGCCGGCCCGTGTCGGTCCTGCTCGTGGAGCGCCTGCCCGCCACGCTCGAGCTCGCGTTCGTCGCCGCCTCCATCGCCCTGCTGGTGGGCATCCCGCTCGGGGTCTACACGGGCCTGAACCGGCACAGCTGGCTCTCGCGCTTCTTCCTCACCGCCTCCCTCATCGGCGTGTCCCTGCCCACCTTCCTCATCGGCATCTTCCTCATCCTCATCTTCGCCGTGTGGCTGGGGGTGCTGCCCTCGTTCGGCCGCGGGGACACGGTGAAGGTCGGGCTGTGGACCACGGGCTTCCTCACCGCCGGCGGGCTCAAGGCGCTCATCCTGCCCTCGATCACGCTCGGGCTCTTCCAGCTCACGCTGATCATGCGGCTGGTGAGGAGCGAGATGCTCGAGGTGCTGCGCACCGACTACATCAAGTTCGCGCGCGCGCGCGGCCTCACCAACCGCTCGATCCACTTCGGCCACGCGCTCAAGAACACCCTGGTGCCGGTGATCACGATCACGGGCCTGCAGCTGGGCGCGATCATCGCCTTCGCGATCATCACCGAGACGGTCTTCCAGTGGCCGGGCATGGGCCTGCTCTTCATCCAGGCGGTGCAGTTCGCGGACATCCCGGTGATGGCCGCCTACCTGTGCCTCATCGGCCTCATCTTCGTCGTGATCAACCTCGTGGTGGACATGCTCTACTACTTCGTGGACCCCAGGCTGCGCATCGACCGGGCCGTGGCGGGGGGGCATTGATGGACGCCCTTCGCAGGTTCCTCGACGGCGACCTCTTCCACGCCTTCAAGCGCTCGCCGCTCACCATCGCCGCGCTCGTGGTCACGCTCACCTGCATCGTCTCGGCCGCCGGCGCGGGCTTCATCGCCCCGCACAACCCCTTCGACCTGAAGACGCTCAACCTGCTCGACGCCTTCACCCCGCCGGCCTGGACCGAGCGCGGCGTCTCGACCTACCTGCTGGGCACGGACGACCAGGGCCGCGACGTGCTCTCGGCGATCATGTACGGCTCGCGCGTGTCGCTCATGGTCGGCCTCTGCGCGGTGGTGCTCGCGATGACGATCGGCGTCGCCCTGGGCCTCATCTCCGGCTACGTGGGCGGCAAGGTGGACGCGTTCATCATGCGCGTGGCGGACGTGCAGCTGTCCTTCCCGGCCATCCTGATCGCCCTGCTGATCGACGGCGTGGCGCGCGTGGCCCTGCCGCGCGAGGCCCACGACGAGGCCGCCCTCTACGTGCTGGTGCTCGCCATCGCCGCCTCGGGCTGGGTGCAGTACGCGCGCACCGTGCGCGGCTCCACGCTCGTGGAGCGCAACAAGGAATACGTGCAGGCCGCGCGCGTGATCGGCCGCCACCCGGTGGCCATCATGTTCTCGCACGTGCTGCCCAACGTGCTCGGCCCGGTCCTGGTGCTCGCCACGCTGCACATCGGCACGGCCATCATCACGGAGGCGACGCTCTCCTTCCTGGGCGTGGGCGTGCCGCCGACCCAGCCCTCGCTGGGCACCCTGATCCGCATCGGCAACGACTTCCTCTTCTCGGGGGAGTGGTGGATCACCGTCTTCCCGGGGGCGTGGCTCGTGATCATGGTCCTCGCGATGAACCTCCTGGGCGACTGGCTGCGCGACGCCCTCAACCCGAAGCTGCGCTGAAGGAGAACCGCATGAAGCCGCTCCTGCTCGCCCTCCTCGCCCTGCCCGCCGCGGCGCTCGCCGGCCCCTACGACCAGCCCTACGCCATCATCCAGACCGACCCCTCGCGGTCCTCCGACCCGAACCTGCGCCCGGTCCTCGTGAACCGCGTCGACGGGGAGAGCTCGCAGAACAACCGGGCCGTCGTCGCGCCCGGCACGCGCAAGGTCACCGTCGACCTGCCCCCGCGCAAGGGCTTCAAGATCGCCACGCAGGAGACCTTCGAGCTGCAGGCGAGCCCGTGCATGCGCTACTACATCGCCGCCAAGCTCGACAATTCCGTGAGCCAGGCGTGGAAGGCCGTCGTGCGCTCGAGCGAGCTGATCGGCGAGTGCGCCGCGAAGTTCAAGACGGACAAGCCGCCGCAATGAGCGCCGCCCCGCGCGAGAACTTCGCCTCCGGCGCCCCGTGGGAGCCCGTCGTGGGCTATTCGCGCGCCGTGCGCTGCGGCCCGCACGTCTGGGTCTCCGGCACCACCGCGACCGACGAGCACGGCAGGCTGGTCGGCGGCAGCGATCCGCATGCCCAGGCGAAGCAGGCGCTGGGCAACATCGGCCTCGCCCTGGCGCGAGCCGGGGCGAGCCTCGCGGACGTGGTGCGCACGCGCATCTTCGTGACCGACATCGCCCATTGGGAGGCCATCGGCAAGGCCCACGGCGAGGTGTTCGGCGCCATCCGGCCGGCCTGCTCGCTGGTGGCCGTCGCGGCGCTCGTCGATCCGGCGATGCTCGTGGAGATCGAGGCGGACGCCTACGTCCCGCCGGACGCGAAATGACGATGAAGGCCCCCGCCCCGTGAGCACCGAGACCCGCCCCCTGCTGGAAGTGCGCCACCTGCGCGTGGAGTTCAACACGCGCCGCGGCACCCTGGTCGCCATCGACGACGTGAGCCTCGACATCCGGCCCGGCGAAGTGCTGGGCGTGGTGGGCGAGTCGGGCGCGGGCAAGTCCATCACGGGCACGGCGATCATCGGCCTGCTCGAGCCCCCGGGGCGCATCGCCGGCGGCGAGATCCTGCTGGACGGCAAGCGCATCGACACCCTGCCGGCCGAGCAGATGCGGCGCATCCGCGGCCGGCAGATCGGCGCCATCTTCCAGGACCCGCTCACCTCCCTCAACCCGCTCTACACGGTGGGCCGGCAGCTCGTGGAGACCATCCAGACGCACCTGGACCTGGACGGCGCGCAGGCCCGGCAGCGGGCCATCGAGCTGCTCAAGGAGGTGGGCATCCCGGCGGCCGAGCGGCGCATCGACGCCTACCCGCACCAGTTCTCCGGCGGCATGCGCCAGCGCGTGGTGATCGCGCTCGCCCTGTGCGCGAACCCTCGCCTCATCATCGCCGACGAGCCGACCACGGCGCTCGACGTCTCCATCCAGGCCCAGATCATCCAGCTGCTGAAGCGGCTGTGCCGCGAGCACGGCACGGCGGTCCTGCTGGTCACGCACGACATGGGCGTGATCGCGGAGACGGCCGACCGCGTGGCGGTGATGTACGCCGGGCGCCTGGCGGAGATCGGGCCGGTGCAGGAGGTGATCCACCACCCGCAGCATCCCTACACCATCGGGCTCATGGGCTCCATCCCCGCCATCGGGCAGGACGTGGAGCGCCTGCCGCAGATCGAGGGGTCGATGCCGCGGCTCAACGCGATCCCGGCCGGCTGCGCGTTCAACCCGCGCTGCCCGAGGGCCTTCGATCGCTGCCGGACGGAGCGGCCCGACCTCATGGACGCGGGACCCACGCGGGCGGCCTGCTGGTTGCACGCGAAGCAAACGCAAGCCGTCGGTTGAAGCGCGCGGCGTCGAGGGCGCCGGGGAGTGACGCGACCCAAAGGCGCCGGACACGGATGAACACGAATGAACACGGATGGACTCGGATAAGGGCCGATTGAAGCGGATGAATGCGGAACTGAAGGAGAGCCCCGGCAAGGCGGGGATGTCGGGAGGCGAGCCGCGGGTGCTGCTCGAGGTGAAGGACCTCGCGCGCGACTTCGACGTCTCGCGCCCCTGGCTCAACCGCGTGCTCGAGGGCGCGCCGCGCCAGCTGCTCAAGGCGGTGGACGGGGTGTCGTTCGCCATCAACCGGGGCGAGACGCTCTCGCTCGTGGGCGAGTCCGGCTGCGGCAAGAGCACCGTCGCGCGCCTCATCTGCGGGCTCTACGCCCCCTCGCGCGGCAGCATCACCTTCGACGGCCAGGACATGAGCGGGATCGCGAAGCGCTCGGACATGCTCGCGATGCGCCGGCGCTTCCAGATGATCTTCCAGGACCCGTACGCGAGCCTGAACCCGCGCTGGCGCGTGGGCCGGATCATCGCCGAGCCCATCCGCCAGCACGGCATCATCCGGGGCGAGGCGGCGATCCAGAAGCGCGTGGGCGAGCTGCTCGAGGACGTGCGCCTGTCCCCGCAGGATGCCGAGAAGTTCCCGCACGAGTTCTCCGGGGGCCAGCGCCAGCGCATCTCGATCGCGCGCGCCCTGTCCTCCAACCCCGAGTTCCTGGTGTGCGACGAGCCCACGAGCGCGCTGGACGTGTCGGTGCAGGCGCAGATCCTGAACCTCATGAAGGACCTGCAGCGCGAGCACGGCCTCACCTACCTCTTCATCTCGCACAACCTCGCGGTGGTCTCGCACATCTCGAACCGCGTGGGCGTGATGTACCTGGGCCGCATCGTCGAGATCGCGCCCACGCGCACCCTCTTCGAGCGCCCGCTGCACCCCTACACGCAGATGCTCGAGAGCGCGATCCCGGACATCACCATGAGCGGCAAGTCGCGCACACCGGTGGCGGGCGAGGTGCCCAACCCGCTCGACCCGCCCGAGGGCTGCGCCTTCCACCCGCGCTGCCCGCACGCGAACGAACGCTGCCGCACCGAAAGGCCGGCGCTTCGCGTCCTTCGCCCCCGTCCTCGCGCGAGGCGCATACTGGTTCCCGGGCGCCTCCCTCAAGCGCCAAGGAACCGCCATGAAGTGGAGCATCATCGAGGGCAGCTGGAAGCAGTACCGCGGCGCCGTGAAGCAACGCTGGACCAAGCTCGACGACGTGCATCTCGATTCGACCGCCGGCCGGCACGAGCGCCTCTCGGCCCTCATCCAGGAGGAATACGGGGTGAGCCGCAGCGAGGCCGACGAGCAGCTCGAGGCGTGGCTCGACATCCAGGCCGCGCCGGCCCCCGCCCCCGCCCCGTGAAGCCCCGCGCGGTCCTCGCGACCGCCTGGCTGCTCGCGCTGGCGGGCCCGGCCCTCGCCGCCGACCTCTCGCTCTTCCAGTACGAGCGGCTGCGCGGCCGGCAATTGCTGCTGCGCGCGGACACGCCCAACCTCGCCGACCTCGGGCACCTGGACGCGATCGGCAGCCTGGCGGTACGCGCCGGACGCTGGCAGCTGTGCTCGGAACCCGACTTCAAGGGGCACTGCGCCGTCTTCGAGACCGGCGAGTATCCCTTCCTCAACGGGCGCTTCAACAACCGCGTCGCCTCGGCGCGGCGCCTGCCCACGCCCTGAGGATGCGCGCGGCGACCCGCCGGCGCGGGCCCGGGCGTAGGATGGATCCATGAAGCGCGTGGCCCACTTCCATCCCTCGGACCTGGGGAGCGTCGGACGACTCGCCGTGGAGGCGACGATCGGGATCACCGACCTCGTCGAGGCGCTGCACCGCGACATCGCGCGCGTCGCCCCGCCCTTCGGCGAGCCCGGGAAGGGCCGCACGACGGGCATCACCGGCTTCGTCTACCGCACCGTGCGCCAGGTCACGGGCCTGGTGGGCAGCGGCCTGGACGCCGTCCTCTCGCGGCTCGCGCCCGCCCTCGCGAGCCACCCGCCCAGCGCCGAGCGCGAGGCGGTGCTCGCCGCGCTGAACGGCGTGCTCGGCGACCACCTGGAAGGAAGCGGCAATCCGCTCGCCATCGCGATGCGGCTGCGCAAGGCCGGCGTGCCGCTCGTGCTCGAGCGCGAGGCGCTCGCGCACGCCATCGCGGACCCGCGCCCGCGCGTGGCCGTGCTCCTGCACGGCCTGTGCATGAACGACCTGCAGTGGCGGCGCGAGGGCCACGACCTCGGCGAGCGGCTCGAGGGCGGCGGCGCGTTCACCTCGCTCTACCTGCACTACAACACCGGTCGGCACATCTCGGCGAACGGGCGCGAGCTCGCGGCGATGCTCGAGTCGCTCGCGCGCGCCTGGCCCGTCCCCCTCGAGCAGCTCGTGCTGGTGGGCCACAGCATGGGCGGGCTGCTCGCGCGCAGCGCATGCCACTACGGCCGCGTCGCCGGGCATGCCTGGCCCGGGAAGCTGGGCGCGCTCGCCTTCCTGGGCACGCCGCATTTCGGGGCACCGCTCGAGCGCGGCGGCAAGTTCCTCGACCGGCTGCTCGACCGCAGCCCCTACACCGCGCCGTTCGCGCGGCTGGGCCGCCTGCGCAGCGCCGGCATCAACGACCTGCACCACGGTGCGCTGCTCGACGAGGACTGGCGGGGACGGGACCGGCTCGTCGCGCCCCGGGCGCCCCGGTCCTCCCTGCCGCTGCCCGAAGGCGTGCCCTGCTTCGCGATCGCCGGCACGCTGAGCCCGACCGCCCGAGGCTTGCGGGGGCGGCTGCTCGGCGACGGGCTGGTACCGGTCGCGAGCGCCCTCGGGCGGCACGCGTCCGCTCGGCGCAGCCTGGGGCTGCCCGAGTCGCGGCAGTGGGTGGGCGCCGGCCTGGGCCACCTCGACCTGCTCTCGAGCCGCGAGGCGGGCGACACGCTGCTGCGCTGGCTGTTGCCGGCGTAACCACCGGGATCATTGCTTTCCTGCCGGCCTTGCGGGACGATGCGCGCGACCATGGAGGACACTAGCGAGCCTGGCCGCCCCCCGGGCGCCCGGGCCCCCATGCCGACAGGCAAGGCGCGGATTCCGGCGAGGGCAGTCGCAGGCCCGAGTCGGGAGCGCGCCTTCACGCTCATCGAGATCCTCATCGCCCTCATGATCCTGGGCGTGTTGGGCACCATCGCCACCGGCTCGTATTCCCGCTACGTCGAGCGCACCCGCGTGGCCAAGGCGGTCGCGGACATCGGCGCGATGTCGGTGACGATCCAGCGCTTCCAGGACGACAACCGGGCCTACCCGAACACGCTCGCGGAGATCAACGCCGCCGACAAGCTCGACCCCTGGGGCCGGCCGTACAATTACTACAACCTCACCACGCGACGCGGCAATGGCACGGCCCGCAAGGACAAGAAACTCTCCCCGCTCAACACCGACTTCGACCTCTACAGCTCGGGCAAGGACGGCAGGAGCCTCGCGCCGCTCGTCACGCCCGTGAGCCGGGACGACGTGGTGCGCGCGCGCGACGGCAAGTTCATCGGGCTCGCCTCGGACTTCGACCCGTGAGGCACCTGGCCGGTCGCGTGCTCCCGGGCGGTCTCGCGCGACGCATCTTCCTGCTCTTCGTCCTGTCCGCGTTCGTGCCGCTCGCGGTGATGGCGATCCTCTCCTGGGTCGAGGTGCGGGAAGTGCTCCTCGCGCAGGGCGACAAGCGCCTCGCGGCCCAGGCCAAGGACTACGGCATGACCGTCTACGACCGGCTGCTCCTCGCCCGGGACGTGGCGGCCGCCGCGCTCGAGGCGCCCGACGCCACGCTGCGCCCGGACTCGATCGCGAGGCGCGCCTTCGCCTCGCTGGGCGCCTTCGACGCGCGCGGCGGCTCCGTCGTGCTGGTCGGCAAGCCCCGGCTGCCGGCCCTCGCCCCCGAGATCTCGCGCCGCCTCGAGCAGGGCAAGCCCGCGCTGCTGGTCGAGCACGGGGCCGCCACGCGCGTGTTCCTGCTCTTTCGCACCGTCTCGCCCGCCGGCGCCCGGATCGCGGTCGGCGAGTACCTGCCTTCGTACGTGTGGGGCCCGGCCGAGCTCATCCCCTCGGGCACCGAGTTCTGCGTGATCGAGGACGAGACGCGGCACGTGCTGTACTGCTCCGAGCCGAACACGGGCGTCGCCCTGAGCGCGGTGGACACCGGCACCACGCAGACCGTGCTGAGCAAGGCCACCTGGAAGCGAGACGGCGAGTCGCACCGCGCCGTCGCCTGGGGGCAGTTCATGCGCTCCACGTTCGGCGCGCGCGACTGGATCGTCGTGGCGAGCCAGCCCGAGAGCCTGCTGCTCGCCACCTTCACCGAGTTCCGCCGGCTCTACCTGCCGGTCGTCATCCTCGCCCTGCTGATGGTCACCTGGCTCACCATCCGCCAGGCGCGGCACATCCTCGGCCCCGTCCGCGAGCTGGCCTCGCGCGCCCGCGCCATCGCCGCGAACGACTTCACCACGCGCGCGGGGCCGGGACGGGAGGACGAGTTCGGCGCGCTGGGCACGGCCTTCGACCAGATGTCCGAGCGCCTGGGCCGGCAGATCGCGGCGATCACGGCCCTGTCGGAGATCGACCGCATGATCCTCGCGAGCTTCGACACCGGGCAGGTGGTGCGCGTCGCGCTCGAGCGGCTGGACCGCCTGGTGTCCGCGAAGGGGATCGGCGTCGTCCTGTTCGAGCGCGAGAGCGTCGACGGCGCGCGCTCCTACCTGCGCCTGTCGCCCACGCGCGAGATCGAGATCGTCGACGCGAGGATCGGGCCCGAGGCGCGCGAGAAGCTCGTCGCGGCCGGCCCCGAGGGCGCCTGGATCGCGACGGCGGGCGCCCCCGACTGCCTGGTGCCGCTCGGGCAGGCGGGCGCGAAGCGCCTGTTCCTGCTGCCCATCGAGTGGCGCGGCACCGTCTGCGGCCTGGTCGCGCTCGGCGCCGGCGACGGCGGCACGCTCGCCGACGAGGAGCGCCAGCAGGCGCGCGACTTCGCCGACCGCGTCGCCGTGGCCGTGTCGTCCGCCTGGCGCGACGAGCAGCTCTTCCTCCAGGCGCACTTCGACCCGCTGAGCGGGCTGCCCAACCGCCTGCTCTTCCGCGACCGCCTGGACCAGGAGATCTCCCGCAGCCAGCGCGAGCACATGCGCTTCGCCGTGCTCTTCGTGGACCTGGACAACTTCAAGACCGTGAACGACACCTGCGGCCACACCGCGGGCGACGAGGTGCTGCGGGAGGCGGCGCGGCGCATCCGGGCCTGCGTGCGCGACAGCGACACGGTCTCGCGCCTGGGCGGGGACGAGTTCACGCTCCTGCTCACGCACATCAACGGCCCGCAGCACGCCGGGCGCGTCGCCGACCTCGTGATCCGCCAGCTCTCGGGCGAGTTCGTCGCGGGCGGCCACCAGCTCTTCCTCTCGGCGAGCATCGGCATCGCGACGTACCCGGAGGACGGCTCGAGCGCCGAGGAGCTGCTCAAGAACGCCGACACCGCGATGTACCGCGCCAAGGCGAGCGGGCGCTCGCAGGCCGTCTATTTCGAGGACAAGATGAATGCCGTGGCGCTCGCGCGCCTCACGCTCGACCGGGAGCTGCGCCACGCCGTGGAGCGCGGCGAGCTCGTCCTGCACTACCAGCCGCTCGCGGACGCGCGCACCGGCGCCATCGTCTCGGCCGAGGCCCTGCTGCGCTGGAACCACCCGCAGCGCGGCCTGGTGGGCCCGGCGCAGTTCGTGGCGCTCGCGGAGGAGTCCGGGCTCATCGAGCCGATCGGCGAATGGGTGATCGGGGAGGCGTGCCGGCAGCTGGGCGCCTGGCGGCACGCGGGCCTCAGGCTCGCGCGCGTGGCCATCAACGTCTCGCCGCGCCAGTTCCGGAAGCGCGCGCTGGTGGACGTCGTGCGCCGCGCGATCGCGAACGCGGGCCTGGACGGCCCGTCGATCGAGGTCGAGATCACGGAAGGCCTGCTGCTCGACCAGGCCTCCGCCGTCGAGCAGATCCTGGCGGACCTGGCCGCCTTCGGCTGCCGCATCGCCCTGGACGACTTCGGCACGGGCTTCTCGTCGATGGCCTACCTCAGCCGCTACCCGGTGAACACGATCAAGATCGACCGCGCCTTCGTGGAGGGCATCGCCACCAGCGGGGAGTCCGAGGCGATCGTCGCGGCGATCATCGCGATGTCGCGCGCGCTCGGCAAGACGGTCGTGGCCGAGGGCGTGGAAAGCGCCGCGCAGCTCGAGCGCCTGCGCGCGCTCGGGTGCGACCGCATCCAGGGCTTCCACGTCTCGAAGCCCCTGCCCGCGGCGCAGTTCGCGGCCTTCCTCCAGGCCCGGGCGCAGGCCGCGGCCTAGCGCGGGAACGCGAGGCCGCGGTCCCACTCGGGCTTCGCCCCGAAGCGCCTCACCAGGAAGTCGACGAACGCGCGCACCTTCGGCGGCACGTGCTGCTTCTGCGGGTAGACCGCGTAGATGCCCAGCTCGGGCGGCTTCCACTCCGGCAGCAGCGCGACGAGCGCGCCCTCGCGGATGAGCGGCCCCACGTAGAAGGTGGGCAGGCGCGCGATGCCCGCGCCCATGGCGGCCGCCTCGCGCTCGAGCAGGCCGTTGTTCAGCCGCAGGTTCCCGGTCACGGCCACGGACACCTCCTCGCCGCGCGAGCCGAAGCGCCAGACGTTGCCGTTGGGCGCGTACGTGTAGACGAAGCAGTTGTGCGCCGCGAGGTCCGCGGGCGTGCGCGGCGCGCCGTGCGCCTTCACGTAGGCGGGCGAGGCGCACACCACCTGCCGGCAGGGGGCGAGCTTGCGGGCGACGAGCGTGGAATCGGTGAGCGCGCCGATGCGTATCGCCATGTCGAAGCCCTCCGCGACCAGGTTCACGAAGCGGTCGTCCAGGCGCATGTCCACGGAGACGGCCGGCTGCCGATGCGCTCGAGCGCGAGGCGGCTCTGCTCGAAGAGCGCGGAGCCGGCCTCCGTGAGCGACAGGCGGCGCGTGGTGCGGTTCAGCAGGCGCGCGCCCAGGCGCGCCTCGAGCCGCGTGAGGTACTTGCTCACCACGGCCTTGGACAGCTCCAGGTCGTCGGCGGCCCGGGTGAAGCTGCCGCGCTCCACCACGCGCACGAAGACGGCGATGTCGGCCAGGTTGTCCATGGGAAGCCCTCCGATTGGTCGGTATCCGTGAACAATGATATCGCGCCCGCCCCGTCGATCCCGGCCGGCCGCGCCGCCATCATCCGTCCCACGCCATCCCGCGTGAAACCGACAACCGAAAGGACCGAACCATGGATTACGACTTCAACGCCGCCGCGAAGCACTTCGCCGCCCGCAACGCCTTCACCACCGGCCCGCACGAGCTGCTCGCGATGCTCGAATCGAAGGCCGACATCGTCGTCGTCGACGTGCGCTACCCCGCCGACTTCCGCGCCGCGCACGTGCCCGGCGCGATCAGCCTGCCCAAGGGCAAGTGGGAGAAGGCCACCGGCCTCGCGAAGGACAGGCTGAACGTGCTGTATTGCTACAACCAGCAATGCCACCTCGCCTCGGAGGCCGCCGCGGTCCTCGCCGCGCAGGGCTATCCCGTGGTCGAGATGGAAGGCGGCTTCGCGGCGTGGGAAGCCTTCGGCCAGCCGATCCAGGCCTCGGCCCCGGCCGCGGTCGCCGCGTGAAGGGGGAGGACGCCATGATCGACCGGACCACGGCGCCCCTGGGCGCCTTCCTGCTGCGCGTGAGCCTGGGCGTGATGTTCCTCGCCCACAGCCTCTACCTGAAGGGCGTGGTCTTCACGCTCCCGGGCACCGCGAAGTACTTCGACTCCATCGGCCTGCCCGGCCCGCTCGCCTACGCCGTGTTCGCGCTCGAGGCGGCGGGCGGCCTGCTCCTCGTCCTGGGCGTGAAGACGCGCTGGGTGTCGCTCGCGCTCTTGCCCGTGCTGCTGGGCGCCACCTGGGCGCACGCGGGCAACGGCTGGCTCTTCACCAACGCGAACGGCGGCTGGGAGTATCCGGCCTTCCTCGCGGTCGCGAGCCTCGTGCAGGCGCTGGCGGGGGACGGGGCCTTCGCGCTCTCCAGGAGCCCCACGCTGGACGAGCTGCAACCCGACACCTCGCGCCCGGGCCGCTACGCCTTGTGAGGCGGCACGGGCCTAGCGAGGCGCGAGGGCGAAGACGGTGATGGTGCGGTCCTCGAACACGGGCGGCCCGAACTGCGCCGCGAAGCGCTCGATGCAGGCCTCGACGGGCGGCAGCGAGCGCCCGCCCGGGTAGAGCCAGTTGCCCTCGAGGTTGCGCAGCTCGAGCCGGCGGTGGAAGACCACGTAGTCGGCCTCGCGGCGCAGCCGCTCGGCGGGCAGCGCCAGGTCGACGAAGCGCCGGAAGCGGTTCGGGAAGGCGCGCATCTGCTCGGTGGTGGCCCCCGGCGGGCACAGCCCGCCGACCAGGCCGATCTTCACTTCCTGCCGATGCACCTGCTGGAAATAGGGCAGCCGGTTGAAGATGGACTCGTAGCGCCAGGGCGCCTCGATCACCGTGCGGCTGGCGGGCGCCTCGCGACCGAGCGTGAAGTAGAAGTCGGGCACGGGCCCTTCGCGCAGCACCGCGTCCACCGGGTTCTCCGCGCGCTCGAACTCGAAGAACTCCTTGTGGTGGCCGAAGAAGCCGTTCGGGTAGCGCATCGACTCGGGCAGCGGGCCCAGGGCGAGGAGCGCGGCGAGGGCGGCGAGGCCCAGCAGCGGCGGCATCGCCCGCGCCAGGCGACCGAGCGGGGCGAGGACCCACGCGAGCCCCACGGCGCTCGCGAGCAGCAGGAAGGGCAGCAGCACGAGCAGGTAGCGCGCGAGCACGATCGGGAAGTGCAGCAGGTACGCGCGCGTCGCGAGGACCGTGGCCACCTGCAGCGCGAGGAGCGCGAGGACGTAGCGCGTGGCGGCCGGCCGGGCGCGCGCGAGCAGCACCACGCCCGGGATGCAAAGCAGCCCCATCGCGAGCGCGGGCAGCGCCGAGGCCGTGCCGGCGAAGCGGGCCGCCGTCCGCACGGCCGCGTGCAGGTCCGGGAAATCCTGCGCGGACTTGGCCCGGATCACGGCCAGGTCGTGCAGGAAGGGCGGGCCGATGAGCGCGGCGGTGGCGAGCACCGACAGGCCGCCCACGAGCACGAGGCTCGCGAAGCCGCGCCGCTCGCGCCGCGGCGCGGCGAGCCACTTGGCGAGCAGCACGGGCCACACGCCCAGCACGAAGGGGGCCACGAGCGGCAGGAACCAGACGGCGAGCGGGCCGCACGCCAGGCACAGCAGGGCGTGCCGGGCCTTGCCCCCGGTCCACCAGCGCCACGCGCCCCAGGCCGCCGCCAGCGCGAGGCACAGCGCGACCGCGTAGGGCCGCGCCTGGCGCGCATAGAGGACGAGCAGGGGCGAGGTCGCGAGCAGGCCGGCGTAGAGGCCGAGGGCGAGCGGCGTCACGCTGCGCCGCGCGGCGAGCACCAGGCCCACGCAAGCGGCCACGCCCGCGGCGAAGGGGCCGGCGAACATCGCCGCCTCCGAGAGCCATCCCTGGCCGATCAGCCAGCGATAGGCGAGCGCCACCGGAATGGAGTGGTCGGCGAGGCCGAATGAAAGGACAATCTCCCCGTAGCCGGCCGAGGCCGCCTTGGCCAGCGCATGCCACTCGTCGTCCATGGGAACCTGGACGTCGAGCTGGAACAGGCGGGCGAAAAGGCCCGCGGCCAGCGCGAGCGCGAGGGCGGCGAGGGGCAGGCGATTCGGGGAGGCGTGGAAAAGGTGATCCAAGGGCAGAAGGTCGTCGTCGTGTTGCCCGCGTACAACGCGGGCAGGACCCTGGAGCGGACCGTCGGCGAGATCCCGCGCGATCTCGTCGACGAGATCGTGCTGGTGGACGACGCGAGCGGCGACGAGACGGTGGCCGTGGCCCGCTCGCTCGGGCTGTCGAAGGTGCTCGTGCACCCGACCAACAGCGGCTACGGCGCGAACCAGAAGACCTGCTACCGCACGGCGCTCGAGCACGGCGCCGACATCGTCGTGATGCTGCACCCCGACTACCAGTACGAGCCGCGACTCATCACCGCCATGGCGGGCATGATCGCCTCGGGCGTCTACGGCATCGTGATCGCCTCGCGCATCCTGGGCAGCGGCCGCACCGGCGCTCTCGCGGGCGGGATGCCGCTCTGGAAATACGGCGCGAACCGAGCGCTCACCGCCTTCCAGAACCTGCTCGTGGGCGCCAAGTTGTCAGAATATCACACGGGTTATCGCGCCTATTCGGCCGCGGCGCTGCGCCGCCTGCCCCTCAACGCGAACTCGGACGACTTCGTCTTCGACAACCAGCTGCTCGTGCAGGCCGTGGCCGCCGGCATCGACATCGGGGAGATCTCCTGCCCCACGCGCTACGCGGGCGACTCGAGCTCGATCAGCTTCCGGCGCTCGGTGCGCTACGGCCTGGGCGTGGTCGCCACCTCGCTCGCCTTCCGCGCCTGGCGCTGGGGCCTCGCGCGGCCGCGGTTCCTGTCATTCGACCCGGCGCACTTCCTCGACGGCGCCGCGCGGGCCCCGGAAGATCCAGTTGCGCGCTAGCAGGTAGTTCACGAGCGTCACGGCGCCCGTGGTGAGCACCTGCGAGACCAGGTAGTGCACATCCATCGTGGCGAGCAGCACGGCGAGGATGGCGCCATTCAGCACGAAGCCCGCCGCCAGGCCGAGCGCGAAGCGCACGAGCGTCCGGCCGTGGGAGGCGCTGCTCTTGAAGATGACCCAGTAGTTGAGCGGGTACTTGACCGCGGCGCCCGCGAGGAAGCCCGCGGAGGAGGCGGCCACCTCCCACCAGCCGGCCCAGTGCACGAGCGCGACCATCACCGCGTAGTGGCACCCGGTGGCGGCCAGGCCGGAGGCGGCATACCCGGCGGCACGCACGAACTCGCGCCAGAGGAACTGCCTCATCGCGGCGCGAGCGGATGCACGCTCAGCTCCCCGCCCGCAGGAAGGCGCGCAGGCGCTCGATCGCGGCCTCCAGGCGCCGGATCGGCTGCGTGTAGGCGATCCGCACGTGCCTCTCGGGCGCGTTGAAGCCGAAGTCCTTGCCCGGCGTGATGGCCACCCCCGCCTCCACGAGCACGCGGCGCGCGAAGGCGAAGCTGTCGTCGGCGAGCGCCGAGCAGTCGGCATACACGTAGAAGGCGCCCTCGGGCTTCACCGGGACGCGAAAGCCCAGCGAGGCGAGCGCGGGCACCAGGAAGTCGCGGCGCTCGCCCAGCTCCCAGCGCCTCGCCTCCAGGATCTCGATCGTCTCGGGCAGGAAGGCGGCGAGCGCCGCGTGCTGCGCCAGCGTGGAGGGCGAGATGTAGAGGTTCTGCGCGAGCTTCTCGACCTCGCGCACGTGGCTCTCGGGCGCGACCAGCCAGCCCAGTCGCCAGCCGGTCATCTGGAAGTACTTCGAGACGCTGTTGATCACGAACACGTCCGCGCCCGCCTCGATGGCGGTGCGCGCGCCGAACCCGTAGGTGAGGCCGTGGTAGATCTCGTCCGCCACGAGCGCCGCCCCGCGGCTGCGGCACAGCGCGGCGAGGCCCGCGAGCTCGTCCGGGCGCACGAGCGTGCCCGTCGGGTTCGAGGGCGAGGCGACCATCGCCACGCGCGTGGCCGGCGTCCAGGCGGCCGCGGCGATCCCGGGCTGAAGCTGGTAGCGCGAGGCGGCGTCCACGGGCACCAGCACCGGCCGGGCGCCCAGCGCGTGCGCGAAGTGGCGGTTGCAGGGATAGCTCGGGTCCGCCAGCAGCACGTCGTCGCCCGGGTCCACGAGCACGCCGAAGGCGAGCAGGAGCGCGGCGCTCGAGCCGGCCGTCACCACGATGCGCCCGGGGGAGACGGCCACGCCGTAGCGGTCGGCGTAGAAGCGCGCGATCGCCTCGCGCAGCGCGGGCAGGCCCAGCGCCGAGGTGTAGTTCATGGGCTGCGTGTCGAGGGCGCGCCGCGCGGCCTCGACCACCGGCCCGGGCGTGCGGAAATCGGGCTCGCCGATCTCCAGGTGCACCACGTCCCGGCCCGCGGCCTCCTGCTCGCGCGCGAGCGCCTGGATCTCCATCACCTCGAAGGCCGCGATGCGGCCCATGCGGGAGGCGAGGTGCAGGCGCTGCTCGCGGGGGTGGTCCATGGGGCGCTAGTTCAGGTGCCGGTCGCTCACGTCCAGCTCGCGCACGCCCTTGCGCTCGCGCGCGGCGTCCACGGCCTTGAGGATCCGCTCGCGAAGCGTGTCGGCGTCGAGCACGCCGCGGATCCAGAGCACGGGCGTGGTCGCGTCCGAGGTCTCCAGCTCCACGTTGCCGATGCCCACCAGGCGCATGACGAAGGGCTGCACGAAGCTCGCGTCCTTCACGCGGTAGAGCTCCAGGCTGTCGGTGCGCCGGCTGAACACGCCCTGGCGGATGCGGATGCGCTGCGTCGTCACCTCGTAGGTGTAGCAGCGGGTCGCGACGTAGCACCAGATCGCCCAGGGGATCGGGATGACGAGCAGGCACAGCACGAACGGCCAGAAGTTCGTCCACTGCGAGGGGCTGCCCTGCCACAGGACCTGCTCTTCGGTGCTCATCGCGGGCTCCGGGTGACGACGACGAACGGGACTCTACCGCAATTGCCTGCCGCGGGCGCTACTTGCGCAGGTGCTCTTCCCAGAACTTCTGCAGGCGCTTGGCGGACACCGGAAAGGGCGTCTTCAGCTCCTGCGCGAAGAGCGAGATGCGCAGCTCCTCGACGAGCCAGCGATACTCCTCCAGGCGCGCGTCCTCGCGCCCGGCCTCGAGATCGGCGGCGGCCCGCGCCTCGTACTGGTTCCACAGGCCGGCGACGACCGGCGCGTGGCGGTGGTCGCGATCGGGGCTCGCGCGGTACTTCTGGATGCGCAGCACCCCGCCCTTGAGGTAGCGCGGCACGTGCTCGAGCCGCTCCCACGGCGTGCCCGCCAGGAAGCCGGGGTACACGAGCCTCGACTGCTGCGCCTTCACGTCGTGGGGCAGCTTGCCCAGCCCGGCCGGCTGCGCGAGCGCGAGCGAGAGGGCCTGGTTGGCCTCGGCGATGGCCGCGCAGTGGCGCGCGACCGCCTCGGTCACCGCCGGCAGGCGTGTCTTGGCGCGCTTCTTCTGCTCCTCGAACGCCTTGGGCGTGCGCGGGGGCTCGTCCTCGCCGATGAAGGCGCGGTCGATCACGGCGGCCACGATGTCCGAGCGCAGCCTGTCCGGCGTCATCACCGACTGGAGCTTGAGCGCGAGGGCGTTGAAGGACGGCGGCCCGCGCTCGAGTTGCTTCACCTGCTCCTTCAGCTCGAAGGCGAGCAGGCGCCTCACGCCTGCCCGGTGGGCGGTCGCGGCCTTCTGCGGCGTGTCGAAGAGGCGGATGGCGACGCTCGCGCCCTCGTCGACGAGCGCGGGGTAGCCGGTGAGCGACTGGTTGCCGCGCCGGAATCCCACCTCCGCGGGCAGGTCGCCGAAATCCCACGCGGTGATGCCGTCGCGCTCCAGGCCCGGCTTCGATTGCGCGAGCGTGAGCTGGGCGGCCTCGCCCAGCTGCTTGCGCAGGTCCGCGAGGTTGCGGCCCATCGCGAGCTCGCGCTTGGCGTCGTCCACCACGCGCAGGTTCATCGCCAGGTGCCCCGGCATGTCCGACTTGGTCCAGATGCCCGAGTCGAGGCGCTCGCCCGCCACGCGGGAGGTGTAGGCGAGCACCTCGTCCGCGATCGGCTTCTCGCCGGGGGTCACGCGCTCGAGGAACTTCGTGACGTGCTCGGGCACCGGCACGAGTGCGGTGCGCACGCGCTTGGGCAGCGACTTCATGATCCAGGCGACCTTGTCGCGCACCATCCCCGGTACCAGCCAGTCGATGGCCGCCTCGTCCACCTGGTTCAGGAGCGCGAGCGGCACGTTCATCGTGACGCCGTCCATCGGGTGACCCGGCTCGAAGCGATAGGCGAGCGGGAACTGGTGCTCGCCGATGCGCAGCATCTTCGGGAAGAGCGCCTCGGTCACCGACTCCGCGCCGTGGCGCATGAGGTCGGCCTTGGTGAGGCAAAGCAGCGCCGGGTTCGCGCGCGAAGCCTCGGCGTACCACGTCTCGAAGGACGGCTTGTCGCGGACCTCGGCCGGCACCTGCGAGTCGTAGAAGGCGTAGATGGCGCGCTCGTCCACGAGCACGTCCTGGCGGCGCGCGCGGTGCTCCAGGTCCTCCACCTCGCGGATCAGCTGCCTGTTGCGCGCGAGGAAGGGCTGGCGCGTGTCGAACTCGCCGGCCACCAGGGCGCCCTCGATGAACACCTCGCGCGCGCGCACGGGGTCCAGGCGCCCGTAGCTCACCTTGCGCCGGGCCGCGAGGACCAGCCCGTAGAGCGCCACGCTCTCGTAGGCGAGGACTTCGCCGCGCTCGCGGTCCCAGTGCGGCTCGGCCCACGAGCGCGTCACCAGGTGCGAGGCCGCGCGCTCGATCCACTCCGGGTCCACGCGCGCCACGTTCCGCGCGTAGACGCGGCTGGTCTCCTGCAGTTCCCCGGCCATCACCCAGCGCGGCCGGTTCTTCTTCAGGCCCGACCCCGGCCAGATGGCGAAGGGGATGCCGCGCGGGGCGTTGTAGTGGTCGCCTTCCTGCGCCTTGAGGCCCACGTTGGAGATGAGGCCCGTGAGCAGCGCGCGGTGCACCTGCTCGTACGTGGCGTCGACCGGGTTCTCGCGGATGCGCAGGTCCGCGGCCATCTCGCGCAGCTGCCCGGCCAGGTCGCGCCACTCGCGCATGCGCGTGAAGGAGAGGTAGTGCTCGCGGCAGGTGTTCCAGAGCTTGCGCGTGGATTCCTTGTGGCGGTTCGCCTCGTCGAAGAACTTCCAGAGGTTGATGAGCTGCACGAAGTCCGAGGCCTCGTCGCGGAACTCCTCGTGGGCGCGGTCGGATTCCTGGCGCTTGTCCGAGGGGCGGTCGCGCGGGTCCTGGATGGACAGGGCCGAGGCCAGGATGATCATCTCCGCCAGGCAGCCGAACTCGCGCGCGGCGAGCAGCATGCGGCCGATGCGCGGGTCCACGGGCAGCTTCGCGAGCTCGCGGCCCACGGCGGTGAGCGCGCGCTTCTCGTCGATGGCGCCCAGCTCGAAGAGGCTGCGGTAGCCGTCCTCGACCTGGCGGGGCGTGGGCGGCTCCACGAAGGGGAAGGCGGCGATCTCGCCGAGCTCGAGCGCGGCCATGCGCAGGATGACGCCCGCGAGCGAGGTGCGCAGGATCTCGGGCGTGGTGAATTCCGGCCGGGCCTCGAAGTTGTCCTCGGCGTAGAGGCGGATCGCCACGCCGCTCGCCACGCGACCGCAGCGTCCGGCCCGCTGCCGCGCCGCGGCCTGCGAGATGGGCTCGATGCGCAGCTGGTCGATCTTCTGCCGGGGACTGAAGCGCTTCACGCGCGCGAGGCCCGTGTCGATCACGTAGTGGATGCCCGGCACCGTGAGCGAGGTCTCCGCCACGTTGGTCGCGAGCACGATGCGCCGCCCGGGGCCGCGCTCGAAGACGCGGTCCTGCTCGTCGGCCGACAGGCGCGAGAAGAGCGGCAGGATCTCCGTGCCCCTGGGGTGGTGCTTGCGCAGCGTCTCGGCCGCCTCGCGGATCTCGCGCTCGCCCGGCAGGAAGACGAGGATGTCGCCGGTGCGGCTCTCGCGCGCGATCTCGTCCACGGCCTTCGCGATCGCCTCGTTCATGTCGACCGGTTCGTCGTCCTCGTCCTCCGCCTCGAAGAACTCCGGGCGGTAGCGCACCTCGACGGGATAGGTGCGCCCGGAGACCTCGATGACGGGCGCGCCGTCGAAGAAATCCGAGAAGCGCTGCGTGTCGATGGTGGCGGAGGTGACGATGACCTTCAGCTCCGGCCGCGCCTTCGACAGGCGCTTCAGGTAGCCGAGCAGGAAGTCGATGTTGAGGCTGCGCTCGTGCGCCTCGTCGACGATGATCGTGTCGTACGCGCGAAGCTCCCGGTCCGAGTGCGTCTCGGCGAGCAGGATGCCGTCGGTCATCACCTTGACCACGGTCTCGGGCACGGTGCGGTCCTGGAAACGGATCTTGTGGCCCACGAAGCCCTTGGGCAGGCCCGGCAGCTCGTGCGCGAGGCGCGTGGCGAGGCTGCGCGCCGCGATGCGCCGCGGCTGCGTGCAGCCGACGAGGCCGGCCGCGCCGCGCTTGAGGCCGAGGCAGATCTTGGGCAGCTGCGTCGTCTTGCCCGAGCCCGTCTCGCCGCACACGATGGTCACCGGATGGTCGCGGATCAGGGCGGCGATGTCCTCGCGCCGCTGGGCGATGGGCAGGTCGTCGGGAAAGCGCGGCTCGGGCAGGCGCGCCAGGCGGGCGCCGTACGCGTGGCGGGAGCGCTCGAGCAGCGCCTCCAGGAGCGCCTTCTCGCGCCCGGCCGGCCGGCCCGAGGACGCGCGCTCGCGCACCGTGGTGGCGAGCGCCGCGATCTTGGGATGGTCGGCGGCCAAGGTGGCCGCGAGGAGGTCGTCGGGAAGGGGGGTCATGTAAATGACGAAGGGGACTGGACGAAGGGGACTGTCCCCTCCAATCGAGACGATGCTGCCCGCATCGCGAGGGGGACTGTCCCCTTCGTCCAGTCCCCTTCGTCCAGCCCGCTATTCTACGGGTTCGACGCAGAGCGCCCGCAGGACGTCGGCCACGGAGGCGTCGGCGAAGGCGCGCAGCTCGTCCCGCGTGCGGTTCTGCATCGGGTGCGGCACGTAGAGGCTGGCCCCGTCGAAGCCGATGGCCGCGCACTGCTTAGCGAACGCCTCGCGGAATTCCGTGGTGAGCACGCTCACGCCGGGCAGCCCGCGCAGGTCCAGGTCGTTCAGGTCGTGCGTGCTGCAGGAGGTGCAGGAGCCGCAGTCCGACAGCGCGATCACCACCGCGTCGCAGCCGGCCACGATGTCCTGCAGGAGCCGGTCGGGCGCGGTGCGGGTGTTGGTCGGCTTGGCGAAGCGAAGCGTGGCGATGGAGCGCGCGCGGAGCAACTCCTCCAGCCGGTCGATGTAGTCCACGCCCCGCATCTTGCCGATGTCCATCAGCGCGACCGTCTTGCCACTCAGGGTCCGGAGGGGCGCGCGCCGCGCGCGCCTTTCGGAAGCGAGCTCGGGCGTGGGGTCGCGCAGCAGGACGGCGTTCATTCGACGATCTCCCGGGTGACGGGTTGCGATTCGGTGCGGAAGCGCCCGCCGGTCCAGCCGGCGAGGATGGCGGAGAAGAGCCCGGCCTGGCCGCCCGCGCGCACGATGAGCAGGCCTTCGTCCCAGAACTTGGGCACGGTCTCGCCGGCGCGCTTCGGGTCGATGCCCTCGCCCACGCCCTGCGCGCCCTGCACGAGGTCGCGGCCGGGCCGCGCGAGCGCCGCGTGCAGCTCGGCGGTGATGCGCTTCCTGTCCCAGCCCGCCTCGCGGTAGATGGCGTAGTGCTCGGCGCACAGCACGAGCATCGCGTTGGTGAACTGGCAGAGCTTGGGGTGCCCCACGGCCGCGAGGGACATCGCGAGCGAGCGCGTGAGCTCCTGCGGCGTGCGCGAGCGCTGGTCGATGAAGCCCTGGATGCCGTCGCCCTGGAAGAGCGTGACGGCGCTGCGGCCCGGGGCGATGCCCCGCGCGACCGAGAGCGGCTCCCACGTGGGGTCGGTCTCGTCCTCGGCGAAGCAGAAGGTGTACTTGCCCGGGCCGCCGAGCACGGCCCGGTCGAGCTCGCCGGGAATGCCGCCGCCCACATTGCGCACGATGAGCTGCAGGGCGCGGCCGATGGTGGCATTGGCGCGGTTGCCCTGCCCCAGCGCGTTGATGCCCCAGTTCATGCCGATGCGCCTCGCGACCGGCCCGTTCACGACGATCACCGGGCCCGAGAAGCAGGTGGTGCACAGCAGGCCGTGCATCGTGAACACGGGCTCGAGCGCCGCCTCCAGCGCCGTGAGCACGACGGGCAGGTACTCCGGCTTGCAGCCGGCCATCACCGCGTTGATCGCCACCTTCTCCACCGTGCAGGGCGAGAGGTTGGGCGGCACGCGGCCCACGACCGCCGAGGGCGGGCGCCGGGTGCCGGCGAGCATGCGCAGGATGCGCTCGTCCGTGGGCGGCACCACGGGCAGGCCGTCGGTCCAGCCGCGCTCGAAGCAGGCCTCGACGGGATCGTCCCAGCCGCCCACCGCGATGGTGCGCGAGGCGAGGCCGGGGTCGCCGTACGTGGCGACCAGGCGCTCGTGCACGCCCGGCTCGCGCGAGAGCGACCCGCAGCCCGGCTGCCAGGCCGGCATCGCCTCGCCCAGGGCGGGCTCGGCCAGGAAGTCGCGCCAGGCCTGCCGGTCCCAGCCCACCACGCGGGCCGTCTCCACGCCACCCTCCACGCGCACCAGGGTGGGCACCGACTCGATGTCGAAGCGGAAGGATTCCTCGAGCGAGGTGTCGTCCACGGGCGCGAGGTCGGCGAAATGCGCCGGGTCGTCCTGCACCACCGCGCGCAGCGGGCGGCCCGCGCCCGCCAGCGAGGCGAGCAGCGGGTGCACCAGCGCGCACGTCTCGCACCCGCGCTTCACGAAGGCGAGGATGCCGTCGGCGCGGGAGGCGGCGGGGGTTGCGGCGGACGCGGGCATGGCACTAATATACTAGTATGTCTTCGACCCCGTCAACGCACGCCGACGCCCGCCCGCTCAAGGCGCGCATCGCCGACGAGCTGCGCGAGCGCATCGCGCTGGGCCACTTCCCGATGGGCTCGCGCCTGTCGGACAAGGACCTCGCCGGGCAGCTGCGCGTGAGCCGCACGCCCGTGCGCGAGGCGCTCCTGCAGCTGGTGAGCGAGCGCCTGGTCGTGATGCGCCCGCAGCGCGGCACCTTCGTCTTCGATCCCGGGGAGGAGGAAGTGCGCGAGCTGTGCGAGCTGCGCGGCGTCCTCGAGGCGGGCGCCGCCCGCATCCTCGCCGCGCGAGGCGACCGGCAGGCGGTGGCGCTGCTCGCGCAGCAGGCCGTCCTCGCCGGCCGGG
>JBGAOO010000340.1:0-3559 GCA_044221765.1 Usitatibacteraceae bacterium | reverse complement strand
CGCGCTCCTCGCGGGCCTTTCGCTCCTCGCGGCCGCCGGCCTCGCCCACGGCCAGGCGAGCCCGCTCGCGGTGACCAGCACCGCCACGGGGGCCACCACCACGTGGTCCGTGCCCGTGCAGACGCTGCTCGTCTTCACCGCGCTCTCGTTCCTGCCGGCGGTGCTGCTGCTCATGACCGGCTTCACGCGCATCGTGATCGTCCTCTCGCTGCTGCGCCACGCGCTCGGCACGCAGACCACCCCGCCCAACCAGGTGATCATCGGCCTGTCGCTCTTCCTCACCTTCTTCGTGATGGCGCCGGTGGCCGACCGGATCGCCGAGGACGCCTGGAAGCCCTACAACGAGGGCCGGATCGGCGTCGAGGAGGCGCTCAAGCGGGGCGAGGCGCCCCTGCGCGGCTTCATGCTCAAGCAGGTGCGCGAGAACGACCTGGCGCTCTTCGCGAAGCTCGGCCGCGTGGCCCCCGACGTGAAGCCCGCCGACATGCCCTTCCGCGTGGTGGTGCCGGCCTTCATCACGAGCGAGCTCAAGACCGCCTTCCAGATCGGCTTCATGGTCTTCATCCCCTTCCTCGTGATCGACCTGGTGGTGGCGAGCGTGCTCATGTCGATGGGCATGATGATGGTCTCGCCCGTGCTGGTGTCGCTGCCCTTCAAGCTCATGCTCTTCGTGCTGGCCGACGGCTGGAACCTGCTCATCGGCTCGCTCGCGGCGAGCTTCGCCACCTAGGACGCGCCATGAACCCGCAGTCGACGATGACCTTCCTCATGCAGGCGATGGAGATGATGCTGGTGGTCTCCGCGCCCCTGCTGCTCGCGATCCTCGCCGTGGGCCTCGCGGTGAGCGTGCTGCAGGCGGCGACGCAGGTGAACGAGGCGACGCTCTCCTTCATCCCGAAGCTGCTGGTGTGCGTGTTCGTGCTGGTGGCCGCGGGCCCGTGGCTGCTCACGGTGCTGGTGGACTACCTGCAACGCGTGCTCACCTCGATCCCCACCTCGATCTCCTAGCGCGGGCCGCGGCGCCGTGATCTCCTTCACCACCGCCGAGCTGAACGCGCTTGTCGCGGCGATGCTCTGGCCGGCCTTCCGGGCGCTGGGCATCTTCCTCACCGCACCGGTGCTCTCGCACCGCGCCCTGCCTCGCCCGGCCAAGATCGGCCTCGCCTTCGCCATCGCCTTCGTGCTCGCGCCCGTGCTGCCCGCGCCGCCCCCGGTGACGCTCGGCTCGGCCGCGTCCTTCGCGATCCTCGCGCAGCAGGTGGCCATCGGCGCCTCGCTCGGCTTCGCGGTGCGCCTCGCGATGGCCGCCATCGAGATGGCGGGCGAGCTGATCGGCCTGCAGATGGGGCTGTCCTACGCGGGGTTCTTCGACCTCTCGAACCCGCAGGGGGCGAACGCGGCCGGGAGCCTGCTCTCGCTCACGGCGACGCTGCTCTTCCTCTCGCTCGACGGGCACCTCATGCTGGTGGCCGCCCTGGCCGAGAGCTTCCGCGCCTTCCCCGTGGGCGAGTTCCCGGTGCGCCTGCTCGCCACCGACGACTTCACGCGCCTGGGCGGGCAGGTCTTCTCGATCGCGCTGGGACTCGCGCTCCCCATGGTCACGGTGATGCTCTTCGCGAACCTGGCGCTGGGCGTGATCGCGCGCGCCGCCCCGCAGCTCAACATCTTCTCGTTCGGGTTCCCGTTCTCGATCGTGCTCGGGATGCTGGCGCTCTACTTCACGGTGCCCTACCTGGGCGAGCCGCTGCAGCGCACGATCGCGCAGAGCCTCGCGGTCTTCCTGCGCTAGAAACGAAGGAAACGAAGGGGACCGAAACGAAGGGGACAGACACTTTCAGCCCGCAGCGCTCGATTGAGCGCAACAAGTGGCTGAAAGTGTCTGTCCCCTTCGCTTCTTCGCTTCCTTCGCTTCCTACGGGCACTGCACCTTGCACAGGCGCGAGACGTCGGCCGCGGTGAGCGGGCCGCCATCCCAGGACTTCGTGTCGGCGGGCAGGTAGCAGGCGCACAGGCCCGCATTGCCGAACTGGCGAGGCACGTTCCGCGAATAGGTCGGGCCGGTCACCGACATGGGCTTGCCGTAGGCGTTCGCCCAGGGGTTCTCGTCCTGCGGGTTCCAGGTCTTCACGCCGGGGGTGGCCGGTTCCGCGCGCTTGGCGGAGCGGCGCTCGTAGACCGTCGCGCGCCAGGCCCAGTAAGAGCCGTCCTGGCGCAGGCGCTCGGCCAGGTAGCCCTCCGGGCTGTAGGACCCATAACCGTACCCGTAGCCGTAGTCGTGGGCGGATGCGGGGAGGCCGGCGGCGGCGAGGGCGGCGAAGGCGAGAAAAAGGCTCGGTTTCATGGGGGCGCGCGAAACGGATCGTGACGCCCGATGGTATCCCCGGACGGCGGCGCCGGCTGTGCGCCAGGTCACATCCTCGCCCGGTCACCCGTGAAAAGGGGCGCCCGAAGGCGCCCCGCCGCAGCCAATTGCGGCCGCTCAGCTGATCGCCACGCGGTGGGCCTGCGCGCCCACGTGCTTCGGGAGCGTGAGGTTCAGGACGCCGTCGGCATACTTCGCCTCGACCTTCTCGACGTCCACGTCCACCGGCAGCGTGAAGGCACGGGACATCGTGCCCAGGTAGCGCTCGGTGCGCAGCACCTTGCCTTCCTTCTCGTCCTTCTTCTCGCGCCGGACCTCGGCCGCGATCGACACCATGTTGCCGTCGACGTCGACATGGATGTCTTCCCTGGCGACGCCGGGCATGTCCGCCTTCACGAGGTAGCGATCGCCCGTTTCCTCCACGTCGATCCTGATCGTGGGGGGCGCGGCCTCCGCATCCATCCACATCGGCGGAAGCACGCCCTTGAAGACGCCGGGCAGCTCGGTTTCGAACAGGCGGAAGGGTTTGAGGGTTCCCATACATCCTCCTTCTACACCCGTACGCGGCGGCGTCTGGTCCACCACCGCACGGCGCTGGAGGGGCACTGCGCCGTGAATACAGGATGCGCCCGGGCGCAAGCGGCGTCTTGCCGAGGGTCAAGAAAGCCGCGAATTTCCTACTCGGGCGCGACGCCGGACACGGGCCTGCGCCGCTCCAGGTGGAAGCGCACGAGCGCCGCGAACCGGTAGAGCCCGTGCACGAACTTGCCGTAGGGCATGGTGAGGAAGAGCGCGAGCACCACGCCCAGGTGCGCCGAGAGCAGCACGCCCATCGCGCGGCTTTCGCGCAAGGCGAGGAGCGCGAGCCCGGTGAGCCCGGCGAGCATGAGCAGGTGCAGGAAGCCCGAGTCCATGCCCAGCTGGGCGGGGTCCGTGAGCAGCGGGTCGCGCTTCGCCTTGAGCCAGAGCAGGCCCGCCGGGCCCGCCACCAGGCCCAGGCCGCCCGCGGTGCCCAGCAGCACGGGCACGCTCCAGAACGGATAGGGCGCCGGGTGGCCCAGGTAGTGCATCACCGTCGCCGTCGCGGTCGAGGCGAAGCACAGCAGGAAACCGTAGAACGTGAGGTGGTGGAAGCGCCGCCTCGCGTACGAGGGCTCCTCGTCGGGACTGGTGCAGGCATCCCCGCCGCCGTCGAGG
>JBGAOO010000339.1:0-3585 GCA_044221765.1 Usitatibacteraceae bacterium | reverse complement strand
CCACGACGAAGAAGAGCCGGCGCTCGTCGAGCATGAAGCAGTCGTAGAAGTCCCCGCCCACCGTGCGCGCCGGCTCGAGCAGCGCGGCCACGTCCACCCGCTCCTCCTGCGCGAAGACCTCGTTCGGGTCCGGCAGCAGGCCCATCTGGATGCGCTTGGCGGCGTCGAGCTCGCCGGCGATGCGCGCAGCCTGCTCGCGCAGCTGCTGGCGCTGGCGCTGCGCCTCGGCGAGCGAGCCCGCCTGCATGGCGCCGAAGACGGCGACCGCGCCCATGGCGGGCGTCACGGGATCGAAGAGCAGCCCGAACCAGCGGAACGCGACGACCCCGCCGGCGAGCAACAGGGCGATGCCGGCGAGCAGCACCGAGGCCGAGCGCAGCGCGCTCGAGCGCGGGATCAGCAGGAAGAGGCCGGCGCCGAAGACGAGCAGCAGCACCGCCTCGATGCGCGGGGCGAGCCCGATGCGGCGCAGGAACTGCTCCTCCAGGATCGACTCGGCGATCTGCGCGTGGTTCTCCACGCTGTGCACCGATTCCCCGAGCGGCGTGGTCGACATGTCCTGCAGGCCGATGCCGGTGAACCCGACGAGCACGAGCTTGCCCTGCAGCGGCGAGAGGTCGACCTTGCCGCCGAGGATGTCGGAGGCCAGGATGAAGCGCGTCGGGTCGGAGCGGCCGTAGCGCACGTAGGCCCGCCCGTCCTCCTGCACCGGCACGCGGTAGTCGCCGAAGCGCACCTGCAGCAGGCCGTTGCCCGCGCGCGAGAGCTCCAGGCCGCCGCCCACGCCCAGGCGCACGAGCTCCAGGCCCAGGTTCGCGATGCCGTGCTCGCCGATGCGCACCACGAAGGGCACCTGGCGCGCGATGCCGCCCTCGAAATCGACGCTGACCAGGCCATGGCTCGCCGCGCCGACGTCCACCTCGCGCGTGTTGCGCAGGTGGCCCGGGTAGGCCTTCACGAGGTCGGCGGTGCCGTCGGCGAAGCGAAACGGGGGGCCGCCGGGCGCGCCCGCATAGCGCGGGTCGTCGTTGTCGATGCCGGCCACGGCGAGGACCGAGGGCACCTTGCGCAGCGCCCGGCCGAGCACCGCGTCGCTCGACTCCAGGCGGCCCAGGCTCGCGGCGAGCTCCGGCGGCAGCGAGAGCGCCTGCGCGATCGCCGCGGGCGAATAGCGGTCGGTCTCCGCGAAGAAGATGTCCAGCCCGATCGCGAGCGGCTTCTGGTCGGCCACGAGCGAGACGAGCTCGGCCACGCGCGTGCGCGGCCAGGGCCACTGCCCGTAGAGCTGCAGGGCCTTCTCGTCGATGGCCACCACGGCCACCAGGTCGGCCACGCGCTCGCGCGGCAGGCGCTTCTGGTAGCCGTCGAAGACCAGGTTGCGGATGCTCTCGACCGGGAACGGCGAGGAGGCGATGAGGAACGAGAACGCCGCGAGCAGCGCGAGGGCCGCGACGCGAAGCGCCCCCGAGGCGTTCAGGGCTCGAGCTCCAGGCCGTCGTACGCGGCGGAGACCTTCAGCGGCTGCTCGCCGCGCGTGAGCTCCTCGAAGCGGCGCGCCTCCTTGAGCAGGCCCTCGAGCGTCGCGTCGTCGTTGGCCGGCTCGTGGTGGAAGAGCACCAGGTGGCGCGCCCGGGCCATCTGGCACAGCTCCACGCCGACGATGTTGCTCGAGTGGCCCCAGTCCGCCTTCACGCTGATCGCGTCGGCCAGGGCGTACATCGCGTCGAAGATCACCACGTCGGCGTCGCGGAAGAACGCCGCGAAGTTCTCGCTCTCGGCCCGGTTCTCCAGCTTGTGCTCGGAGTCGGTGGTGTAGACCACCGACTTGCCGTCCTTCTCGAAGCGGAAGCCGTAGGAGTCGCCCGAGTGCAGCTGCAGGTGCGGGATCACGGTGAGGCCCGAGATCACGGTGGGCTTGTCGGGCTCGAGCTTCACGAACTCGATGGCCGCGGCGAGCTGCGAGAAATCGACGGGGAAGCACGGCGCCGCCTGCTGCAGCCGGAAGGCCTGCTCGCACACGTCGTGGCAGCTGTGGATGCGGATCCTCGTGCCGGGCACGTAGGCCGGGCCGAAGAAGGGGAAGCCCATGATGTGGTCCCAGTGCACGTGGGACATGAACACGTTCACCGTGGCCGGCCGGCGCGCCTGGCGGGCGAGCACGTGCACCCCGAAGGGCCGCGCGCCGCTGCCCATGTCGCACACGAAGTACTCGTCCCCGCCCAGGTCCAGCTCCACGCAGGGCGTGTGGCCGCCGAAGGTGTGCGTGATCGAGAAGTCGAGCTCCGTGGTGGCGTAGGCGTGCGCCTGCTCGTAGGAATCGAAGGTGCGGCCCGAGGCCTCCACCAGCGCCCGCGCGAGCTTGTCGCGGATGTCCACGGCCGTGAGCGCGACGGGGATGGAGCCGCGCGTTCCCCAGAAGCGGATGCGAAAGGCCATGGCTAGCCCTTGTCGAAGGCCGCCGCGGCCTCGTTGGAGGCGGCCGCGAGCGCCTCGCGGACCGTCGGGAAGACCTGGAAGACCAGGTTGAAGTGGCTGATCTCGAAGATCTCCGCCACCATCGGCTGCAGGGCGGCCACGTGGATCTTGCCGAACTGGTTCTTGGCCTGGCGCGAGGCGAGCATGAAGCAGCGCAGGCCGGCGCTCGAGACGTACTCGAGGCCGGCCAGGTCGAGGACGACGGCCCCGCCGTCGTGCGCGTACTTCTCGACGTAGGCCATCAGGTCGGTCCGGAAGGCGTCGCAGTTGTCCTGGTCGAGCCGGCCGGCCAATCCCAGGACCAGCGCGTTCGCGTAACTGCGTGCCTGGAGAGCCATTTCGTTGTCGTTATGGGGCGGGATCGGGCCCTATTGTCGGGTAGGGCCGGGGGGAAGGGCAAGCGGCAGGCCGAAAGCGCCAGGGGGCCTCACCCCGCGGGATGACGCCCCCTGGCCAATGGCCTCACGATCGCCGGGCCCATTGCGGCCCGGCTGCGCGCTAGATCTCCTCCGGCACCATCCGGATCGCCCCGCAGGGGCATTCGGCGGCGCACATGCCGCAGCCCTTGCAGTAGTCGTAGTTGAACCGGAACCGGTTGCCCGGCCCGAGCTTCACGACCGCGTTGTCGGGGCACACGCCGTAGCAGTTGTCGCACTCGAAGCAGTTGCCGCAGGAAAGGCAGCGGCGTGCCTCGAACAGGGCGTTCGACTCGTCCAGGCCCTGCACCACCTCGTCGAAGGACGAGGTGCGCCGCGCCAGCTCGAGCACCGGGCGCACCGTCTTGGGCGCGTCGGCGTAGTACCAGGCGTTCAGCTTGTCGAATGCCGCGACCTCGTGCTTCGGGCCCGGGTCGTGGGTCGCCCCGCGCAGCCACGCGTCGATGTGGCGCGCGGCCTTCTTGCCGTGGCCCACCCCGACCGTGACCGTGCGCTCGGCCGGCACCATGTCGCCGCCGGCGAAGATCCCGGGGTGCCCCGTCATCATGTTGGGCCCGACCTTCACCACGCCGTCCTCCTTCTCCAGCCCCGGCACGTGGTCGAGCAGCGAGAGGTCCACGTCCTGGCCGAGCGCGAGGACGACGGAGTCGGCCTCCAGCGTCTCGACCTCGCC
>JBGAOO010000338.1:0-3624 GCA_044221765.1 Usitatibacteraceae bacterium | reverse complement strand
GCGCGCGGGCTCGTCGAGGAGGTGCTCGCCGAGTTCGAGCGCAGCCGGCTCGTGGTCGGGGCGCTCACCATCTCGCTGCGCCAGCGTAGCGTGATCCACGCGCGCGAGGGCCGGCTCGAGGCGGCGCTCGCCGACGCCGAGCGCTCGCTCGCGGTGGCGCGCGAGACGCAAGGGGCCAAGGCCCACTCGAGCTATGCCGGCGCCGCCCACCTCGCGCTCTCGAGGCTGCATGCGCGCGCCGGGCGGGAGGACCAGGCGCGCCAGGCCGCGGCCCAGGCGCGCGAGCACCTGGTGGCCGCCCTGGGCGAGGCGCACCCGCTCGCCCGGCAGGCCCTCGCCGCCTCGCGCTGACGCTGTCCGGATCGGCCGCGCGAGTGCGTGGTACCGGGGGAGAGGAGATCGTCCTCGCCACCGCCGGAGACCGCATGAACGCCCCCGAGTACCTCGAGCCCCAGACCGCCACCCACCGCTATGCCCGCTGCATCGAACTCTCGCGCCGCGTGCGCTGGGAGATCGACAAGGACGTGATCCGCGGGCGGCGCTTCGACTTCGCCCACCATTTCCTGCCCGAGGGCCTCGCGCGCACGCGCCGCCTCGCCTTCCTCTCGCGCGAGGAGCAGCGCCTGCTCGGCCAGGTGCAGGGCCGCACCTACGCGAACATGTTCGGGCTGGTGGAGCGCTTCATCGGCGCCCAGGTGCTCGAGGCGAGCCGCGACCACTGGCTGGGCGACCAGGTCGCGCTCGAGGCGCTGCTGCGCTTCGCCGACGAGGAGCTCAAGCACCAGGCGCTCTTCCGGCGCGTCGAGGCGATGATCGCCGAGGGCATGCCCGCGGGCTACGCGTTCGCCGCCGACCCCGACACCGTGGCGCGCTCGGTGCTCGCCGCCGGGCCCTGGGCGGTGCTCGCGCTCACCTGCCACATCGAGCTGTTCACGCAGGCGCACTACCGCGAGAGCATCGACCCGGACGAGGACCTCTCGCCCCTCTACCGGGACATCTTCCTCTACCACTGGCGCGAGGAGTCGCAGCACGCGCTGCTCGACGAGCTGGAGTGGCGGCGCGAGGACGCGCGCCTGTCGCCGGCGGAGCGCGAGGCGGCGGTGGACGCCTTCATCGGCCTGGTGGGCGCGATGGACGCGATCGTCGCCCGGCAGGCCGAGGCCGACGCGCACTATTTCCAGCTCGCCGCCGGGCGCCTGTTCGAGGGCGCCGATCGCCGGCGGATCGGGGCGCACCTGCTCGCGGCCTATCGCTGGCAGTACATCCTCTCCGGCACGCGCGAGCCGCGCTTTCGCCGGATCCTCGCCTCGCTCGTCACGGGCGAGCCGATGCGCCGCATCGAGGCCCGCTCGCGCCCCCTCGAGGCGGCCGACGCCGGGCCGTGACGCGGGCGGTCGTTGACAGCGGGAGGCCGGCCCCCTAGCGTCGCGCCGGTACCCTTCCTCCCGGGCCGGCATGCCGCGCTTTCCCGCCGAAACGACCGTCCGCGTCCGCGGCGCCCTGCGCGCGGCGCTGCTCGCCGCCGCGCTCGCGTTGCCGGCCGGCTGCGCGTCCCTGCCCCCGGACATCGTGCCCGCGCAGGCCTGGGGCAGCGTGCCGGCCGACGCCTCGCGCGCCCGCCGCCACGCCATCGAGCGCATCACGGTGCATCACGGCGGCCTCGCCTTCGCGCCCGGTCGCGACACCGCGGAGTACCTGCGCGCGCTGCAGGCCTGGTCGCGCCGCGACCGGCTCTGGATCGACGTGCCCTACCACTTCGTGATCGACCCGGCCGGCCGCGTGTACGAGGGGCGCGACATCGCCTTCGCGGGCGACACGAACACGGACTACGACCCCGCCGGGCACGCGCTCGTCGTCGTGCTCGGGAACTTCGAGGTCGAGGAGCCGGGCGAGCGCCAGCTCGCCGCGCTCGTCTCGGTCCTGGCGCACCTGTCGGCCACGTACCAGGTGCCGCCCGGGCGCATCGGCGGCCACCGGGACCACGCCGCGAACACGGCCTGCCCCGGGCGCAACCTCGCCCGCTACCTCGACGACGGCACCCTGCGCGAGGCCGTCGCGGCGAGGCTGCGGGCCGGCGCCGGTAGCAGGCGTTGATACGTTCGCTTGACAGTTTGTGCGCTGCACCATAAGTTGACGGTTGCGTACGTTTGTCCTGCCGCGGACCCGAGGCTACCCGCCTGGCCCTCCGGCCCTGCCCAACCCAGGCGGGAAGCGACTACGGCGGCAGCTAAACCGCCCGGCGCCATGCAAGCTCGATCTCGGATCCCGGTCCCGTCCCCGCCCCCCCGGCGCGGGATGGCGGCCCGTTCACTGGGGGAACAATGCGTTTCTGCATCGTTGGCGCCGGCGCCATCGGCGGCTTCGTGGGTGCGAAGCTCGCCCTGGCCGGCGAGGAAGTGACGTTCATCGCTCGCGGCAAGAACCTCGAGGCGATCAACGCCGAAGGGATGAAGGTCTTCTACCGGGACGGCCGCGAGGAGATCGCGACCACGGTGAAGGCCACGGACGACTACGCGAAGGCCGGCGCCTTCGACGTGGTGATCCTCGCGCTCAAGGCGCACCAGGTGGGCGCGGTGGCCGACAGGCTCGCCCCGCTCTTCCACGCCGACACCGTGGTGATCCCCATGCAGAACGGGATCCCCTTCTGGTATTTCCACGACCACGGCGGCGAGCTCGCCGGGCGCACCGTCGAGACGGTCGACCCGGGCGGGATCGTGAAGAACGCGATCCCCAAGGAGCGCATCGTCGGCTGCGTGGTCTACCCGGCCACGGAGCTCGTCTCCCCGGGCAAGGTCGTGCACATCGAGGGCGACCGCTTCCCGCTGGGCGAGCTGGACGGCAGCACCACCCCGCGCATCCAGCGCATCTCGGAGGCCTTCACGAAGGCCGGGCTCAAGTGCCCGATCCTGGACAACGTGCGCGCCGAGATGTGGCTCAAGCTCTGGGGCAACCTCACCTTCAACCCGATCTCCGCGCTCACGCACGCCACGCTCCAGGACATGTGCGAGAACGAGCACGGCTACGCCCTCGCGGCGCAGATGATGCGCGAGGCGCAGGCGGTGGCCGAGCACCTGGGCATCACCTTCCGCGTGCCGCTCGAGAAGCGCATCGAGGGCGCGCGCAAGGTGGGCAAGCACAAGACGTCCATGCTGCAGGACGTGGAGGCCGGCCGGCCCGTGGAGATCGATGCGCTCGTGGGCTCCGTGGTGGAGCTGGGCGAGCTCACCGGCATCCCCGTGCCCACCATCCGGGCCGTGTTCCTCGCGGTGAAGCTGCTCGACGTCACCTACACGTCGCAGGCGGTGAGCATCCGGGCCGTGCAGACCGACGGCAGCTGACCGGGCCGGCACCGGCCAAAAGAAGTTCCCGATGCCTCGCCGTGCGGCGAGGGTCGCGGAAAGCCGGGCGACTGAGGTATAATTTCGCCCTTCGTGGGGGGGTAGCTCAGCTGGGAGAGCGCCGCGTTCGCAATGCGGAGGTCGAGGGTTCGATCCCCTTCCTCTCCACCACCGATGTCGAAGGGCCCCCGTTCGCGGGGGCCCTTTTTTCTTTCCGGCTCGGGCCCCGTCACCCCCGTCAGCCGGGCGACCGGGGCGCGAGGCGCAGGTGATCGGGCGGCAGGCC
>JBGAOO010000337.1:0-3644 GCA_044221765.1 Usitatibacteraceae bacterium | reverse complement strand
GCCCTTCGCCTCCTCGAACGCCTTGAGTCGGGCCGCGATCGACTCGCGTTCGCCGGTCGCGAGCGTGCCGGTGAGGTCGACCACGCGCCCCGAAAGCTTGGGCACGGGGATCGGATCGGTCACCTCCGCGGCGTGGACCGCGAAGGCGAGCGCGAGGGACGCGGCCGCCCCCGCGAGGAGGCGGCCGGCTGCGCTGGTCACTTGGCCGGTGCGGGAGCCGGTGCGGGCGCGGGAGCGGGCGCGGGAGCGGGCGCCGGAGCGGGCGCGGGCGCCGGCGCCGGCTTGGCGGAGAAGTCGACCTTGGGCGGCTCGGCGATCTTCTTCTCGTCGTCGACGGTGAAGTTCGCCTTTTCCTTGTAGCCGAAGACCATGGCCGTGAGGTTCGACGGGAACTGGCGCGCGAGGATGTTGTAGTCCTTCACGGTCTTGATGTAGCGGTTGCGCGCCGTGGTGATGCGGTTCTCCGTGCCCTCGAGCTGCGCCTGCAGGTCGCGGAAGTTCGCGTCGCTCTTGAGCTGCGGGTAGTTCTCGGCCACCACCATGAGGCGCGAGAGGGCGCTCGAGAGGTCGCCCTGGGCGGCCTGGAAGTTCTTGAGCGCCTGCGGGTCGTTGAGCGCCTCGGGGGTGAGCTGGATGGAGCCCACGCGCGCGCGCGCCGGGGTGACGCCCAGCAGCACGTCCTTCTCCTGCGCGGCGAAGCCCTGCACCACGTTGACGAGGTTCGGGATCAGGTCGGCGCGGCGCTTGTACTGGTTCAGCACCTCGGACCAGGCGGCCTTCACTTCCTCGTCCTTCGTCTGGAAGTCGTTGTAGCCGCAGCCGGAGATGAGCAGCGCGCCGGCGAGCGCGAACGCGGTCAGGAAATTGCGCATGGAACGGGTTCCTCCCTCAGGGGATTGGAAAGCGAAGCGGAATGATGGGGACGGCGGGCCCCGGGTTCAAGGGGCCCCGCCCAGGGTGCGGCGGGCGAAGAGCAGGTCCTCCCAGGCCTTGGCCTTGTCCGGCAGGTTGCGCAGCAGGTAGGCCGGATGGTACGTCACGACGAGCGGGATGCCGCGATAGGCGTAGGCCCTGCCGCGAAGGCTGGCGAGGCTCGATTCCTGCCCGGTCAGCCGGATGGCGGCCGTCTTTCCCAGGGCGACGATGAGCCGGGGGCGGATGAGATCCACCTGCCGGTCGAGGAAAGGCGCGCAGGCCGCCGCCTCCTCGGGCGTGGGGACGCGATTGCCCGGCGGCCGGCATTTCACGACGTTCGCGATGTAGACCTCGCGGCCGCGCTTGAGCTTGAGCGCGGCGAGCATGCTGTCCAGGAGCTTGCCGGCCTGGCCGACGAAGGGCTCGCCCTTCTCGTCCTCGTCGGCGCCCGGACCCTCGCCGACGAAGAGCCAGGGGGCGGACTCGTGGCCGACGCCGAAGACCGCCTGCTTGCGCTGCTCGCACAGGCCGCAGCGGCGGCAGCCCGCCACCGCTTCGCGCAGGGCCTCCCAGCCCATCGCCTCGATGCCCGCCACCGGCGCGACCGGCCTTGCCTCTGCCGGGGCACGCGCCACGGGCGTGGCCGGCCGGGCGCTTGCCGGCGCCGCGGGACGGGCTTCTTCCCGAGGAACCGGCGCCTCGCGAACGACCGTTGGCATCGGCCCGACCGGCGCGGCACCCGGCGCCAGGCCGTAGAGGCGGGCCACGGGCAGCAGTTCGAGTTCCTTCAGCGCGCGATCGTCCATGCCGGCTCAGAGCGTGAGGCCGAGGAAGAGCGCATCCTCGCGCCCGGTGACGGCCGGGTAGTAGCCGGGCCGGATGGCGATCTGCTGGAAACCCATGTCGCGGTAGAGATGCCTGGCGGCGAGGTTGGAGGGGCGCACTTCGAGGTAGACGATCTGCACGCCGACCTCCCGCGCGACGCCGATCAGGTGCAGGAGAAAGGCGCGGCCGATGCCCGCATTGTGCCACCGGCCGTCGACGGCGATGTTGAGCAGGTGCGCCTCGTCGAGCGCGATCATCAGCACGGCATAGGCGACGACGGCGCCCTGGTGGCTCGCCACCCAGCACTCGTAGCCGGCCTCGAGGGAATCCCGGAAGTTGCCCAGGCTCCAGGGAAAGGCGTACAGGGACTTCTCCATCGCGGCGACCACCGGCAGGTCGGCGGCCTGCATGTGCCGGTAAGCCACCTGCTCCCGAGGCAGCGCGCTCATGAATTCGCGCGCCTTTCCTCCGTGGTGAGGGCCACCTTGTCGCGCAGGTACAGCGGCGCGGCCTCGTCGGCCGGCACGTGCTCGCCGCGGGCGAGACGACGGGCCGCGACACGGGCGAGCGGACCGGCCTGGGGCAAGTCGTTCTCGATGCGATGGCTCACCGAAGCGGCGTAGGCGGCTCGCAGCCAGTCGAAATGATCGAAGCCGCTGCCCGTGGCGACCCAATCACGACCCGGCAAGGAGGGCAGGTCCCCGCGCAAGGCGAGGCAGGGTTCGATCACCGCCTGCCAGTCCCCACCCATGCGCGAATATGCCGCGAGGTAGGCCTCGCCCAGGCGGGCATCCAGGGCCACGACCACCCGGCTCGCGTTGGCCCGCTCGGCGAGCGCAAGGAACGACGGAACCGGCACCACGGGCCGATCGGCCCCGAACGCGAGGCCCTGCGCGAACCCGCAGGCGATTCGCAGTCCCGTGAAGGAGCCCGGTCCTTGTCCGAAGGCGAAGGCGTGCATGTCGCGCACCGAAAGCGCGGCGCGGGCGAGCAGGCGGCGAACCATCCCGTCCAGTTGTTCCGCGTGACGGTTGGGGGCCTGGGCCTGCTCGACGAAAAGCTCCTCCTCGCGCAGGAGCGCGGCCGAGCAGAGCTCGGTGGAGGTCTCGACGGCGAGGAGGTTCAAGGGGGGTGCGCAGGCCGGGGAATGCCCCATTATACCGGCCGCAGCGCGCTCGACGCGCCGAGTTTATATGCTTATTTATTAATAGCTTGCACAGTATATTTAATGTGCTTTATGAAATATGTTCATGCCCGGAGCAATGGCAAGGGACGACGGGCCGGCACCACGAGCCCGCGCCCCTCCTCGCCCCAGGCCGCCTCGAGCAGGCCGGCATAGTAGTCACGGAAGTCCAGGCCGAAGGCGAGGTTGCCGCCGGCATCGAGCCGGTCGAGCCGGGGTGGCTCTCCCAGTAGGCCGCCCTTCACCGCGCCGCCCATCACCCAGTGCACGTTGGCCGTGCCGTGGTCCGTGCCGCCGCTCTCGTTCTCGCGCGGCCGGCGGCCGAACTCCGCATACGTGGCCACCAACGCCTCGGGCCAGCGTCCGAGCTCCACCAACGCCTCGCGCAGGGCGGCGAGCCCCTCGGCGAGCTGGCGAAGCAAGGCCGCCTGCGTTCCCAGCTGGTTGGCGTGGGTGTCGAAGCCGTCGAGCGTGAGCCGGATGACGCCCACGCCTTCGGGATTGGCCGCGAGCTGCGCCGCCGATCGCACCGCGGCGCCGAACGGCCCGGGCGGGAATGCGGTGCGGAAGTCCCGGCCGGGGTTGAGCCGGTCCGCGGAGCGCTGGTTGTCGCGCTCGCCGCGCAGGTTGTGCGCGAGCGCCGGGTTGCCGGCGCTCGCGCCATCGGCCCGCGCAAGGCGCGCCGAGCGCAGGAACTGCTCCGGGCTCTGGAGCGCGATCG
>JBGAOO010000336.1:0-3649 GCA_044221765.1 Usitatibacteraceae bacterium | reverse complement strand
CGCGCTCCACCGGGGACGAATATGCCGCGCCTCCCTCGGCCAAGGTCGGCGAGAAGCCCGGTGCCCACGAGCCGCGCGTGCAGGTCACGCAGGTGACGCGCCCGGCCGCCGCGGGCGCGAAGGCCCGCCCCCGGCCCGTCGATGCCTCGGCCCCCCCGTCGCCGGAGGCGATGCACCCGCGCGGGGGCGCCCTGCCCCCGACCCGCCCCGGCATCGTCCGACTCAACACGACCGCGGTCGAGCCGCCCCCGCCCGCCGCCGGGCAGGGCGACACGCACGGCAGCTTCCTGGGCGGCCTCGTGGACCGGATCTCCCACCTCTGGCGGCGTCCGGAGAAGGACCTGCCCGAGGTCCCGGCGGAGCTGCCGCCCGACGCGCCGCGCCCCTCCCTCCTGCCGCCCCACATCCAGGTCACCATCTACCAGGACGTGCGCACGGTGGAGGAGGAGATCGCGCCGGCCCGCCAGGCGTACGAGCGCAGCTCCGACGTGCTGCGCAAGCTCGCCTCCGACGTGTGGGCCGGACACCCCGTCGAGATCGAACGCGTGGAGGAAGTGGTCGACGAGATGGTCGAGAGCATGGTTCGCAACCCCGACGCGCTCATGTGGGTGGCGCGCCTGCGCGAGCAGGACATCACCACCTACGGCCATGGGCTGCAGGTGGCGGTCTACCTCGTCGCCTTCGGGCGGCACCTGGGGTTTCCGCGCGCGCAGCTGGCGCAGCTGGGCACCGTCGGCCTGCTGCTCGACATCGGCAAGATCCGCCTGCCCCGCGAGCTGCTCGAGAAGGAAGGCCCGCTCTCGCCCGCCGAGTTCGAGACGGTCCAGGGTCACGTCGCGCACGGCCTGAAGATCCTGCAGGAGACGCCCAACTGGCCCGCCGACGTGCTCGAGGGCATCGCGCAGCACCACGAGCGCATGAACGGCAGCGGCTATCCGGGCGGGCTCAAGGATGCCGAGATCGGCATCTTCGGCCGCATGGCGGGCATCACGGATTGCTTCGCCGCCCTCACGAAATCGCGCCCCTACGCGGAGGCGGTCTCGTCCTACCAGGCCCTGCGCAGCATCTCCGGCTGGGCGGGGGACTATTTCCACGAGCCGCTGGTCGAGCAGTTCGTGCAGGCGATCGGCGTGTTCCCGGTGGGCTCGCTGGTGGAGCTGTCCACGGGCGAGGTCGCCGTCGTGGTCTCGCACAACAAGGTGCGCCGCCTGAAGCCGCGGGTGCTGCTGCTCACCGGGCCGGACAAGACGCCCTCGAGCTACCCGATCATGGTGGACCTGCTCTACGACCCGAAGCTGGGCGGGGAGGAACCCGCCTACATCCGGCGCAGCCTGCCCGCGGGCGCCTTCGGCCTCGACCCCCGCGAGCATTACCTCTCGTGAACCCCTCCCCGCCTTCCGTCGGCCGCGGTTCCCCGGGGGGCGATTCTGGCGACGCCGCGCGCGACGACCTGATCAAGTACCTGGACCGCGAGGCGGCGATCGCGCAGGCCACGAAGGGGCGCCTTGCCGTGCTGCTCATCGAGCTGCGGCGCGTCGACCGCCTGCAGGCGCTGCTCAAGGGGCCGCCCGCCACGGTCACGCTCTCGCTCGTGATCGAGCGCCTGCGCCCCGTGCTGCGCCCGGAGGACCGCATCGCCGCGATCAGCGACGAGCAGGTGTGCCTGGTGCTGCCGCGCATCGCCCACCCGACGCAGGCGATCCTCGCCGCCGTGAAGTGCCTGCGCGCGCTCGACCGGCCGATCGCCCACGAGGGCGGCACCGCCATCCTGCGGCCCTGCGTGGGGATCGCCACGGTCCCCGAGCACACGGCCGACCCCGCCCAGCTCCTCATGGCGGCGGACGTGGCCCGGCGCATCGCCGGCACCCGCGAGGAGGGCTACCACGTCTACCAGTCGGAGGACAGCGTCGAGGCGGAGGTCTACCACGGGCTGGACATCGACCTGCAGCGCGCCATCCGCGCCAACGAGCTGGACGTCCACTACCAGCCCCAGATCGAGCTCGCCACCGGCCGCGCCGTGGCCGCCGAGGCGCTGCTGCGCTGGCGCCACCCCACCGCGGGCAACATCCCGCCCGCCACGGTGGTGGGCATCGCCGAGAACACCGGGCTCATCGGCTCGCTCACCTTCTGGGTGCTCAATGCGGTGCTGCGCCAGGCCGCGCAGCTTCGCAAGGAGGGGATCACGCCGCGCTTCAGCGTGAACCTCTCCACGCGCGCCCTGGTCGATCCCGAGCTGCCCGACATCGTCGAGCAGGCGCTCAGCACCTGGAGCGTGCCGCCCGGGCAGATCACGCTGGAGATCACCGAGAGCTCGATGATCGGCGACGCGGAACGCTCGATGGCGATGCTCACGCGCCTCAATGGCGCGGGCGTCGAGCTCTCGATCGACGACTTCGGCACGGGCTACTCGTCCCTCGCCTACCTGAAGCGCTTTCCGCTCGACGAGCTCAAGATCGACCGCCTCTTCGTGAGCGGCCTGCTCACCGACCGCGGCGACCACCAGATCGTGCGCTCGGTGATCGACCTGGCGCACAACTTCGACCTGCGCGCGGTCGCCGAGGGCGTGGAGGAGCCGGCCGCGCTCGAGGAGCTTCGCACCCTGGGCTGCGATCTCGCCCAGGGCTTCCTGCTCAGCCGTCCCCTGCCCGAGCGCGAGTTCCGCGCCTGGTGGATCACCCACGAGAAGGCCCCATGAAAAGCGGCTTCCACACGATCCAGGCGGCCGGGGGTCCCCATCTTGACGGGGCGAGCCGACTGAAGCGCTGCCGAAGAAGGGAAGCCAGGTGAAACGGGGCTTCTACACCATCATGGCGGCCGGGGGTCCCCATCTTGATGGGGCCAGCCAACTGAAGCGCTGCCGAAGAAGGGAAGCCAGGTGAAACGGGGCTTCTACACCATCATGGCGGCGCAATTCTTCTCCTCGCTCGCCGACAACGCGCTCTTCATCGCCGCCATCGCGCTGCTCGCCGACCTGCACAGCCCGGCCTGGATCACCCCGATCCTCAAGTTCTTCTTCATCGTCTCCTACGTGGCGCTCGCGGCCTTCGTGGGCGCCTTCGCCGACTCGATGCCCAAGGGCCGCGTGATGTTCATCACCAACACGGTGAAGGTCGCCGGCTGCGCCCTGCTCTTCTTCCACGACCTCATGCCCGCCACGGGGCTCGAGCCCTACTGGTTCGTGCTGGTCTCCTATGCCGTCGTCGGGCTTGGCGCGGCCGCCTACTCGCCGGCCAAGTACGGCATCCTCACCGAGCTGCTGCCGGCCGAGCAGCTCGTGGCCGCCAACGGCTGGATCGAGGGGCTCACCGTGGGCTCCATCGTCCTGGGCACCGTGCTCGGCGGCGTGCTGATCGGGCCGCGCGTCTCGTCGGTGCTGCTGTCGATCGACCTGCCCTGGTTCGACACCGGCATCGATACGCCGCCCGAGGCCGCGATCACGGTGATCGCGATCGTCTATGCCATCGCGGCGCTCTTCAACCTGGCCATTCCCGACACGGGCGCGCGCTACGCGCACCAGGAGCGCAACCCGGTGCGGCTGCTCCTGGACTTCGCCCGGTGCTTCAACACGCTGTGGAAGGACAAGCTCGGCCAGATCTCGCTCGCGGTCACCACGCTCTTCTGGGGCGCGGGCGCGACGCTGCAGCTCATC
>JBGAOO010000335.1:0-3660 GCA_044221765.1 Usitatibacteraceae bacterium | reverse complement strand
TATCCGTACGCGATGGCCGAAGTCATCGAGACCGTGCGCGCGTTGGCGCCCTGCCCCGTGCTGGAAGGGCTGCCGATCGGGCATGTCGCGCGCAAGCTCACCCTGCCCTTCGGCGCGACGGGCGAACTCACGCTCGCCCCCGGGTCCTACACGCTCTCCTGGCCGGGCCTCGCGGGCCTGTAAACCTCAGGCCGCCGCCTTCACCGGCGCCGGCGCCGCCCGGCGAGAGGCCGGGTCGCGAAGCTCCCGCAGCAGCTGCTCCCGCCGCTCGAGCACCTGGACCAGGTTCCTCGCCTTCACGGGCCCGAATCCGCGCACGTGTTCCGGCAGCGAGGCCAGATCCACGGCGATCGGCAGGGAAACCGGCGAAAGGCGCTCGAGCATCTCGCCGAGCGTGCTCTCGTAGTCGGTCACGAGGCGCCGCTCCGTGCGCCGCTCCTGCGAGTAGCCGAAGGGATCGAAGGCCGTGCCCCGCAGGCCCTTGAACTTCGCCAGCAGGCGCATCGCCGCGAGCATCCACGGGCCGTAGGCACCCTTCCGGTGCTCGCCGGTGGCCGGGTCCACCTTCGACCAGAGCGGCGGCGCCAGGTGCAGGACGATGCGGTAGTCGCCCTCGAACTGACCCGCCACGCGCGCGAGGAACTCGCCATCGGTGTGCAGGCGCGCGACCTCGTATTCGTCCTTGTACGCCATCAACTTGAACAGGTTGCGGGCGACCGCGCGCGTGAGATCGCTCGAACTGGGCACGCATGCCGCTTCCGCCGCGCGCACACGCTGCACCTGCTCCTCGTAGCGGCGCGCGTACGCCTCGTCCTGGTAGCGCACGAGATCCTCGCGGCGGCGCCGGATTTCCTCTTCGAGGCTGGCGGACAGGCGCAGGCTGCCCGTCGATGCCTGCCCCGGCTCGGCCGCCTGGCGCACCGCCTTCGGATCGACGGCCGCGCGGCGACCCCAGTCGAAGGCGGCCAGGTTGGACTCGACGGCCGCGCCATTGATGCGGATGGCCTCGGCGATCGCCTCCCGCCCCACCGGCACGAGGCCCTTCTGCCAGGCGTAGCCGACCATGAACAGGTTCGTGGCGATCGAGTCGCCCAGCAGCGCCGTGGCGAGCGCGCCCGCCTCGATGAAATCGGCCGAATCCGGCCCGCAGGCCTCGCGAATGGCGTCGGCCATGTCCTGGCGAGGCAGCTGCAGGTCCGGCTCGCGCGTGAAGTTCCCGGTCGGCGGGACGTCGACATTGATGACGGCCCGCGTCTGGCCGGCCTGCATCTTGGCGATGGCCTCGTCCGAGGCCGAGACGATCATGTCGCAGCCGATGACCGCCCGCGCCTCGCCTGCGGCGATGCGCACCGCATGGATGTCCTCCGGGCGCGCCGCGATGCGGATGTGCGAGTAGACGGAGCCGCCCTTCTGCGCGAGTCCGGTCATGTCGAGCACCGCGACGCCCTTGCCCTCGATGTGGGCGGCGACGCCGAGCAGCGCCCCGATCGTCACGACGCCCGTGCCGCCGACGCCGGTGACGAGGATGCCCCACGGCCGCTCGAGCGCCGGCAGGACGGGCTCGGGAAGCGCGTTCCCGGCTTCGCGCAGCGCGGGGGCCCGCTTGCGCAGCCGCCCGCCTTCGACCGTCACGAAGCTGGGGCAGAACCCCTTGAGGCAGGAGAAGTCCTTGTTGCACGTGCTCTGGTCGATCGCGCGCTTGCGGCCGAACTCGGTTTCGAGGGGCACCACGGACAGGCAATTCGATTTCGTGCCGCAATCGCCGCACCCTTCGCACACGCGGTCGTTGATGACGACGCGCCGCGCGGGATCGACGGCCTTGCCGCGCTTGCGGCGGCGGCGCTTCTCGGCCGCGCAGGTCTGGTCGTAGACGAGCGCGCTGACGCCGGGCACCTCGCGCAGCTCGCGCTGGACCGCGTCCAGGTCGTCGCGGTGGTGGATGGTGGTGCCCGGCGCCAGGTCCGTCACGCCGCGGTACTTCTCCGGCTCGTCGGTCACCACCGCGATGCGCCTCACGCCTTCGGCGGCGACCTGCCGCGTGAGCGTCGGCACCGTCAGATGGCCGTCGACGGGCTGGCCGCCGGTCATCGCCACCGCGTCGTTGAACAGGATCTTGTAGGTCATGTTCACACCCGAGCCGGCCGCGGCACGGATGGCGAGCAGGCCCGAGTGGTAGTACGTGCCGTCGCCCAGGTTCGCGAAGACATGCTTCGTCTCGGTGAAGGGGGCGATGCCGACCCAGGGCATGCCTTCGCCGCCCATCTGCGTGAAGGTCATCGTCTGCTCGGGGCGGATCCAGATCGCCATGTAGTGGCAGCCGATGCCGGCGAGCGCCTGCGAGCCCTCGGGGACGCGCGTCGAGGTGTTGTGCGGGCAGCCGGAGCAGAAATACGGGATGCGCGCGACCTTCGCGCGCGGCCGGGCGAGCGCCGCCTCCTTCGCCACCAGGAACTTCAGGCGCGCCTCGACGATCCTCGAGGTGTAGAAGCGGCCGATGCGCTTGGCGATCACGCGCGCGATCATGGCCGGCGTGAGCTCGCCCGCGGCAGGCAGCAGCCATTCCGACCGGTGCGATTCCCACTCGCCATGCTCGTCGTACTTGCCGATGACGCGCGGGCGCACGTCGTCGCGCCAGTTGTAGAGCTGCTCCTTCATCTGGTACTCGATGAGCTGGCGCTTCTCCTCCACCACCAGGATCTCGTCGAGCCCCTGCGCGAATTCCCGGATGCCGTCGGGCTCGAGCGGCCAGGGCATGCCCACCTTGAAGAGCCGGATGCCGATCTCCGCGGCATGGCGGCCGTCGATGCCCAGGTCCTCGAGCGCCTGGAGCACGTCGAGGTAGGACTTGCCCGAGGCGATGATCCCCAGGCGCGGCGCAGGGGAGTCGATCGTGATCCGGTTGAGCCGGTTGGCGCGGGCATAGGCAAGCGCGGCGTAGATCTTGTCGTGCTGCAGGCGCAGCTCCTGCTCCATCGGCGCGTCGGGCCAGCGGATGTTCATGCCCGCCGCCGGCACGGGGAAGTCCTGCGGCAGCACGATGCGCGGGGAGTCCGGGTCCGCGAGCACGGAAGCGGACGAGTCCACGGTCTCGGAAATCGTCTTGAACGCGACGTAGCAGCCGGAGTAGCGCGACATCGCGAAGCCGTGCTGGCCGAGTTCGAGGATCTCCTGCACGCCCGTCGGATAGAGCACCGGGATCATCGCTGCGTCGAAGGCGTGTTCGGACTGGTGCGGCAGCGTCGAGGACTTGCACGCGTGGTCGTCGCCCGCGATGAGCAGCACCCCGCCGTGCTTCGCGGTACCCGCGGCGTTCGCGTGCTTGAACACGTCGCCGCACCGATCGACGCCGGGGCCCTTGCCGTACCACATGGCGAACACGCCGTCGTACTTCGCGCCCTTGAAGAGGCCGACCTGCTGCGATCCCCACACGGCGGTCGCCGCCAGTTCCTCGTTCACGCCGGGCGTGAAGTGGATATGGTGCGATTCGAGGTGCTTCTTCGCCTTCCCCCGTGCCTGGTCGAATCCGCCCAGCGGCGAGCCGCGGTAGCCGGAAATGAACCCTGCGGTGTTGAGCCCGGCCGCGAGGTCGCGTTCGCGCTGGATCATCGCGAGTCGCACGAGCGCCTGGGTGCCGGTGAGGAAGACGCGGCCGGAAGTCTG
>JBGAOO010000334.1:0-3699 GCA_044221765.1 Usitatibacteraceae bacterium | reverse complement strand
GCGAGACCGGGCAGGCCGTCGCCGCGCCCGTGCCCGCGCGGACGGACGAGGCCTGGTCGCGGCGCATCGTGCCCGACCCGGTCCTGCTCTTCCGGTATTCCGCCGTCACCGCGAACGGCCATCGCATCCACTACGACCATCCCTACGTGACGAAGGTCGAGGGCTACCCGGGCCTCATCGTCCACGGCCCGCTCATCGCGACGCTCCTGCTCGACCTGCTCCAGCGCAGCGTGCCCGGCGCCGAGCCGCTCTCCTTCGCATTCCGCGCCCTGCGCCCGCTCTTCGACACCGACCCCTTCGACGTCTGCGGGCGGCCCGGCGCGGACGGCACATCCGCCGAACTCTGGACGCGCGACCACGAAGGCGCCGTCACCATGCAGGCCAGCGCCACCTGGCGTTGACCGCCCCGAGGAACGAGACACTCCCATGACCGACAAGACCCAAGCCTGCCCGCCGCAAACGCCCTGGCGCTCTCCGAAGGGCGAAGTGATCGCCTGCGTGGAGAAGCTGAAGATGCTGCGCCACAACCTCGAGGAGATCCGGCAGGTCTCGCAGGACGCGCTCGACGACGCGGTGCTGATGGGTTGCGACCCGGCGCAGTTCCGCCAGGTGCTCGTCGAGATCGTCTCGACGCTCGAAAGCGCCTACGCCACGCTCGAGGCCCGCGCGGCCGAAGCGCCGAAGGAGGATGGGCGATGAGCAAGCCGAACCTCCTGCTGGTTCCCGGCCTGCTCTGCGACCAGCGCCTGTTCCAGGAACAGGTCACCGGTCTCGCGCACTCGGCCGCCTGCACGGTGGCCGACGTGTCCAAGGACGACACGATCGCGGCCATGGCCAAGGCGGCGATCGCCCGCATGCCGCTGGGACGCTTCGCCGTCGCCGGCCTTTCCATGGGCGGCTATGTCGCGCTCGAGATCTGCCGCCAGGCGCCCACGCGGGTGAGCGGGCTCGCGCTGCTCGACACGAACGCCCGGCCCGATTCGGACCAGGCGACCGAGGACCGCCGGCGCATGATGAAGATGGCGCAGACGGATTTCGAGCGCGTGGTGAACGCGCTGCTGCCCAAGCTGCTGCTGCCGGCGCACCAGCGCGAGGCGCGGCTGGTGGCGGTGGTGAAGGCGATGGCCGCCAGCACCGGCCGCGAGGCCTATTGCCGCCAGCAGGAGGCGATCATCGGCCGCATCGACAGCCGCCCGCACCTGGCGGCGATCAAGTGCCCGACGCTCGTGCTGTGCGGGCGGGAGGACGCGCTCACGCCCGTGGCGCTCCACCAGGAGATGGCCAATGCGATCGCGGGCTCGCGCCTGGTGATCGCGGACCAGTGCGGGCACCTCTCGACGCTGGAACAGCCGCGCCTGGTCACGCTGAACCTGGTGCACTGGCTCTCCGGACTGGCGGGCTGAGTCAGGCGCCCACCTCGCGCCAGCCCGGCACCAGCGGGAAGTAGAGGCCGAGCCCGCACGTCCCGCCCATCACGCCCGCGTACCGGCGAAGCTGCGGGGCGTACCGGTCGCGCTGGCTGTCGAGGAACGTCTCCAGGCTGCCGCCCTCGTGGCGGCTCGTCTTGTAGTCGACGATCCAGCGCTGCCCGCGCTCGTCGGTGAACACGCGGTCCATCACGACCAGGCGCACGCGCCCGTCCTCGAGCACGTTCACGCGCACCTCGTTCGCCGCCTCCCGGTGCTCGCCCAGGATCCAGCGGCCCTTCGCGTCGGTGACCGACGTGGCGAGGGCGGCCAGGACGAGTTCCCCCGCCTCGGCCCGCCCGTCGGCCGGCACGCCGTGCCGCTCCAGCTCGCTCGCCACCAGCGGGGCGAGGCCCGCGATGCGGCCGGGGTTCCAAGCCGCGAGGCCTTCCTGCGCGATGCGCTGGAGCCACCGGTGGGCCACCGTGCCGACCAGGCGCGCCGTCTCGCCCGCCCAGCTGAATTCCAGGCGCGAGGCCGCCTCTTCGGGTTCGTCCGGCGACATGAAGGCGGGCTCGGCGACCGACACCTGCAGCGCTGCCGGCCGGATCCAGCGCAGGTCCTCGCGGCCCGGCGATGCCGCGGGGGCCGCGCCGGGCGGCCCCGCCGGCACGCCCGCCGCCGGCACCGCGCCGATCTCGCCTTCGGCGACGCTCCACGCCTTGCCCAGCAGCGAGCGCGCCGGGGGCTTGCGCCAGCGAAGGCCCGCGTCGGGGTCGCCGTCCACCGCGACGCGACCGAGCAGGTGCAGGCGCTCCAGCGCGCGCGTGGCCGCGACGTAGAAAACTCGCACGATCTCGTGGCCTTCTTCCCGGCCGACCAGCAGCCTGAGGTAGTCGTAGGCGGGCTCGACGGCCTGGCCGGCTTGCTTCACCGGCGCCATGACCAGCGAGCCGTCGGTGCGCGCCTTCCACCGGAAGAGCGGCGAGTCGGCCGAGCGCGGCATGCGGTCCATCCCGGGCACGATGACCGTGGTGAACTGCAGTCCCTTGGCCTTGTGGATCGTCATCACCTGGAGCCGGTCGTCGGCGCCGAGGTCGGGCGCGCCGCGCAGGCTCTCCAGCTGCTCCTCGAGCGCGGCGGGATCGGGCAGGTCGTCGCCCTCGGCGAGCTCGTCGAGACGATCGAAGAAGGTCTCGGCGTCCTCCAGGTCGGCGGGACCGGCCACGCAGGCAGGCCCGCCAAGCGCGAGCCAGGCGCGCTCGACGCGCTCGCGCAAGGAGCCGCGCAGCCGCTGTTCCAGCGCGTCCGAGAGGATCGCACGCACGCGGACCAGGCGATCGCGGACCTCGGGCGCCATCGCCTCGAAGCCCCGACCCTGCGCCAGCAGGTCGGGCACGACCCGGTCGTCGCCGCCGGCGAGCGCGTGCAGGTCGGCGAGGGCGAGGCCGCACCACGGCGCGCGCAGGACCGCGAGCCAGGCGGCGCGGTCGCCGGCGTGCGAAAGCGCGCGCGTGAGCGCCAGGAGATCCTGCACCCCCTGGCGCTCGGCGAGCGGCTCGATGTCGACCGCGCGAAATCGCAGCTGGGCCTCGCGCAGCGCGGGGACGATGCGGTCCAGGTGCGTGCGGTTGCGCACGAGGATCGCGATGGTGGCCTGGTCGTTCGCCTCGCGGGTGGCCCGGACGAGTTCGACCACGCGCCTGGCTTCGTCCGCTCGCGCCCCGTGCGCATCCGGGCCGGAAAAGGCATGCCAGGTCACGGCAGGGCCGGGCAGGGGGTCGTGGAAGGCGTCGCAAGCCGCGTAGCTCACCGCGCCCTCGGCTTCGTCGTCCTCGCGCGGCAGGATGCGGCCGAACGTGGCGTTGACCCAGGCGACGATGCCCTGCCGGGAGCGGAAGTTCGTGGTGAGGCGCAAGCGCTCGAGCGGCACCGCGGGGAGCCCTTCGCGCCAGGCGCGCAGGAAGAGGCCGACGTCCGCCTCGCGGAAGCGGTAGATGGACTGCATCGGGTCGCCCACCGCGAAGACGGTGCGGCCGTCGCCCGCCTCCCAGCCGGCCGTGAGCGAGGCGAGCAGGCGCCACTGGCTGCGCGAGGTGTCCTGGAACTCGTCGACGAGGATGTGCGAGAGCCGCTCGTCCATCGCGAGCAGCAGGTCGGTGGGATCGTCCTCCTCGCCCAGCGCCATCACGGCGCCCTGGGCGATCTGCGCGTGGTCGACCTCGCCTCGCTCGCCGAACACGCGCAGCAGCTGCGCCGCGGCCATCGGCAGCAGGGCCACCACCGCCGAGAG
>JBGAOO010000333.1:0-3715 GCA_044221765.1 Usitatibacteraceae bacterium | reverse complement strand
TATCCCCCGAGCATTTCCTGAACCGCGAGCTGCAGGCGCTCGAGTTCAACCGCCGCGTGCTCGCCCAGGCCGAGGACAGGGCGACGCCCGTCCTGGAGCGCCTGAAGTTCCTGTGCATCGTCTCCTCCAACCTGGACGAGTTCTTCGAGATCCGCGTGGCCGGCGTGAAGGAGCAGCTCAAGCTCGGCGCCGGCGCGGCCGATCCCGACGGCCTCACCCCGCACGAGGTGTTCGCGCGCGTCTCCCGCGAGGCGCACGCCCTGGTCGAGCGGCAGTACGACCTGCTCAACGGCGAGGTGCTGCCGGCGCTCGCGCGCGAGGGCATCCGCTTCCTGCGCCGCTCGGAATGGAACGCCGCGCAGCAGGAGTGGGTGAAGGGCTTCTTCTTCCGCGAGATGATGCCGGTGCTCACGCCGATCGGCCTGGATCCCTCCCACCCGTTCCCGCGCGTGTTCAACAAGAGCCTGAACTTCGCGGTGGAGCTGGAGGGGCGCGATGCCTTCGGCCGCGATTCGCGCGCGGCCATCGTCCAGGCCCCGCGGGTGCTGCCGCGCGTCATCCGCCTGCCCCACGGCGTGGCCGGCGGCGAGCACGAGTTCATCTTCCTCACCTCGATCCTGCACGCCCACGTGGGCGAGCTCTTCGCCGGCATGAACGTGCTGGGCTGCCACCAGTTCCGCGTCACGCGCAACTCCGACCTCTTCGTCGAGGAGGAGGAGGTGAAGGACCTGAAGAAGGCCCTGCAGGGGGAGCTGCCGCAGCGCCACTTCGGCGACGCCGTGCGCCTGGAGGTGGACGACACGATGACCCCGGCCATGGCCTCCTTCCTGCTCGAGCAGTTCGGGCTCGAGGCGGTGGACCTCTACCGCGTGAACGGCCCGGTGAACCTCGTGCGCCTGATGAGCGTGCCCGACCAGGTGGACCGCCCGCGCCTGAAGTTCAAGGCCTTCCACCCGGGGCTGCCGCGCTCGCTCGCGAAGTCGAAGGACATCTTCGAGACGCTGAGGAAGGGCGACGTACTGCTGCACCGCCCGTTCCAGTCGTTCGCGCCGGTCATCGACTTCATCCGCGAGGCCGCGCGCGACCCGCAGGTGGTGGCGATCAAGCAGACGGTGTACCGCACGGGCACCGACTCGGTGATCATGAAGACGCTCATCGACGCGGCGCGCGCCGGCAAGGAGGTGACCGTCGTCGTGGAGCTCATGGCGCGCTTCGACGAGGAGGCCAACATCAACTGGGCCGCGCGCCTGGAGGAGGTGGGCGCGCACGTGGTGTACGGCGTGGTCGGCCACAAGACGCACGCCAAGATGGCGCTGGTGGTGCGCCGCGAGGAGGGCCGGCTCATGCGCTACGTCCACCTGGGCACCGGCAACTACCACCCGCGCACGGCGCGCCTGTACACCGACTTCGACCTGCTCTCGAGCAACGAGGCCGTGTGCGCGGACGTGAACGAGGTGTTCCAGCAGCTCACCGGCCTGGGCAAGGTGACCAAGCTCAGGCAGGTGTGGCAGGCGCCCTTCACGCTGCACGCGCGGGTGCTGGAGGCCATCGAGAACGAGACGCGCCTGGCGCGTGCCGGGGTGCCCGCGCGCATCACCGCCAAGATGAACGCGCTGCTCGAGCCCCGCGTGATCGAGGCGCTGTACAAGGCCTCGCAGGCGGGCGTGAAGATCGACCTCATCGTGCGCGGCGTGTGCGCCCTGCGCCCGGGCGTGGCGCGGCTCTCGGAGAACATCCGCGTGCGCTCGATCGTGGGCCGGTTCCTGGAGCACACGCGCATCTTCCATTTCGCCGGCGGCGGCGAGGAGCGCGTCTACCTCTCGAGCGCCGACTGGATGGACCGCAATTTCTTCCGGCGCATCGAGCTGTGCTTCCCGGTGACGGACGCGAAGCTCGCGCGGCGCGTGGTGCGCGAGGGCCTCAGGCCCTACCTCTCGGACAACGCGCAGGCGTGGGAGATGGGGCCGGACGGGACGTACGTGCGCAGGAAGCGCGGGCGGGGCAAGAAGCACTGCGCGCAGCTGGAGCTCCTGGCCGAGCTGGCCGAGGGCTGACCGGGCCGCGCGCGCCGCGGCCCGCGCGGGCGGCCTACCAGGGCCAGCGCAGCCAGCTGGAGCTGTTCCTGCCGGCGCCGCCGAGCGGGTCGGCCGGGTAGTTCTTCGCGAGCACCTTCTTCGCGTCGTCGCGCAGGTCGGCGATGCCCATGCGGTCGTAGCCCTCGACGAGCACCTCGAGCGCCTCGCGCCGCGCCGGGGCCGTGGGGAAGCGCACGAGGATGTCCTGCGCGCGGTTCACGGCGGCGAGCCACGCGCCCCGGCGCAGGTAGTACTTGGCCACGTTGACCTCGTTGCGCGCGAGCGCGTCCACGAGGTAGTCCATGCGCATGCGCGAATCCTCGGCGTAGCGGCTGTCCGGGTAGCGCTGCACCAGCTCCTTGAACATCTCGAAGGACTCGCGGGCGGCCTTGGGGTCGCGGTCGGCGAGGTCCTGGCGGCCGAGCACGGTGGCGAGCGGCCCCAGGTCCTCCTTGAAGTTCGCCAGCGCCTTCAGGTAGAGCGCGTAGTCGAGGTTCTGGTGGTTGGGGTAGGCCTTCATGAACTTGTCCAGGGCCGTGATCGCCTGCGCCGTCTCGCTTTCCTTGTAGTAGGCGTAGGCGGCGTCCAGCTGGGCCTGCTGCGCGTAGCGGCCGTAGGGGAACTTGGACTCGAGCTGCTCGTAGAGCTTCACGGCGGCGAGGTAGTTGCCGACCTCGAGCTCCTCCTTGGCCGCGCGGTACCAGTCCGCGGCCTGCCAGTCCTTGCGCTCGTCCTTCTTCTCCGACAGCCAGCCGCACCCCCCGAATGAGAGGGCGAACAGGGCGAGGAGGACTGCCGTTACACTTCGCATCATGGTCGATTCCGTGGCGAAACCCGGGAATTATACCTCCGGGGAGGGCGCGCCCCCGCGCCTTGCGTTCGAGGTGGCGCCGGCGATGGCCGGCCTGCGCCTGGACCAGGCCCTCGCGAAGCTGCTGCCGCAGGAGTCGCGCAGCCGCCTTTCTCGCCTGGTGGCCGAGGGCGAGGTGCTCGTCGACGGGCGCAGCGTGAAGCCCCGCCACACGCTGCGCGGCGGCGAGCGGCTGGAGGTGCGGCTCGCGCCGCGCCCGCAGGAGGCCGCCTTCCGTGCCGAGGCGATCGACCTGGACTTGCGGCACGAGGACGACGAGGTGCTCGTGCTCGCCAAGCCCGCCGGCCTGGTCGTGCACCCGGGCAGCGGCAACTGGGCCGGCACGATGCTCAATGCCCTGCTGCACCGCGTGCCGGCCCTGGCCGGCCTGCCGCGCGCGGGCATCGTGCACCGCCTCGACAAGGAGACGAGCGGCCTGCTCGTGGTGGCCAAGACGGAGCGGGCGATGCAGGACCTCGTGCGCCAGCTGCAGGCGCGCACCGTGAAGCGCACCTACCTCGCGCTCGTGCGCGGGGTGGTCTCCTCCCCGGGCACCGTCGACGCGCCCATCGGCCGGCATCCGACGCAACGCACGAAGATGGCCGTGGTGCCCGGCGGCAAGCCCGCGGTGACCCACTACCGCGTGAAGGAGGCCTTCGCCGCGCACACGCTGCTCGAATGCGACCTGGAGACGGGGCGCACCCACCAGATCCGCGTGCACCTGGCCCACCTCGGCGCGCCGGTGCTGGGCGACCCGCTCTACGGCTCCGGCCCGCCGGCGGCGCCTGTG
>JBGAOO010000011.1:13163-31786 GCA_044221765.1 Usitatibacteraceae bacterium | reverse complement strand
CAGGCACTCGGCATCCTTCCCTGACTCCCCTGGAAACCCCCATGCCCAACCTCCTTCGTGCTTCGCTTTCACTCGCATCCGCGGCCGTGTTGTTCGCGGCACCGGCCACCTTCGCCGGCCCGGGCGCCCATGGTCCCAACGGCGAGCACCTCGACGGCCCGCCGGCCACATCCGCCGTCGGCGCGCTGCCCCGGGTCGAGGCCAGGTCGGAGGCCTTCGAGCTCGTGGCGACGCTCTCGTCGACGGAGTTGTCCCTCTACGTCGATCGCTATGCCACCAACGAGCCGGTGCTCAAGGCCACGATCGAGGTCGAGAGCGACGGCCTCAAGGCGATCGCGGCATTCCACGCGGAGCACGGCGACTATTCGCTGAAGGACGCGGCGCTTCTCAAGCTCCTGGCGACGCCGGGACAGCACGCGCTCGTCTTCACGGTCACCGCGGGCGAGGAGGCGGACCTGCTCGAGGGCACGCTCGCGACGCCGATGCCGCCGCAGGCGACCGGCTACACGCCCTCGCCCGCGGTCCTCGCGACGGCCGCGGGCGGGGCGACGCTCGCCGCCGCTCTCCTGGTCGCCTGGCGTCGTCGTCGCGCGGCGCCCCGGTACTCGGCAGGAGGCGTGCGATGAACCCGAACCTCTTCCCGGCACGAAGGCTCGGCGCCGTCCTCGCCGCTTGCGGCGCTTTCGCGGCGTTCGCCGGTCCCGGCGCCCATGGTCCCAATGGCGAACATCTCGACGCGCCCTCGGCCGCGGCCCCGGCCTCGGGCCTCGCCCGCCTGCCCGACGGCAGCGTGAACGTGCCCAAGGCCGCGCAGCGCCGCATGGGCGTGCGCACGGTCCAGGCGCCGCAGTCGGACGCGGTGGCGACGATCGAGCTGCCCGGCCGCATCGTGGCCGACCCGAACGCGAGCGGCCGGGTGCAGGCCGCGCACGGCGGGCGCATCGAGCCCGGCCCGCGCGGGCTGCCCGTCGCGGGGCAGGCCGTGAAGCAGGGCGAGGCGCTCGCCTACGTGCGCCACCATGCCGATCCCTTCGCGGCCGGCACGCAGCGCGCGCAACTCGCCGAGATCCGCTCCCAGCGCGAGCTCGCCGAGCGCCGCCTCGAGCGGCTCGAGGGGCTCGAGGGGACCGTGCCGCGCAAGGAGATCGAGGCCGCGCACGCCGAGGCGCGCAGCCTGCGCGAGCGCGAGCAGAGCATCGGCCAGAGCCTGCAGCAGCGCGAGATCCTCGTCGCCCCCGTGGCCGGCGTGGTCGCGCGCACCGACGTGTTCGCCGGCCAGGTCGTCGAGTCCAAGGACATCCTGTTCGAGATCGTCGATCCTTCGCGCATGCAGGTGGAGGCGGACACCGCCGACCCGACCTTGCCGCCGCGCATCGGCGGGGCGCAGCTCGCGGGCGTCCCGGGGGCGCGGCTGGAGCTGCGCGGTGCCGCGCGGTCCTTGCGCGAGGGCATCCTGCCCATCACCTTCGCGGTGCGCGCGGAAATGGCGGGCCAGGCGCTGCCGCTCGCGATCGGCCAGCCCGTCACCGTGATCGTGTCGCAGAAGGAGAGGGTGAAGGGCATCGTGCTGCCCGCCGAGTCGGTGGTGCGCAGCCCATCGAACGAGCCGGTGGTGTGGATCAAGGTCGGCGCGGAGCGGTTCGTCCCGCAGCCGGTGCGCCTGCGCCCGCTCGATGCGCGCTCGGTCGTCGTGACCGCCGGCCTCTCGCGCCCGACAACCGCGTCGTGGTGCAGGGCGCGGCCCTCATCGCGCAGATCCGCTAGGCCCCGCGCCATGTTCAACTGGATCGTCCGCGCCAGCCTCGCGAACCGCCTGATGGTGCTCGCGGTGGCCGCGCTCGTCATGGCCTACGGGACGCTCACCGCGTGGCGCACGCCCGTCGACGTCTTCCCGGACCTCAACAAGCCGATCGTGACCGTGCTCACGGAGGCCGGCGGCATGGCGCCCGAGGAGGTCGAGCAGCTGGTCACCTTCCCGCTCGAGACGGCGCTGAACGGCATGCCCGGCGTGACGCGCGTGCGCTCGAACTCGGGGATCGGCCTCTCGGTCCTCTTCGCCGAGTTCGACTGGGGCACCGACATCTACCGCAACCGCCAGCTCGTCGCCGAGCGCCTCACGCTCGTGAAGGAGCAGCTTCCGGCGGGCGTGACGCCGGTGATGGGGCCGGTTTCCTCGATCATGGGCGAGATCATGATGGTGGCCCTGCCGCTCGCCGCGAGCGAGGGTCGGGAGTCGACCGCCTCGCCGATGCTCGCGCGCGAGTACGCGGACTTCGTGCTCCGTCCGCGCCTGCTGTCCCTGCCGGGCGTCTCGCAGGTGATCCCCATCGGCGGCGAGGTGCGGCAGCTGCGCGTGGAGCCCGACACCGTGCGCATGGCGCAGTTCGGCGTCTCGCTCACGCAGCTCGAGTCCTCGGTGCGCGGGTTCGCGGGGAACGCGGGCGGGGGCTTCATCGACCTGAACAGCCGCGAGTACCTCATCCGCCACCTCGGCCGCACGAACCGCGTCGAGGACCTCGCGGGCATCGCGGTCGCCTGGAAGGACGGCCGGGCCGTGCGGCTCGAGCAGGTGGCGCGGGTGGGCTACGCCGCGGCGCTCAAGCGCGGCGACGCCGGCTACAACGCCGCCCCCGCCGTGATCGTGAGCGTGCAGAAGCAGCCCGCCGCCGACACCGTGCGCCTCACGGCCGACATCGAGGCGGCGCTCGCGGAGCTCAAGCGCGGCCTGCCGCCCGGGCTCGCCGAGCCGCGCGTGCTCTTCCGCCAGGCGGACTTCATCCGCGCCTCGATCGAGAACGTCGAGCAGGCGCTGCGCGACGGCGCGATCCTGGTCGCGATCGTGCTCTTCGCCTTCCTGCTCTCGGTGCGCACGACCGTGATCTCCCTGGTGGCGATCCCGCTCTCGCTCGCCGTGACCGCGATCGTGTTCCAGGCCCTGGGCCAGTCGATCAACGTGATGACGCTGGGCGGCCTCGCCATCGCGATCGGCGAGCTCGTCGACGACGCCGTCGTGGGCGTCGAGAACATCGTGCGCCGGCTGCGGCAGAACGCCGCGCAGGAGGCCCCGCGCCCGGCCTTCGAGGTGGTCGGCCGCGCGAGCGTCGAGGTGCGCTCGGGCATCCTCTACGCGACCGTCATCGTCGTCCTCGTCTTCGTCCCGCTCTTCGCGCTGCCGGGCGTCGAGGGGCGGCTCTTCACGCCCCTGGGCATCGCGTACATCGTCTCGATCCTCGCCTCGATGCTCGTGTCGATGACGGTGACGCCGGTGCTGTGCTGGTTCCTGCTGCCGGGCATGAAGCGCCTTGGCCATGGCGACAGCCCGCTCGTCGCCTGGCTCAAGCGCCAGGACGCGCGGCTGCTCTCGTGGTCCTTCCCGAGGGCGAAGGCGCTCATCGCGGGGGCGATCGCCGCCGTCGCGATCGCCGCGGCGGCCGTGCCGTTCTTCCCGCGTGCGTTCCTGCCGCCCTTCAACGAGGGCTCGCTCGTGCTCTCGCTCATGCTGAACCCGGGCACCTCGCTCGCGGAGGCGAACCGCGTCGGCACGGTGGCCGAGGGCCTCATCAAGGAAGTGCCCGAGGTGGTGCAGGTGGGCAGGCGCACGGGACGGGCGGAGCTCGACGAGCACGCCGAGGGCGTGCATTCGGCGGAGATCGACGTGGACCTCGCGCGCTCCGGCCGCAGCCGCGAGGCCGTCATGGCGGACATCCGCGCGCGCCTCGCGGTGCTGCCCGCGCAGGCGGCCATCGGCCAGCCGATCTCCCACCGGCTCGACCACCTCCTGTCGGGGGTTCGCGCGCAGGTCGCCGTGAAGATCTTCGGCGACGACACGGATGCGCTGCGCGGCCTCGCCGAGCAGGTGCGGGCGCGGCTCGCGACGGTGCCGGGCCTGGTCGACCTCACCGTCGAGAAGCAGGTCCTCATCCCCCAGATCACGGTCCGCCTGGACCAGCGCCGCGCCGCGCAGGCGGGCCTCGCGCCGGGCGAGGCGATCCGCGTGCTGCAGACGCTCACGGACGGCGCCCACGGCGCGCAGATCGTGGACGGGCACCGGCGCTACGAGCTCGTGCTGCGCCTGCCCGACGGCCAGCGGGGCCCGCAGGACCTCGCGCGCACCCTCGTCGACACGCCGTCCGGGCGCATACCCGTCTCCGCGATCGCCACCGTGGAGGAGAGCGACGGCCCCAACCAGATCGGCCGCGAGAACGGCCGGCGCCGCATCGTGGTCTACGCCAACACCGACGGGCGCGACATGGGCGGGGTGATCGCGCAGATCCGCGGGCACCTGGCGCAGGTGCCGCTGCCCGCGGGTGGCTTCGTGAGCCTGGAGGGCCAGTTCCAGGCGCAGGAGCAGGCCACGCGCCTCATTGCCGGGCTCTCGCTCGTCTCGCTGCTCATGATGTTCCTCGTCCTCTACTCGCGCTACCGCTCGGCCGTGCTCGCGGGCGTCGTGATGGCGAACATCCCGCTCGCGCTCATCGGGAGCGTGGTGGCGATGGGACTGGCGGGGGTGAGCCTCTCGGTGGCCTCGATGGTGGGCTTCATCACGCTCGCCGGCATCGCGACGCGCAACGGCATCCTCAAGATCAGCCACTACATCAACCTGTGCAAGTTCGAGGGCGAGAGCTTCGGCGAGGCGATGGTCCTGCGCGGCTCGCTCGAGCGCCTCACGCCCGTGCTGATGACGGCGCTGGTCGCCGCGCTCGCGCTCACGCCGCTGCTCGTGTCGGCCGACGCGCCCGGCAAGGAACTCCTGCACCCGGTGGCCGTCGTGATCTTCGGCGGCCTGGTGAGTTCCACGCTCCTCGACACGCTGCTCACGCCGGTCATCTTCCTCGCGGTGGGCGAGGAGCCGCTGCGCCGCCTGCTGGCGGACCCGGAAGGCGGCGAGGGGCCGGCGCCCCCGGCGCAGGAGGCCTACTGAGCGAAACGCAAGGGCCGCAAGGCGACGCCCGGCATCGAAGCGCGTCCGACAACGTGAATGGAAGGAAGACGATCATGAAGACACCCGCACTCCTCGCCCTGGCGCTGTGGCTCGCGGCGGCGCCCGTCGCCGCGCTCGCGCACGGGGACATCGACGCCAAGCACGGCGGCATCACGAAGATGCAGAACGACCTGGGCTTCGAGCTGGTGCCCCAGCCCGACGGCGCCGCCATCTACATCGAGGACCACGGCAAGCCCGTGCCGGTGGCCGGCATGAGCGGCCGGCTCACGGTGCTCAACGGCAGCCAGAAGACCGAGGCCGACCTGGTGCCCGCGGGCGACCGGCTGGAGGCGAAGAAGGTGAAGGTGGGGCAGGGATCGAAGGTGGTGGCCGCGATCCGCACCGCCGACCGGAAGGCGATCACGGTGCGCTTCACGGTGCACTGACTAGCCGGGGCGGTTCGGGCGTTCCGTGCCGAAGAGCTTCACGAGCGGGTAGTACATCCGCATGATCGGCGTCTTGATCACGATGTAGCTGAAGTACTTCGTGATGCCGAGGTTGCGCTCGAGCAGGCTCTCGATCACCGACTGGTAGTGGGAGATGCCGCGCGTCATGAACTTCACGAGGTAGTCGTAGCCGCCGCTGATGAGGTGGCATTCGATCACCTCGTCGACCGTCCGCAGGCCCGCCTCGAAGCGCGCGAAGTCCTCCATGTGGTGGTCGGAGAGCGTGATCTGGGTGAAGACCGTGACGGTCTCGCCGAGCTTCGCCACCTCGATGTGCGCGTTGTAGCCGATGATGTAGCCGGCCTTCTCCAGCCGCTTCACCCGGATGAGGCAGGGGCTCGGCGAGAGGGCCACCGCCTCGGCCAGCTCGACGTTCGTGATCCGCCCGTTCCTCTGCAGGTGGGCCAGGATGTTGATGTCGATGCGGTCGAGCTTGATGGCTTCGGGCATGGCGGGTCCTTCGACCAGACGATAGCCTGACCGGGGCCCGGCGGGCAACCTCTGAATATGCTGGCGCCGGCGGGATATTTGGCAAGAATCCGCCGGGACGCCCCCGCCAAGCGGCACAATCCGCTGGCCGGGCCGCGCTATCGTGGCGCCATCCCGGACTCCCGCCGTCGCCCATGACGACCCAGACCGCCGCATCGACGATCGAACTGGCCCGGCCGGCCGCCGCCGCCGCGAAGCCCGCCGCCCGGGCGCGCATCGAGATCATCGACATGATGCGCGGCCTGGTGATGGTGGTGATGCTGCTCGACCACGTGCGCGAGACGTTCTACCTGCACAAGCAGGTGGGCGACCCGATGGACGTCGCCGCGACGGAGCCGGCCCTCTTCTTCAGCCGCCTCGCCGCGCACTTCTGCGCGCCGTTGTTCGTCTTCCTGACCGGGCTCTCGGCCTGGCTCTACGCGAATCCCGCCTCGGGCGAGCCGCGGCCGGTGGGCGGCTTCCTCGCCAAGCGCGGGCTGCTGCTCGTGATCCTCGAGGTCACGGTGGTGAGCTTCGCCTGGACCGGCGACCTCCCGATGAAGACGCTCTACCTGCAGGTGATCTGGGTGATCGGCCTGTCCATGCTCGCCCTGGCGCTGCTGCATCGCCTGCCGCGCGGGGCGCTGTGGGCCATCGCCCTCGTGATCGTGTTCGGCCACAACCTGCTCACGCCCATCGACTTCAAGCCGGGCGAGGCGGGCTATCCCCTCTGGACGATCCTGCACGACCGCGGCTTCCTCGTGGCCGACGGGCCGGTGAAGATCAAGGTGAGCTACCCGCTGCTGCCCTGGATCGGCGTCATCACGCTCGGCTGGCTCGCCGGCCCGCTCTTCGGGCGCGGCGTCGCGCCGCCGCAGCGCCGGCGCGCCTTCGCGTGGCTGGGCGCGGGCTGCCTCGCGCTCCTGGCGGTGATCCGCGGCGCCAACGTGTACGGCGAGACGCTGCCGTGGGCGACGCAGGCGGACCTGCTCCACACCGCGATGTCCTTCCTCAACTACACGAAGTACCCCCCGTCGCTCGACTTCCTGCTGCTCACGCTGGGCGGCGGGTTCCTCGGCATGGCGGCCTGGGAGAACGCGCGCAACGCGCTCACGCGCGTGTTCGTCACCTTCGGTGGCGCGCCGATGTTCTACTACCTCTTCCACCTGCTCTTCCTGCTGGCCCTGCAGAAGATCGCCGTGGCCGCCTTCGGCGCCGACCACGGCACGCGCTTCGGCTTCGAGTCGATGGTGCCCGTCTGGATCGCGTGGATCGCGCTGGTGCCCGTCCTGTACTTCCCCTGCCGCGCCTTCGCCCGGTTCAAGCGCACGACCACGCAGGGCTGGGTCCGCTACTTCTGAAGGAGCACGCCATGAACGCCGTCGCCGACCCGCCCCGCGAGAGCGAGGCGTACGCGCTGGGGATCGCTTCTTCATCGGAGGCCGCTGGGTCGCGCCCGCCGCGCCCGCGCCGATCGAGGTGGTCGATCCCTCGACCGAGCTGCCCTTCGCGACGGTGGCGGGCGGGAATGCCGCGGACGTCGACGCGGCCGTGGCCGCCGCGCGCCGCGCCTTCCCCGCCTTCTCCGGGATCCTCGCGGCGGAGCGCCTCGCCCTCCTGGCCCGCGTGCTCGAGGCGTACCGGCGGCGGGCCGACGAGATGGCGCAGGTGCTCTCGCGCGAGATGGGCGTCGCGCTCTCGTATACGCGAAGGCCTTCCAGGTGCCCTGCGCGCGCCACCTCGAGGCGGCGATCGAGGTCCTGGGCGCGTATCCCTTCGAGCGCGCGGAGGGCACGATGCTCGTGCGCCGGGAAAGCCATCGGCGTGTGCGGCCTCATCACGCCGTGGAACTGGCCGCTCAACCAGATCGCCGCGAAGGTGGCGCCGGCCCTCGCGGCGGGCTGCACCGTGGTGCTCAAGCCGAGCGAGCTCTCGCCCTTCAACGCACTGCTCTTCGCGCGCGCGGTGGAGGAGGCGGGCGTGCCCCCGGGCGTCTTCAATCTCGTGAACGGCACGGGCGAGGCGGTGGGCGCGGCGATGTCCTCGCACCCGGGCATCGACATGATGTCCTCACCGGGTCCACGCGGGCCGGCATCCTCGTGGCGAAGGCGGCCGCCGATACGGTGAAGCGCGTGACGCTCGAGCTGGGCGGCAAGTCCGCCAACATCCTGCTGCCGGACGCGGATTTCGCGGTGGCGGTGGCGAAGGGCGTCGCGGCGGGCTTTCGCAACTGCGGCCAGTCGTGCAGCGCGCCCACGCGGATGCTCGTGCCGCAGGACAGGCTGGACGAGGTGGAGGCGATGGCGGGGGCCGTGGCGCAGGCGCTCGTCGTGGGCGAGCCGCGCGCGGAGTCGACGCAGCTCGGGCCCCTCGCCAACGCGGCGCAGTTCCGCAAGGTGGGCGCGATGATCCAGGCCGGCCTGGACGAGGGCGCGAAGCTCGTGGCCGGCGGCCCCGGGCGGCCCGCGGGCCTGGCGCGCGGCTTCTATGCGCGCCCGACCGTGTTCTCGCGCGTGCGCCCGGACATGCGCATCGCGCGCGAGGAGATCTTCGGCCCCGTGCTGTGCGTGATCCCGTACCGCGACGAGGAGGAGGCCATCGCCATCGCGAACGGCACCGTCTACGGTCTCGCGGGCTACGTGCAGTCGCGCGACCTCGAGCATGCCCGGCGCGTGGCGAAGCGCCTGCGCGCCGGGCAGGTGCACATCAACCACCCGGACTGGAGCCCCTTCGCCGCCTTCGGCGGCTACAAGCAGTCGGGCAACGGGCGGGAGTATGGCGTGGCGGGCCTGGAGGAATACCTCGAGACCCAGACCATCCTCGGCCACTCGCCCTAGCGATCCCGCCGCGCGGGGGCCGGGTCCCTCACTCCGGCTCGTGGGGCAGCACGAAGGAGAGCGTCGCGAGGAACTCGTTCGTCTTCGACTTGGCCGGGTTCTCCGCCTTCTTCTCGTAGATCGCGGTGACCACGTTGAGGCCCTGGTTGCGGACCTTGATCGTGACGGTGCCGTCGGCCGCGGTGCGAAGCGGCTTCTGGTCCGGGTCGGTCACGAAATCCGCGAGGATCTTCACGCCCTTCACCGGCTTGCCGTCGAAGATCACCTTGAGCTTGAGGGGCGAGCCCATCTTCTCCGGGAAGTCCTTCCTCACGGGCAGGATCTGCAGGCGCTGGCCCTCGAGCGGGCCCAGCGGGGCGTTCAGCTCGCCCCGGATGCCCACGGCGTACTTGAAGTTGTGCTCGCTGATCACGGCGTCCGGGACCTCGTCGATGCCCTTGTTGTGCCACTTGCCGTCCTTCGTCTTGGCCCACAGGCCGTAGTCGAGGGCGGAGGTGACGATCACGGGCTTCGCGTCGACGTTCACGACCACGAGCGGGCCGGCCACCTCGAGCTTGGCGGGGACCTCCTTCTGGTCGGCGTCGTAGCCCTTGGTCGCGGTGACCTTGGGCAGGCGCTTCACCATGTCGAGGTCGTCGGCGCCCACGCCGAAGACCATCGCGAACTGGTTGGCGCGCTGCGCGAACCAGGCCCCGTGGCCGAAGGCCTGGGGCGTGGCGAGGGCGGCGCAGGCGAGCGCGGCGACGGCAAGCCGGGGGATGCGTTTCATGGGAATCCTCTCGTTGTCGTGTGAATCGGAACCCGGCCTCAGGCGGCCGGGCGGAAACGCGCCATGGAGAACGCGTCGACGGGCGTGGATGTGGCGCCCGTGGCCATGAGCTCGGCGACCGCGTCGCCGACCCCGGGGCCGATCTGGAAGCCCGCGCCGCAGAAGCCGAAGGCGTAGAAGAGCCCCGGCGTGCGCGGGCTGGGCCCGACGACGGGCAGTTCGTCGGGCAGGTAGCTCTCGATGCCGGACCACACGCGGATCACGTTGAGCCCGGCGAGCGCGGGCACGAAGCGCCGCAACTGGGCGAGCTGGGCGAGGAACTGTGTTGCCGGGGATCACGCTCGCGCGGCCGGCCACCGTCCGCCGGGCCCACGCGCCCCGCCGAAGACGATGTTGCCGCGCGTCACCTGCCGCAGGTAGATCGATTCCGCCTTCACCGGGGTCGACACGCCGAGCGACGGGGACAGCCGGTAGTTGGTGGGCTCGGTCACGCCCATCTGCGGGCCGTTGGCCGTGAGCGGCACGGGCTCGCCCAGCGATTCGCACAGCCGGCCGGCCCACGCGCCCGCGGACACGAGGACGAGCGGGGCGCGGAACTCGCCCGCCGGCGTCGCCACGCGGAAGTCCTCGCCGGACTTCGCGATGCCCGTCACGGGCGCGTGCTCGATCACCGAGGCGCCCGCCGCGCAGGCCGCGCGCGCGAAGGCGGGCGCGGAGAGCCGCGGGTTCGCATGCCCGTCGGCGGGCGACATCGAGGCCACTTTCACGTCCGGGCCCAGGTACGGGTAGCGCTCGCGCATCGCGCGGCCCGAGGTCACCTCGAGCACGAGGCCCGTCTCGCCCGCCTCGCGCGCGTGCTGGCGGAAATCCGCCTCGCGTGCCTCGTCGTAGGAGACGCGCATGTGGCCCACGGGGGCGAACTCGCAGTCCTCGCCCACCAGCTCCGGCAGGCGCCGCCAGATGTCGTAGGCGCGGTGCGCGAGGGGCAGCTGGGCGAGCGGGCGCCCCTGGCGCCGGATGTTGCCGAAGTTGGTCCCGCTCGCCTCCTGCCCGCAGAGGCGGCGCTCGAGGAGCGTCACGGCGAGCCCGCGGCGGCGCAGGAAGAAGGCCGCCGAGGTGCCGACGATGCCGCCACCGACGACGATGGCGTCGCTCTCGCGGATCGTGCCGCTCAAGCGGGCCTCCACGGGTCCTTCGTGAGGATGCGCATCCCGGCGGCGACGTTCGTCGAGCAGGCCCGCACGCGCTCGCCCTCGACGGTCCACACCCAGCAATCCTGGCACGCCGCCATCAGGCAGAACCCGGCGCGTGCCTCGCCGCCGAACTCCGAGTGGCGCAGGCTGCGCCCGCTCGCGAGAAGGGCCACGAGGAGCGTGTCGCCTTCGAGCGCGCTCGCCGCGACCCCGTCGACCTCGAAGGCGACAGCCGGCCGGGCCGTCTCGGCGAGGCGCACGAAGCGGGGGGTGGCAGGGGAGCGGGTATCGGTCATCGTCCTAGCGTCGAATGGTACCGCCCGTCGCGGGCCGCAAGCGCCGCTAGGCCGCCGGCGGCATCGCGCGATTCTTGCGAATTGCGACCGCGCGCGGCATTTTCTTCGGCGGCACTGCGGGTACCCTGCGGCAAGGACGACGACCACCCAGCGCCATGCGACCCGCCCTCCGACAGGCCGTTTCTCGGCCTCCACCGATGGGGCGCGCTCGCCTTCGCGCTGCCGGCGGTGGTCGTCGCGCTCTCCGGCGCGCTGCTCGTGTTCCGCCCCGAGCTCGGCGGGGACATCGAGGCCGGGTCGTGGCCGGCGGGCGCCTGGGAGGCGCCTCGCGGCGAGCGCGCGAGGGCGGACGCGGCGGCGATCCCCGTGGAGATCGTGCCGCGCGGCGGACGCGCCGAGGTTCTCCTGGGCGGCAAGTGGGGGCGCACGCTCGAGGTCGATCCGCGCGACGGCCGCATCCTCGCCGACGAGGGCGCGCGGGCCATGGCCTTCCCGCTCGCTCTTCCGGCTGCACACGCGCTCCTCGCGGGGCCCTGGGCGGAATGGGTCGCCGCGCTCGCCGGGCTCGCGCTCCTTGCCGCGTCGGCGACGGCGCCGCGCTTGCCTGGCCCGTGAGCGCGCGTGCGTGGAAGTTCGTGCTGCGCCTGAGGGCGGGCGAGGGATGGCGACCCCTCGCCACCGACCTGCACCGCATCCTGGGCGTGGCCGCGATGCCGCTGCTCGCCCCTCAACGCGCTCACCGGGCTCGTGCTCGTCTTCGCGACGCCGGCAGCCGATCTCGTGGACGCGATCGCCCCCCGGCCGCGCGAGCCCGATCGCCCCGCGGCGCAGGACCTGCCGCCGTGCGCGCCGTGCCGGCTCGACGACCTCGTGGCGCGCGCCGAAGCGCTCGTGCCCGGCGCGCGCGCCGTCCGCGTCGTGACCCGGGGCCCGGGCGAGCCGGTGCTCGTGCGTCTGCGCCGACCGGGCGAGAACGCGACGCAGGGCATGAACCGCGTCCTCCTGGATCCGGCGAGCGGTGCCGTCGGGCGGGTCGTGACGCGCGAGCGCGCGGCCGCCGGGGCGGCGATGTTCGACTGGCTCTACCCGCGCTGCACACCGGACGCTGGATCGGGGTGGCGTGGTGCGCGGCCCTCGCCGCGGCCGGGCTCGTGCCGCTCGCCGCGATGGCGACGGGTTACGTGTCGCTCTGGTGGGCGCGCCGCCGGAAGGCCGGCGGCCGGGGCCGCGGTGAGGCGGGCGCCCTCCCGAAAGCGAAAGCGCGAGCCGGGGCCCGCGCTGTCTCGAAGGGCGAAGGCCGTCCGATTCCCGCCGGCCGGTCAGAACTTGTAGGTGCCGCGGATCTGGAACTCGCGCGGGGTGCCCGGGAAGACCCACAGCGCCGCGAACGAGGCCGGGTAGTACACCTTGTCGGTCAGGTTGTTGACCTCGCCGGTCACGCTGAACTGCCTGGTGACGTCGTAGGTGCCGAACAGGCGCAGCAGCGTGTAGGACGGCAGGAAGTAGCTCGTGCCCGTCTCGCCCAGCCGTTGGCTCACGTGCTTCACCGCGCCGCCGACCTTCAGCCGTCGCCCGGCGACATTGAGGTCCTTCGTCGCGAGCACGCTCAGGTTGTGCTTCGGGATGTTGAGCAGCGTCACCGGAGGCCACCACGCGGCCGAAGTCCACGTCGCGCACGTCCGAGGCCGAGTAGGCATCGGTGTAGGCGTACGAGACCATGACGTCGACCTGTCCCGGCAGGCGGCCCATGAAGTCGACCTCGAGGCCCTTGCTCTCGGCCTCGCCGATCGCGATCGTCTGGCCGGCGTTCACCGGGTCCGCCGTGAGCACGTTGGTCTTCTTCATCTTGAACACGGCGATGGTGCCGGTCATCCTGCCGTCGTCGGTGCTGTACCTCGCGCCGGCCTCGTAGGACTTGGTGAGCTCCGGCGCGAACGGGTTGCGGTTCACGTCGAACCCCGTGTTGGGGCGGAAGCCCTTGCCGTAGGCGGTGTAGAGGCTCACGTCGTCGGTCAGCCGGAACATGAGGCCGGCCTGCGGGCTGAACTTCGAGACGTCCTGCTTGGGCGGCTGCAGCGTGGCCAGGCGGTTCTCGATCGACTGCTCGAACGAATCCCACCGCCCGCCCAGGCGCAGCTTCCACAGGCGCGACAGGTCGACCTGGTCGGAGAAGTAGAAACCGTGGGACTTGTCCGTCTCCGTGTCGTTGAACACGTTCTGGTTCGCCACCGGCGCGTTGCCGTAGACCGGGTTGAAGATGTTGACGGCGTTCATCGTCGCGAGGCTCGAGCTCGCGTTGAACGCCGGGGGGCGGTAGCGCGTCTGCAGGCGCTCCAGCTTGAAGTCCTCGTAGTCGCCGCCGAAGAGCACGTGGTGGGTCATGTCGAGCAGCTTCAGGCTGCCGCTCACCTCGGCACGCAGCACCTTGTCCGTCGAGCCGTAGTTCGTGAAGCGGCGCTGGCGCGACAGGGTCTGCCCGTCGGTGAGGAACGGCTGGCGGGCCGCGGCCAGTTCCGGGTTCTGGCCGATGCCGTCGAGATCCGTCTTGCGATGGGCGGCACCGACGAGCAGCGCCCACTTGTTGCTGAGGCTGTGCTGCAGTTCGACCTGGTGGCCCTTCACGTCGACCTTGGTCGGGCCGTCGCCGGGTTCGCCGAGGTAACGCGAGACGGGGATGATGCCCAGCTCGCCGTTGCGCGCGACCACGCCGCGGTCGAAGGGGATCTCCTGGTGCGACCACTCGAACTCGTAGGAGAGCGTCGTGTCCCGCCCGAGCCGGGCGAGGACCGAGGGCGAGACGAATTCGCGCTTGGTGTGCACGGTCTCGCGGAAGCTGTCGGCGTCCTCGTAGGCGCCGTTCAGGCGCAGGGCCACGGCGTCGCCGATCCTGCCCGTGATGTCACCCTCGAAGCGGCGGAACTGGTGGCTCCCGAAGCTGACGGTGCCGCCGCTTCCGTGGCGAATTGCGGCTTCTTCGTGGTGATGGACACCGTGCCGCCGGGCTCGCCCCGGCCGAAGATGGCCGACGTCGGGCCGCGCAGGATCTCCATGCGGTCGATGGACGAGGTGTCGCGGATGCCGCCGAAGCCGCGCCCGCCGTTGAACCCGTTGACGAGGTAGCCCGACGGGACGTTCAGGTCGCCCGCGAAGCCGCGGATCGCGAAGCCGTCCCACAGGCCGCCGAAGGTGTTCTGCCGCGCCACGCCGGTGGCGATGTCGAGCGCGTCGTTCAGCTTCACCGCGCCGATCTGCTTCAGGGTCTCCCCGGTGATCACCTGGACCGACTGGGGCAGGTCCTCGACCGCCACGTCGCCGCGATACTGCTCGCGCTTGGCGGTCACCTGGAACTTCTCCACGGCCGTGCTGCCGGCCTGGGCGGCGCCGGCCGGCGCGGGCGGCTTGGCCTGCGCGAGCTTCGTCGATTCGGAATCCGGGGAAGCGGCGGCCGGATCGGCGCCGAGCGTGGTGGCGGGTAACGCAGTCGCGAAGGCGAGCGCGAGCCAAAGAGGATGGCGTTTCATCGTAAGGGGTCTCCCGTTGCGTTGGCCGCGCCCGCTTGTGGTGCGAAATTTCGGGCGTCATCGTTGATGTCGATCAAAAATTTAGCGCCCCGGTGCGAGCAGAAGATGCCTTTCGGGAATTGGCGCACGAATCGCAAACATCGTTTTGGGGGCGGCGGCAGCACAAAAATCCGACCGGCGCCCCGCGGCGCCGGCTAGTCCGTCGCGATCGGGACCGGCTTGACGGGCGCCTGCGCGCGCAGGCGCCCCACGTCCCGACGGGCACCCGGTGGGTCGCCGCGATCACCTCCGCCGCCGCGTGCGCGCAGTAGCGGCCCTGGCAGCGGCCCATGCCCACGCGCATGAGCGCCTTCGCGCGGTTGATCTCGGCGGCGCCGGGGTCCTGCACCGCCTCGCGGAGGCGGCCGGCCGTGAGACCCTCGCACCGGCACACGATGGCGGCGTCGGGCAGGTCCTTCGCCAGGTGCGCCGGCCACGGATAGGCGCGCGCGAGGGGGCGTCGGCGAAGCGGCGATGGTGGGCGAGCCGCTCGCGCAACCTCGGCGGCTGGCTCGCATCGAAGGCGAGGCCGAGGTCGGCCAGGGCGGCGAGGGCCGCGAGCCGGCCGCCGTCCTCCGCGGCATCGGCGCCCAGCACGCGGGCGCCGTCGCCGGCCAGGTAGACGCCCTTCGCCGCGATGCGGCCGTCCGCGTCGACCTCGGGCAGCCACTGGCCCGTGAGCGCGTCCCACGCGAAGCTCGCGCCGGCCAGCTCGGCGAGCGGCGTCTCCGGCCGGAGGTGCCAGCCCATCGCGACCGCGTCGCACTCCAGCCGGTGCGCGCCGCCGGAACGGTCGCGCCAGGCGAAGCCCGTCACGCCCGACGCGCCCTCGCCCTCGATCGCGACGGGCGTGATGCCGGCCTTCACGGGGATGCCGCGCGCGCGCAGGCCGGCGACGATCGCGAGGCCCTTCAGGAGCAGCGCCGGCTTGGCGAGCAGCCCGGCCAGCTCGCGCGCCGGCGAGAGCGCGGGCGAGGTGTCGAGCACGGCCGCCACGCGCGCGCCGGCCTTCGCGTACTGCGACGCGGCGAGGTAGAGCAGGGGACCGGTGCCCACGAAGGCCACCGACCGGCCGATGGCGCAGGCCTGGGCCTTGAGCGCGAGCTGCGCGCCGCCCAGGCTGTACGTGCCCGCGCAGGTGCCAGCCGGCGACGGGTATCACGCGGTCGACGGCGCCGGTGCCGACCAGGAGGGCGTCGAAGGGGAAGGTCTCGCGCGCCCTTCGCGGATCGCGTGCAGCTCGCCGGGCGAGACGTTCCACGCGCAGGGTGCGCGGCCGGTAGTCGATGCGCCCGCGCAGGGCGTCGAACGCCGCGTGCAGCGCGGCCGCCTTGCCCGACTCGGACCCGTAGAGCCGCTCGTACGGGCGCGTGAAACCGTCGGGCTGGCGGCGGTAGATCTGGCCGCCGTCGCGCGCGGACTCGTCGACCACGACCGGGCGCAGGCCCGCCGCGACCAGCACCTCGGCCGCGCGCACCCCCGCCGGTCCCGCGCCGACGATGACGACGCGCGCGCTCATGGCACGGCAGCGCCCTGCAGGCGCGCGAGCTCGTCCAGGGAGACGTGGCAGAGGATTTCCCGGCCGTCGGGGAGCCTTTGCCTCGGCGCGGGCGACGTGTCGCAGCGGCCCGCGCGGCGCACGGCGCAGCGCGGGAGGAAGGGGCACAGGTCCGGCGCGCCCGCCTCGCCCACCGGCGGCAGCGAGGCCGCGAGCCGCGCGGGCAGCGCGTCCAGCCAGCCGATGCGAAGCGCGGGCACCGAGGCGATGAGCAGGTCCGCGTACGGGTGGAAGGGCGGGTGGCCCATGGCGGCGCGGTCGCCGGCATCGACCTTGCGGCCGGCGTAGAGCACGACGACCTCGTCGCAGATGGCGCGCACGGTGGAGATGTCGTGGCTGATGAAGAGGTAGGACACGCCCAGCTCGCGGCGCAGCTCCGCCAGCAGGTCGAGGATGGCCGCGCCCACCACGGTGTCCAGCGCGGAGGTCACCTCGTCGCACAGGATGAGCTCGGGATCGGCGGCCAGCGCGCGGGCGAGGTTCACGCGCTGCTTCTGCCCGCCGGAGAGCTCCGCCGGGCAGCGCGAGGCGACCGAGGCGGGAAGCTTCACGAGCTCGAGCAGCTGCGCGATGCGCGCGCGGGCCGCCTCGCCCGACAGGCCCCGGTAGAAGGCGAGGGGGCGGGCGAGGATGCGCTCGATCGAATGCGCGGGGTTGAGCACCGTGTCCGCGTTCTGGAAGACGATCTGGATGCGGCGGAACTGCTCGCGCGAGCGGTGGGCGAGGTCGGTAGCGAGCGCCTCGCCGTTGAAGAGCACCTCCCCGCGCGCGGCCGGCACGAGCCCCGCGATCACGCGCGCGAGCGTCGTCTTGCCGCACCCGGATTCGCCGATCACGCCCACCGCCGCCCCGCGCGCGATGCGCAGGTCGATGTCCTCCAGCACGCGCACCGCCGGCAGGCCCTGCGCGTCCGTGCGCCCGTAGCCCGCGACGAGGCCGCGCACCTCCAGGAGCGGCACCTCGCGCTTCACCGGCGGTTCCCCGCGCGGTTGCGGCGCCGCCGCCGCCACCAGCTGGCGCGTGTATTCGTCGCGCGGGTGGTTGATGATCTGGTCCACGGGGCCGGATTCGCGCATCCGCCCGCCGTTCAGCACCACGATGCGGTCGGCCATCTGCGCGACGACGGCCAGGTCGTGCGAGACGTACACGGCCGTCGCCCCGCGCTCGCGCACCACCGCGCGGAAGGCGCGCAGCACCTCGATCTGGGTGGTGACGTCCAGGGCCGTGGTGGGCTCGTCGAGCACGACGAGGTCCGGGTCCGCGATGAGCGCCATGGCCGCCAGGAGCCGCTGCAGCTGGCCGCCGGAAACCTGGTGCGGGTAGCGCCGGCCGATGCCCTCGGGGTCGGGCAGCGCGAGGTCCCGGAAGAGCGCGACGGCCTTGGCCTCGGCGGCCTGGCGCGTGGCGGTGCCGTGGATGAGCGCGGCCTCCGTCACCTGGTCCATGAGCGGCTTCATCGGGTTGAAGGCCGCTGCCGCGCTCTGCGCGATGTACGCGACCTTGCGTCCCCGCAGGCGGTAGCGCCCCTCCTCGTCGAGGGAGAGGACGTCGATGCCGTCGACCACGACGCGGCCCGATTCGAGGCGGCACCCGGGGCGCGCGTAGCCCAGCAGCGCGAGCGCCACCGTGGTCTTGCCCGAGCCGGATTCGCCGATGAGCGCGAGCACCTCGCCCTTGGGGATCTCGAAGCCCACGCCGTCGACGAGCACGGCCGTGCGCCCGCCCGGGCCTGCCGCCGTGACGCGCAGCGCCTCGACGCGCACGAGCGGCGCCATCAGGCCTCCACCGCGCGCGCGCGGCCCGAGACCGCGTCGATCAGCATGTTGACGCCCACCGTGAGCGTCGCGATGGCCGCCGCCGGCACGATCACGGCGGGCGCGCCCTCGAACAGGCCCGAGATGTTCTCGCGCACGAGCGAGCCCAGGTCCGCGTCGGGCGGCTGCACGCCCAGGCCCAGGAAGCTCATGCCCGAGAGCAGCAGCACCACGAACACGAAGCGCAGGCCGAAGTCCGCCAGCATCGGGTTCACCATGTTGGGCAGGATCTCGACGGCCGCGATGTAGGCGAGCCCCTCGCCGCGCGCGCGGGCGGCCTGCACGTACTCGAGCGTGCGCACGTTCACGGCGAGCGCCCGGGCGATGCGGAAGGCGCCGGGGGTGTAGCTCAGGGCCGCCGTGAGGATGAGCAGGACGGGCGAGGAGCCGAAGGCGGCCACCATCACCAGGGCGAGCATCTTGCTCGGGATGGAGATGAACGCGTCCATCACGCGGCTCACGGCCTCGTCGATCCAGCCGCCGGCGGTGGCGGCCGCGAGGGCGATGGCCGTGCCGCAGGTGCTGGCGGCGAGCGCGGCGGCGAGCGCGAGGCCGATGGTGAAGCGCGAGCCGTGCAGGATGCGGCTGAGCATGTCGCGGCCGAGGTAGTCGGTGCCGAGCGGGTGGCGCGCGCTGAAGGCGCCGAAGACCTCCTGCGAGACGACCGCGCCCACGTCGTGGGGCGCGACCCAGCCGCCGAA
>JBGAOO010000011.1:0-13158 GCA_044221765.1 Usitatibacteraceae bacterium | reverse complement strand
ACAGGCGCGAGGGGCGGGCTGCGCTCACCGGTGGCGAAGCCGCGGGTTGGCGGCGATGGCGATGAGATCGGCCACCAGCACGAGCAGCAGGTAGCCGGTGCAGAAGATCATGGCGCAGCCCTGCACGATGGGCATGTCGCGGTTGGTGACGGCGTCCACCATGAGCGTCGCGATGCCGGGGTAGCTGAAGATCGCCTCGACGATCACCACGCCGCCCAGCAGGTAGGACACCGACAGGGCCACCGCGTTGGCGATCGGGCCGATGGCGTTGGGCAGCGCGTGGCGCAGCGCCACGCGGGCGGGCCGGGCCCCCTTGAGGATCGCCATCTCCACGTACGAGGCCGAGAGCTGGTCGATCACCGCCGCGCGCGTCATCCGAGCCATCTGGGCGATGATCACGAAGCACAGCGTGAGCACGGGCATCGCGTAGGCGCGCACGAACTGCGCGGGCGTCGAGATGTCCATCGCGTTCGAGAGCGCGGAGAGCCAGCCGAGCTTCACGGCGAACACGAGCACGGCGATCGTGGCCACCAGGAACTCGGGCACCGCCACCATCGAGAGCGTGGCGAGGTTGAGGGCGCGGTCCAGGGGGCCGCCTCGCCCCATCGCCGAGACGATGCCGATCGTGAGCGCGATCGGCACCGAGACGGCCGCCGTGGTGGCGGCGAGCATCAGCGACTTGGGCAGGCGCCCGGCGATGAGCTCGGCCACCGGCACGCCTGCGGTGTAGCTTCGGCCGAGGTCGCCCGTGGCGAGGCCCGCGAGCCAGCGCAGGTAGCGCACGGGCCCGGGCTGGTCCAGCCCGTACTGGGCGCGCAGGGCGGCCACGGCCTCGGGCGTGGCCGCCTGGCCCAGGACGGCCTGCGCGGCATCGCCGGGCAGGAGCGAGGTGATGGCGAAGATGATCGCCGAGACGATGACGAGCGTGACGAGGCCCACGGCCACGCGCTGCACGATGAGTGCGGGCAGGCTCCCCCGCAGCCGGCCGAGCGCGTCCGCGACGGCGCGCGCCGGCTCAGGCATCGAGCCAGACGTGCTCGGCAAACATGTACCCCATGAAGCCGCCGGCGGGGATCGAGGAAAGGCCCTTCAGCTTCGCGGTGAAGCCGTCGACGTAGCTCATGAACACGGGGATGCCCACGCCGCACTTCTCGTGCACGAGCACCTGCATGTCGCCGTAGAGGGACTTGCGCTTCGCCTCGTCCGCCTCGGCGCGCGCCGCGACGAGGAGCTGGTCGAACTGCTCGTTCTTCCAGCCCGAGACGTTCCACGGCGCGTCCGACTTGAAGAACTGGGTGAAGAGCAGGTCCGCGCTGGGCCGCGGGTTCACGTTGCCGAAGCCCAGCGGGTGCTTCATCCAGTGGTTGGACCAGTAGCCGTCGCCGGGCACGCGGTTCACCTGCAGCGTGAGCCCGATCTTCGCCGCGGACTGCTGCAGCAGCACCGCCATGTCGATCGAGCCCTCGGCCGCGGCCGAGGCCACGATCGGGAACCGCTGGCCGGCGAAGCCGGATTTCTGCAGGTGGAACTTCGCCTTGTCCGGGTCGAAGGCGCGCTGCGGCAGGCCCGCGTTGTGGTAGCGGTGCGTGGGCGGGATGGGCTGGTCGTTCGCCACGGCCGCGAAGCCGCGGAAGATCGCGTTCCTCACCTGCTCGCGGTCGATGAGGTGCTTCATCGCGAGCACGAAGTCGGGGTTGTTCCCCGGCGCCTGGTCCTGGCGCAGGATGAGGTCGGTGTACAGGCCCGACTTGGTCTCCAGGATGGCGAAGCCCGGCGCCGACTTCACGCGGGCCGTCGAGCGCGCGTTGACCGCGAGCGCGATCTGCACGTCGCCGGCGAGCAGGGCGTTCACGCGCGCCGGCTCGTCCGGGATGCCGATGAGCTCGACCTCGTCGAGGTAGGGCCGCCCCGGCTTCCAGTAGCCCTCGAAGCGCGTCGCGAGCGTGCGCACGCCCGGCTTGAACTCCTTGCAGGTGAAGGGGCCGGTGCCGTTGGCCGTGGCGAAGTCGGTCGTGCCGTCCTTCACGATGAGGAAGTGCGAGGCCGCGAGGATCACGGGCAGGTCGGCGTTGGGCGTGGCGAGCCGCACCTGCACCTGGTTCGGGCCGCTCGCCTTCACCTCGGCGAACTGCTCGGCGACCGTCTTCACCTTCGAGGCGATGGCCGGGTTCTTGTGCCGCGTGAGGGAGTAGACGACGTCCGCCGGGGTGAGCGGCGAGCCGTCGTGGAAGCGCGCGCCCTTCCTGAGCGTGAACGTCCAGAGCTGGGCCTTCTCGTGGCGGATCTCCTCGGCGAGGGCGGGCTGCGCGGCGAGCGAGCCGTCCAGCTGCGTGAGTCCCGAGTAGAAGAAGTAGTGGCGCGTGTAGTCCGTGGAGTGCGACCCCTTGGCGGGGTCGAGCGTGTCGGCGGCCGACATGGAGATGCCGGCGGCGCGCACGCGGCCGCCGCGCCGGGGCGCCTGGGCGCGCGCGGTCGACGGCAGGGCGAGCAGGCTCGCGCCGGCGCTGGCGCCCAGGCCCAGCGCCGCGAGCAGGCGAAGCGCGTCGCGGCGCGAGGCGCCGCGGCCCAGCGCCTCGTCGAGTCGGCGCCGGTCCGGTTCGTCCAGCCGGAGGGGAGGCATCGGGAAGTCGTCCATGGCGTCGTCCTTCTCTCTGTCGCTATTCGATCGCGTCCTTCATGCGGTACCAGGCGCCCACGAAGGGCAGGAACCAGGGCTTGCCGAAATGCCCGGGGATCGCGGGCCAGTCCAGGCCCACCCAGGGGCTCTGCACGGGGCGGCCGCCGAGCACCTGCGCCATCGCCTCGCCCAGGCGGACGGCGATCTGCACCCCGTGGCCGCTGTAGCCCATCGCATAGTAAAGCCCGTCGCGCTCGCCGGCACGCGGCAGGCGGTCGCGCGTCATGTCGACCAGCCCGCCCCAGAAGTAGTCGATGCGCACGTCGGCGAGCGAGGGGAACATGCGCGCGATCGTGGCGCGCAGGACGGCGCTGCTTTCCTCGTCGGACTTGGGGTTCGACAGGGCGAATCGGGCCCGGCCGCCGAAGAGCAGGCGGTCGTCGGGCGTGATGCGGAAGTAGTTCACGATGTGGCGCGAGGTGACGTAGTTGCGCCGGCGCGGCATGAGGCGCGCGATGACGTCCCTCGGCAGCGGCTCGGTCGCGACCATGAAGCTGCCCACCGGCACGATGCGCCGGCGCAGCCAGGCGAAGGGCCCGACCTGCGAGGCGCCGGTGGCCAGGAAGACGCGCGAGGCCTCGAGGGTGCCGCGCGTGGTGCTCACGCGGTGCGCCTGGCCCTCCAGGCGATCCAGGCCCGTCACGCGGGCGTTCGTGAAGACGCGCGCGCCGCGGCGCTGGGCGGCCTGCGCGAGGCCGACGCCGAAGCGGCCCGGGTGCAGCTGGGCGCTCGTCTTCTGCAGGAGCGCGCCGTGGACCTCGGTGCAGTCGATCTCCTCGCGCACGCGCTCCGGGCCCACCAGTTCCATCCCCGGGTCGACGTCGCGGTGCATCGCCTCGTAGTAGCGCGCGAGCGTGTCGTAGTGCGCGGGCTTCACCGCCATCTTGAGCTTGCCGCAGCGCCCGAAGTCGCAGTCGATCGACTCCTCGCGCGCGAGCGTCTCGACGGCGCTCACCGCCGCCTCGAAGTCGAGGTACATCTCGCGGGCGCGGTCCTTCCCGAACGCGGCGACCACGTCCGCGTACCCCGGCGAGAGCCCGTTGTTGCAGTGGCCGCCGTTGCGGCCCGAGGCCTCGCCGGCGATGCGCCCGGCCTCCACGAGCGTCACCGAGGCGCCGCTGCGCGCGAGCCAGTAGGCCGCCGAGAGCCCGGTGTAGCCGCCGCCCACCACGCACACGTCCGCGCGGCCGCCGTCGGCCGGGTTGCCCGGCGAGTCGGTGAAGGCCGGCGCGGTGTCCAGCCAGTAGGACTCGTACTTCATCGCGGGGGGCGGGGGATCAGAGGCCGACCAGGCCGGGCAGGCCGCCGATGTCCTCGATCTCGACCGAGCCGTAGGCGGGGTTGAAGGGGTCGTGGCCGCGCTTCACGAACGCCTTCATCTTGATGCCGATGTCGCTGGCGGACATGTGGTCGTAGCGCATGCTCGAGGAGACGTGCAGGATCTCCTCCGGCGCGCAGCCGAGGTTGTCGATCATGTACTCGAAGGCCCGCAGGCGCGGCTTGTAGGCCCCGGCCATCTCGGCCGTGAACACGTGCGCGAAGGGCGCGCCCAGGAGGGCCACGTTGCGGTGGATCTGCTCGTTCGCGGCGTTCGAGAGGATGACCAGCGGGAACTCCTTCGCGGTCTTCGAGAGCCCCGGGGGCACGTCGGGGTAGGGGGCCCACGTCGGCACCGCCTCGTAGACCCGCAGGGCGTCGTCGGTCCGCGAAGCCACCTTCGCGCGCCGGCACGCCCGCTCGAGGGAGCGGAACAGCACTTCCTTGTACGGGCGCCAGTCGCCCATCACCTCGTCGCGGCGGTAGTTGCGGAAGTCCGTGAGGAAGGCGTCCATCCGTTCGGCCGGGACGCGGTCGGCGAAGATCTCCCTCGTCACGTCGCCGATGCGGAAGTGGGTGAGGGTGCCGTAGCAGTCGAAGGAGATGAACCTGGGGCGGAAGGTCAAGGTGAGGGTCCTCGCGGAAAAGGGGCCCGCCGACCGGGTGGCATCGCGCGGGGCATGGCACGATTTCAGCATACGCGCGCCCGCAGCCACAGCCTTATGCCGCCGGCGCCCGCGCACAAAAAGCTGTATTCGCGGCGCGATCCAGCATAGTTTGCCGCCCGGATTTTGCGAACATGGGGGCCTTCCACGGAGGGGAGAGCCCGCGCCATGAAGCCCGGGACAGGGGTGACATTCCGCCGATTCGCCGTGCGCGACCTGCCTTCGGCGCAGCGCCTTTCGGCGCTGGTGGGCTGGGCGCACCGCGAGGAGGACTGGGCCTTCGTGCGGGCGCTGGGCAGCGGCTGGGTCGCCGTGGGCGCGGGCGAGGTGTGCGGCACCGTCCTCACGTGGCGGCACGACGCGCGCCACGGCTCGCTCGGCATGGTCATCGTCGAGCCCGGCTGGCAGGGCCGCGGCATCGCCAAGCAGCTGGTCGCGCGCGCGCTGGCGGACCTGGGCGCGCGCTCGCTCATGCTGAACGGCACGCTCGCCGGCCGGGGCATCTACGAGCGCCACGGCTTTCGCGTCATCGGCACCCTCGACCAGCACCAGGGCATGCCGGGCAACGTGCCGCCCACCAGGCTCGGGCCGGGCGAGCGGCTGCGCCCGGCCGGCGCGAGCGACGCGCCGGTGCTCGTGAAGCTGGGCCTTGCCGCCTCGGGCATCCGCCGCGCCAAGCTGATGCGCGCGCTCCTCGACGTCTCCGAGGGCATCGTGCTCGACCGCGGCGCCGAGCCCGTGGGCTTCGCGCTCTGCCGGCGCTTCGGTCACGGCCGGGTCATCGGCCCGGTGGTCGCGAGCGACGCGGCGCGCGCGCAGGCGCTCATCGGACACTTCGTGGCGATCCACGAGGGGACGTTCGTGCGCATCGACGTGGACCACGCGCTCGGCCTGCACGACTGGCTCGCCGGCCTGGGCCTGCCGCGGGTGGACACGGCCCTCACGATGGTGCGAGGCGAGGTGCCCGCGCGCCGCGGCGAGGCGACCTCCTTCGGCGTCGTGAACCAGGCCCTGGGCTAGCGCGATGGCGATCCTCTACAAGTCCGACCCCGTGCGCGGCGCCGAGTGGGCGCGGCTGCACCGCGAGCGCGCGCCCGACATCGATTTCCGCATCTGGCCGGACGCGGGCGACCCCGCCGACATCCGCTACGTGATCGCGTGGACGATCGAGCCCGGCTTCCTGGCCCGGTTCCCGAATCTCGAGGTGCTCTTCTGCACGGGCGCGGGCGTGGACCGGCTGGGCCTCGCGGACCTGCCGCCGGGCCTGCCGGTGGTGCGCATGGTGGAGCCCGGCATCGTCGAGGGCATGGGCGAGTTCGTGACGATGGCCGTCCTCTCGGTCCATCGCGACGCGTACGAGTACCAGCGGCTGCAGGCGCGCGGCGAGTGGAAGGTGCTGCCCGTGCGGCCGGCCGGCGCGACGCGCGTGGGCGTGCTCGGCGCGGGCGTGCTCGGGCGCCACGTGCTCGGGCGCCTCTCGGCCTTCGGTTTCCCCTGCGCGGCGTGGAGCCGCACGCGCCCCGCCCTCGAGGGCGTCGAGGGTTTCGCCGGCCCCGGGGAACTGCCCGCTTTCCTCGCGCGAAGCGACGTGCTCGTGTGCCTGCTGCCGCTCACCGACGACACGCGCGGCATCCTCTCGGCGCCGCTCTTCGCGGCGCTGCCGCGCGGGGCGAGCGTGGTGAACGTGGGCCGCGGCGCCCACCTCGTCGAGGCGGACCTGCTGGCGGCCCTCGGGACGGGCCACCTGGCCGAGGCGGTGATCGACGTGATGCACGAGGAGCCGCTGCCGGCGGGCCATCCGTTCTGGGCGCACCCGCGCGTGCACGTGACGCCGCACATCGCGAGCGAGACGCAGATCCCCACGGCGGTCGATGCGCTCATCGCGAACGTGCGCGCGCATCGCGAGGGGCGCCCGATGACCGGCCTGGTCGATCGCGCGAAGGGCTACTGACCGGCGGGGTGCGGCGGCAGCACGAAATGCCCTTTTCCGGTGCGTTTCGATTGCGCCCGGTGGCACCGGCGATCGATATCGAAAGGATCGCACGCGGTCCCGGCGTTACGATGCATCCTGTTGGAAATAACAGGATGCACCTCATGACAGATCGCCGCCTCGTCGAAGCCGACCGCCGCCACTGGATCCACCCCGTCGTCAACTACCGCGCGCACGAGAAGCGCGGCGTCACGATCCTCGAGTCCGCGCGCGGGCCTTTCCTCATCGACGCGGACGGCGTGGAGCTGCTCGACGCCTTCGCGGGCCTGTGGTGCGTGAACGTGGGCTACGGCCAGGAAAGCGTCGTGCAGGCCGCGGCCGAGCAGATGCGCAAGCTGCCCTACGCGACCGGCTACTTCCACTACGGCTCCGAGCCCGCGATCCGCCTGGCGGAGAAGCTCGCCTCGATCGCGCCGGCCTCCGTGCCGCACGTGTACTTCGGCGCGGGCGGCGGCGACGCCATCGACACCGCGATCCGGCTCATCACCAACTACTTCAACGTCACGGGCCGGCCCGCCAAGAAGCACATCATCGCCCTGGAGCGCGGCTACCACGGCTCGATGTCGCTCGGCTCGGGCCTCACGGCGCTGGCCCCCTTCCACGCGGGCTTCGACGTGCCGCTGCCCACCCAGCACCACCTCCCCTCGCCCTATCCCTACCGCCACCCCGCGGGCCCGGACGCGCAGGCCGTCATCGCCGCTTCCGTGAAGTCGCTGCGCGAGGCGGTCGCGGCGCTCGGCGCGGACAACGTGGCGGCGTTCTTCTGCGAGCCGGTGCAGGGCTCGGGCGGCGTGGTCGTGCCGCCCGTGGGCTGGCTGAAGGCGATGCGCGAGGCGTGCCGCGAGCTGGGCATCCTCTTCCTCGCCGACGAGGTCATCACGGGCTTCGGCCGCACCGGCCCGATGTTCGCGTGCCAGGCCGAGGGCGTGGAGCCGGACATCATGACGGTCGCCAAGGGGCTCACCGCGGGCTACGTGCCCATGGGCGCGACGCTCATCTCCGACGCGATCTACCAGGCGCTCGCCGACGGCATCCAGCCGGGCATGCCGATGGGCCACGGCCACACCTATTCGGCGCATCCGGTGAGCGCGGCGGTGGCGCTCGAGGTGCTGCGCCTGTACGAGGAGGGCGGCATCCTCGAGAACGCGCGGCGCGTGGCACCGGCCTTCGAGGCGGGCCTCGCCGCGACGATCGACCATCCCCTCGTGGGCGACACGCGCAGCCGCGGCCTGGTGGGCGCCATCGAGCTCGTCGCGGACAAGGCGACGAAGCGCCGCTTCGACCCCGCGCTGAAGCTCCCGGAGCGCATCACCGAGATCGCCTACCGCCGCCGCCTCGTCTTCCGGTGCTTCGGCGACAACATCCTCGGCTTCGCCCCGGCGTTCAACTACACCGACGGCGACGTCGCGATGATGCACGAGCGGATCGGGCAGGTGCTGGGCGACGTCCTCGCCCTGGACGACGTGCGGCAGGCGATGGCGCCGGCGCGCCGCGCCGTGCCGGCGGGCGCCCTCTAGCGCGCTCGCCCCGCCGGCCGGCCGGTCGCGGGCGGCCGCGCTACTTCGCGATCCCGTGGGCGTTGCACAGCCCGCCGGTGATCTCGAGCGTCGTCGCGTTGATCGCCTCGTTCTCCACGCAGTGGCCGATCAGCCGCGCGATCTCCTGCGGGTCGATCAGCCGGCCCAGGTGCACGTCCTCCAGGATCGCCTTGAGCGCGTCCTGGTTCATCCCGGTGAGCATGGGCGTGGCGGTGTAGCCGGGCGCGATGCCGACGCAGCGCACGTTGCGGATGCCGCGCATCATGAACTCCCCGACGAGGATCTTGGGCATGAGCGCGTCGGCGACCTTGGTCGACGAATAGTTCAGCTGGCCGATCTGGCCGACCTTGTTCACGGACGAGATGGTGACGAGCAGCCCCGGCCAGGCGCCGTTCACCATCGCCTCGGCGCTGTCGCGCAGGGTGAGGAACGTGCCCGTGAGGTTCACGTCGATCACCGGCTGCCACTTGTCCAGGCCCATCTTCTTCGACACCTTGCCCGTCTCCTTGTCGAGCGAGAGCATCGTGCCGTCGCGGATGATGCCCGCGCAGGCCACCGCGACGTTCAGCTTGCCGAAGGCCTCCACCGTCGCCTTGATGAAGCGGGCGGTGTCCGCCTCGCTCGTCACGTTGGCCTGGATGCCGATCGCCTCGCCCCCCGCGGCCTTGAGCTCCGCCACGACCCGGTCGAGGTTCTTCTGCACCATGTCGACCACGGCCACCTTGGCGCCCTGCTTCGAGAAGTACTTCGCGACCTGCTCGCCGATGCCGTTGCCGCCGCCGGTGACGAGAACCACGCTGCCCCTGATTTCCATGTTCGAGCCTTTCCTGGATGCGAGTGCGTTACCGGGGGAAGGACGCGCTGTCCTTGTCCCAGTAGATGAAGTTCGGGTGGGTGACGTCGGGGCCGACGATCTTCAGGTCCCCGATCCGGTTGGGGTGCGCGACGTCCGGCCCCACCGACCTGATGCCCACGGGATGGATCGTCCTCGCGAGCGAGCGGGCGCGCTGCCCCGCCTCCTGGGCGGAGCAGCCGGCGAAGAGGCCCGCGCCGACCACGGCGGTGGCGCCGCCGGGCAGCTGCCGCAGCAGGTCCCAGGCCGAGCCCGAGGCGGCGAGCGTGAAGTCCATGTCGTTGTAGCGGAAGGTGTCCATGCGTTTCCTCTCGCGCGCGTTCTAGAGCTTGCGCAGGACCGTGACGCAGTTGGTCACGGCCGATCCGCCCACGTTGAAGGCGACGGCGACCTCCGCCTTCTTCGCCTTCACGCCGATGGGCTCGCCGATGAGCTGCTTGTGCAGCAGCACGTGCATCGAGGCGCCCGTCGCGCCCACCGGGTGGCCCTTCGACTTGAGGCCGCCGGAGAGGTTGACCGCCACGTCGTCCTCGCGCGTGAAGCGGCCGGCGAGGTAGTCGTGGCCGGCGCGCCCGTCGGCGGACAGGCCCAGCGCCTCGGTGGAGAGGATCTGGTTGATCGTGAAGCAGTCGTGCACCTCGCACAGGTCGATGTCCTTCGCGGTGATGCCGGCCTCCTTGTAGGCCTTCGCGACCGCGTCCTTGCCGCCCATCAGCTCGTGCATGTTGGGGCGCACGTTCTCGGGCAGGCGCTCCACCGAGTGGCCGATGCCCGCGATCTCGGAGGCGCGTGCCTTGTTCGACACGTTGTCCGTGCGCGTGATGACCAGGGCCGCGGCGCCGTCGGAGACGAGCGAGCAGTCGTGCAGCCGAAGGGGCGCCGCGATCATCATGTTCTTGCACTTGCCGCGCGCGTCGAGCTCGTTGAGCTTCATGATCTCCGCGACGCTCTGCGGGCCGTTGCGCACGTGGGCCAGCGGGTTCTCCGCGCCGTTGCGGTAGCAGAGCGCGCCGGCGGTCCAGAGCATCTGCTCGAGCTCCTCGTTCGACAGCTTGTAATGCGCCTGGTAGCCCTTGGCGTACTGCGCGAAGAGCATGGGGAAGGACCAGCCCAGCGAGCCCTCGCTCGGCCAGTGCGAGCAGCAGGCGAGCACGTGCGTCATCTGCGGCGTGGGCAGCAGGTTCATCTTCTCCACGCCGATCACCAGCGCGTGCCGCGCGCGGCCGGCCTCGACCGCGTAGAGCGCGTCGTAGAGCGCGACCGAGGAGGAGGCGCACGCGCACTCGCAGCGCGTCATGGGCTTGAAGCGCAGCGCCGGGTCGATCTCGGCGGCGATGGGCGCCACGTGCTCCTGGTTCACGAAGGAGGCGGGCGAGCACGAGCCCACGTAGATGGCGTCGATGTCCTTCGCCTCGAGGCCGGCATCGGCGATGGCGCCGCGCCCGGCCTCGACCAGCAGGTCGTAGTAGGACTTGGTGTCGGTGACGAGGCCGGTGGCCTTGTCCTTGCGGACGAACGCGCCGAAAGGCGTGTTGTAGGCGCCGACGATGCTTGCCTTGCTCATGGGAACTCCTTGGGGTGAATCGCGGGAGGGTCGTCTCTGCGGGGGAGGCGGCGGTGGAATGGGCGCGCGGCGGATTCGCGCGGACCCAGTGTCGCCGGCCGGGCGCGCAGGCGGTTGACCGGCATCAACGGTGCGTGTCGGCCAGGGCGCGCGGGAGCGGGGAAAGCGCGGGGAATTGATCCAGGTCGAGGCGCGCGGGCGCCGCTGGCGCCTGCCGGGAGATGCTAAGCTGCCCCAGGCCCCGATTCGCCCCGTTTCCATCGACGGTCGGCCGTGGCCGACAGGCGGCGCGCCAGGATGGTGCGCCGGGCAGTTCCGATCGCCTCACCCGCAGCGTTCGCCCCGGCAACCGGGGCCTGCAGCATCCTGCACGCGCCCGACCGGCGGCCGGGATGGCCAACAGGACGACGATTTCCCCCGTGACGGCGGCTTTGCTGGAACGCGACGGCTTGCTGGCCACCCTGCGCGAGGCCTGCGGCGAGGCCGCGGCCGGCCGTGGCGGCATGCTGCTGGTGAGCGGCGAGGCCGGCATCGGCAAGAGTTCGCTCCTGCACGCCTTCGTCGGCCACGCGCCGGCCGGCTGCCGAACCCTGTGGGGCGCGTGCGATGCCCTGGTCACGCCCAGGCCCCTCGGCCCGCTGCGCGACATCGCCTCGCTGCTCGATGGCCGGCTCGCCGCCAGCATGGACGGCGGCGCCACGCAGGCCTCCATCTTCCCCGCGTTCCTCGAGGAGCTCTCCGGCGGCGAGGACACCCGCATCGTCGTGTTCGAGGACGTGCACTGGGCCGACCACGCGACGATCGACCTCATCCGCTACCTCGGGCGGCGCATCCAGCGCCTGCGCGTCCTGCTGGTGCTGTCGTTCCGCGAGGAGGAATTGGGCGCGGAGCATCCGCTCCGCCGCGCCCTGGGCGACCTGCCGACCGCCGCCGTGCGCCGCCTGGCGCTGCCGGCGCTCAGCGCGGCGGCCGTCGAGCGGCTCGCGCGCGAGGCCGGGCGCTCCGGGGCGGGCCTGTTCGAGGCCACCGCCGGCAACCCGTTCTTCGTGACGGAGACGCTCGCGAGCGCCGCGCCCGGCGTGCCGGAGACGGTGCGCGATGCGGTGCTCGCCCGCATCAGCCGGCTCCCGCCCGCCTCGCGGGCGCTGCTCGACCTCGCGAGCGTCGTGCCCGGGCAGCTCGAGACGTCGGTGGCGCATGCCGCGCTGCCCGGCGGCGCGCAGGCCGCGCTCGACGACTGCATCGAGCGCGGCGTGCTCGTGCCGACCGCAGGCGGGGTACGGTTCCGCCACGAGCTGGCACGCCTCGCGGTGGAGGGCATGCTCGCCCGGGCCCGGCGGCGCGAATGCCACGCCCTGGTGCTCGCCGCGCTCTCGCGCGAGAGCGCCGTGCCCGCCTCGCGCCTTGTCCACCATGCCGCCGAGGCGGGCGATGCGGAACGCGTGCTCGCGCTGGCCGCCAGTGCCGCCGCCGATGCCGCGCGCCTGGGGGCGCACCAGGAGGCGGCGGCCCATTTCGCCACCGGCCTGCGCTTCGCCGACCGCGCGGACGAGGCGCACCGCGCGGCCCTCTACGAAGGATGGTCCTACGAGACCTCGCTCTGCGGGCGCATCGACGCGGAGGTGATCGACGCGCGCCACCGCGCCATCGAGCTGCGCCGGCGCCTGGCCGATACCGAGGGGGAGGGGCGCAACCTGCGCTGGCTCTCGCGCCTGCACTGGTACCAGGGCGAGCGCGAGGCGGCCGAACGCTACGCGGACGAGGCCCTTCGCGTGCTCGGGCGGATCGCGCCGGGTGCCGAGCTCGCGATGGCCTACAGCGCGCGCTCGCAGCTGTTCATGCTGACGGACGACACCGCCGGCGCGGTGCTCTGGGGCGAGCGCGCGAGCGCCCTGGCCGGCCGGCTCGACGAGGTCGAGATCCGCATCCACGCGCTCAACAACGTCGGCTCCGCGCTGCTCTTCAGCGGCGACGAGGCCGGGCGCGCCAAGCTCGAGGACAGCCTGCGCCTCGCGCTCGCGGGCGGCTTCCACGAGCACGCGGCGCGCTGCTACACCAACCTCGGCGAGCACGCGGTGACGTTCAAGGATTTCCGGCGCGGCGAGGACTACGTGCGCGAGGGGCTCGCCTTCGACACGGCCCACGACCTGGATTCCTGGACGCACTACCTGAGGGGATGGCAGGCGCAGATGCGCTTCGACCAGGGACGCTTCGACGAGGCGGCGCTCATCTGCACGCAGGTGCTCGCCATTGCCCGCCTCACCTCCGTCATGCGCATGCCGGCCATGACCGTCCTCGGGCGCGTGAAGGTGCGCCGCGGCGAGGCGGGCGGGCGCGCGCTCCTGGAGGAGGTGCTGGCGCTCGCGCGCCCGACCGGCGAGCCGCAGCGCATCCTCCCCGTCGCCCTGGGACTCGCGGAGGCCGCCTGGCTCGAGGGCGACTTCGCGGCCTGCCTCGCGACGATCGCGGCCCTGGAGCCGCTCGCCGGCGTGGCGAGCAACCCCTGGCACTGCGGCGAGCTGGCCACCTGGCGCCGGCGATGCGCGGACGCGGG
>JBGAOO010000010.1:0-32107 GCA_044221765.1 Usitatibacteraceae bacterium | reverse complement strand
CTGCTATCGGCGAATTGGCTGAGATCGAGGCAGCTAGCGACATAATCCACATGCTCGCGCGGGAGGATGTCGAGGATTTTCCAGCCGTCGAGCGGCTGCCATCCCCCGATATGCAGTTTCATGGCGTCTGGCCTGTCATGGTCGAGTCACGCAAGGGTAACAGCGCGGTCATTTCTTGTCCCTATGAGTCCGCCCAAGGCCGTTGTCGGCCGCAGCATCATCTAGGGGATCATAACCATGAACCATCGGTTTTGGCGCAACTCCTTGCGTGCCTTTGTCGCCGCCTCGCTCCTGGCCGCCGGTCTGTACGGACCGGCTCTGGCGCAGGACAGCCGGCCGAACGTGGTGGTCGGCGTCAATGCGCTGGCCGTCGGCCTCGACCCGGTGCTCGCCTCGGGCAACGTGACGATCCGCGTCACCTATTCGATCTACGACACCCTCATCCGCCGCGACTTCCTGTCGGACGGCAAAGGCATGGGCTCCAAGCTGGTGCCGGGCCTCGCCACCTCGTGGAAGCGCATCGACGACCGTACGCTCGAATTGACGCTGCGCCAGGGCGTGAAGTTTCACAACGGCGCGGAATTCACCGCCGACGACGTGCTCTTCACCTTCGACCCTGACCGCCTGATCGGCCCAAAATCGTTGCTGCCGGAAGGCCGCACCTATTTCGGCCATCTCGAGAAGGTCGAGGCGATCGACAAATATCATGTGCGCTTCACCGCCAAGGCGGCCGATCCGGTGCTGGAACAACGCCTGGCCACCTACGGCGCCTTCATCGTCAGCAAGAAAGCCTGGCTCGATGCGGTGAAGGGCGACACCAGCGATCCGAAGTGGATGGCGACCGCCCTGAAGGTCACCGACCGCGCGCCGGTCGGCACCGGCCCCTTGAAGTTCGCCGAGTGGAAAGAAGGCGACTATCAGAAGTTCACCGCCAACGACGAGTATTACGGCGGCAAGCCGACTTTCAAGACGCTCACCTTCCGCCAGGTGCCCGAACTTGCCAGCCGCGTCGCCGGCCTGGTCAGCGGCGAGATGGACATGATCGTCAACATCCCGCCCGATCAGGTGCAGGTGTTCGACCGTTACAAGAACATCGTCACCAAAAGCCTTGCCCTGGCCAACACCCAGCTGCTGACCTTCAACACCAACCATCCGCTGCTGAAAGACAAGCGGGTGCGTCAGGCCTTGTCGCTCGCCATCGACCGTCCGGCGCTGATCACCGCGCTCTGGCAGAACCAGGCCTATGTGCCGAACGGCCATCAGATGGAAGACTTCGGCGCCATGTACAACCCGAAGCGTCCGGGCCCGGCCTATGATCCGGAGCGCGCCAAGCAACTGCTGAAGGAAGCCGGCTACAATGGCGAAGAAATCGTGCTGCGCACCATGACGGCCTATTACAGCAACATGCTGTCGGCGACGCAGATCATCCAGCAGATGTGGAAGAAGGCCGGGATCAACATGCGCCTGGCCATCGTCGAGAACTTCACGCAGACCCGCACGGCCGACGTGATGATCTATCCCTGGTCCAATTCCTACCGTCTGCCCGATCCGGTCGGCGGCCTGGTGTCGCTGTGGGGTTACGATTCGGAACTGCAGAAGAACTACAAATATTGGACGTCGCCCAAAGCCTTCAACGACGCGCAGGATGTCGTCGTCACCAGCATGGATCCGAAGAAGCGCTTCGAGGCCTTCCAGACCATGCTCGATATTTTCGAAGACGAGGCTCCGGCGGCGTTGCTCTATAACCCGTACGAGACCTATGCCATGAAGAACACGGTGGAGTGGACGCCTTATCCGCTCTACTTCATGGATTTCCGCCCCGACGTGTTCAAGATCAAAGCGGCGCCGCGATCCTAAGTGGCGGGGAAGGGACATGAGCGCCATGTCGCATCCGCTCCTTTCGGTCGAGAATCTCTCTATTGGATTCTCGACCGAGCGCGGCCCTGTCGCTGCGGTGCGCGGTGTCAGCCTGAACCTAAAGGCGGGCGAGACGCTCTGCCTCGTCGGCGAATCGGGCTGCGGCAAGAGCGTCACTTGCCACAGCCTGCTCGGACTGCTGCCGGCCAACGGCAAGATCACCGGCGGGCGCATCCTGTTCGACGGCCGTGACATCACGGCGCTGCCGGAGCGCGAGCTGGAGAGACTGCGCGGACGGCAGATCGCCATGATCTTCCAGGATCCGCTCACCGCGCTCAACCCGGTCCACAGCATCGGCAAGCAACTCGCCGAGGTGCTGGTGCTGCACCGCGGCCTCTCCTGGTCGGCAGCCATGATGGAAGCGCGTCGTCTGCTGGATCGCGTGCGAATTCCCGACGCCGCACGGCGGCTGAAGGAATATCCCCATCAGCTTTCGGGCGGAATGAACCAGCGCGTCGTCATCGCCATGGCCATGGCCTGCCGGCCCAAACTCATCATTGCCGACGAGCCGACAACGGCGCTCGACGTCACCATTCAGGCGCAAATCCTCGAACTCCTGCGCGAGCTCAAGTGCGAGGAGGGGATGGGCCTGCTCCTGGTCACGCACGATCTCGGCGTGGTGGCGGAAATGGCCGACCGTGTCGCTGTCATGTATCTCGGCCGCGTCGTCGAGGATGGCGGAGTGGACGACATCTTTGCCGCGCCGGTCCATCCCTACACGCGCGGTTTGCTGCGTTCGGTGCCGCGTATCGACGCGACGGTGGAGCGCCTGCCGACTATCGAAGGCGGCGTGCCCTCGCTCTATGCCGTGCCGGCCGGCTGCCCCTTCGCGCCGCGCTGCGAGAATGTCTGCGCCGCCTGCTTGCAAGCCGTGCCGGAGCCGAAATCCATGGCGACCGGCCGGCGTGTCGCCTGTTTTACGCCTGCTGCCGCATGACCGCGCCGCTGTTGGCAGTCGAAGGACTCAGCCGCAGCTTTAGGCTGGCGCGCGCCTGGCCTTGGGGGGCGGCGCCGCGAGTGCGCGCGGTCGATGGCGTCAGTTTCGAATTGAATGCCGGCGAGACGCTCGGCCTGGTCGGCGAATCGGGCTGCGGCAAATCGACCCACGGGGCGCCTGATCCTCGACCTGCTCGCGCCGGACGGCGGCGAGGTGCGGATCGACGGCAAGCCCATCATCGGCTTGACGCCAGAGGGGCAGCGGGCCTTGCGGCGCGATGCTCAGATCATCTTCCAAGATCCGGCAAGCGCGCTCAACCCGCGCATTTCCATCGGCGCGCAAATTCGCGAGCCGCTCGACATTCACGAGATCGGCCGGCCGAGCGGGCGGGCAGACCGCGCGCTGGTTGCAGGCGGTCGGATTACCCGCGGACATGACCAGCCGCTATCCCCACGAACTTTCGGGCGGGCAGCAGCAACGCGTGGTGATCGCCCGCGCGCTCATTCTCGAGCCCAAGCTGGTGATCTGCGACGAGGCGGTTTCGGCGCTCGATGTTTCGGTGCAGGCCCAGGTCGTCGACCTGCTCAAGGATCTGCAGGGCCGTTTCGGCGTCGCCTATCTCTTCATCTCCCATGCGCTCAGCATCGTGCGGCATATCAGCGACCGCATCGCCGTCATGTATCTCGGCCAGATCGTCGAGACCGCGCCGCGCGACGCTTTGTTCGACCGCCCGCGCCATCCCTACACGCGGGCGTTGATCTCGGCCATTCCGGTCCCCGATCCGCGGCTGCGGCGCGAACGGCTGCTCGTCGGCGATCCGCCGAGCGCGGTCAATCCGCCGTCCGGCTGCCGGTTTCACGCGCGCTGCCCTTCGTTGTTCAAGATTGCAAGGCGATGGTCCCGCTCTGCTGCCGGTGGGCGGCGATGACCGCCACCGCGTCGCCTGCCATCGCGTCGCCAGAGGTGAGATATGACTGCGTTCGATGTCGTCCAAGTTTCAGACACCCATCTCAGCCGTAACCGCGGCTATTTCTACGACAATTGGCGCGTCTTCCTGTCCGACATGCGCGCCGCGCCGCCCGACCTGATCGTCCATAGCGGCGATCTGTCGCTGCGCGGCACCGATGATGTGGAAGACCTTCTTCGCCCGCAGCGGAGCTCGACAAGCTGCCCTGTCCGGTGCTGGTCGTGCCGGGCAATCACGATATCGGCGATGCGCCGCCGGACATCCGGCTGCAGCGTCCTGAGTTGAGCGAGAGGCGCGCCCAGTGGCAGGCATATCGGCCCGGAATGGAGCTATCGCGATCTATGTGCGGATGGAGAGCGTTGGCGCATCGCCGGCATCAACGCCCAGCTGTTCGATTCCGGCTTCGACGATGAAGCGCATCAGCTCGATTGGCTGGAACGATACTTCGCCATGGCCGGCGGCGCGCAGTCTACGCGCTCTTCCTGCACAAGCCGATTTTCTATGCCGCGCCGGAGGAAGAGAAGCTCGGCTTGTCCGTGCTCTATCCATCCGGGCCGCGCGGCCTTGCTGGATCTTTGCCGCAAATATGGCGTCAAGCTGATCGGCAGCGGTCATCTCCATGTCTATCGCGATTTCACGATGGACGGCATGCAGATGGTCTGGTCGCCGGCCACCGCATTCATCAACAGCAAGAAAAGCCGCTGCCGAAGGTCGAAGGGGCTGGAGCGCCGCGCCGGCTATATCCGCTATCGGTTCGAGGGCGAGGCGGTGACACCGTTTTGTCGAGCCCGACATGTTCATGTCGCTCGATGTGCGTAACTGGTCGAGCGCCACCGGCTCGACGGTGTTCCTGCCGCCCAAGCCGCTTGCCGATATGGATATCGCGCCATGAACCTCATGCGTCGCGGCGATTTCCTGGTCATCGCCCATCGCGGCCATTCCGACGGCTATGCCGAAACAGCCGCGAGGCCTTCGAGGCGGCGATCGAAGCCGGCGCCGATCTGATCGAGACCGATGTGCGCCTGTCGGGCGACGGCACCATGTACTGCAATCACGATCCCGACCTGGAGCGTGTGCGCGGCACCGACCGCTCCATCGCCGAATTGCCGGATTCCGCGCTCGACGCCCTCGGCGTGCTGCGCCTGACGGAGGTGCTGGAGATCGCCCGCGGCCGCGTCGGCGTGCTGCTCGATCTCAAGCTGGCCTATCGCGATTATCCGGTCCTGGTCTATGAGACGGTGCACGATCTCGGCATGCAATCTTCCGTGGTGTTCGGCGTGCGCAGCCCGGGTGAGCTCAGGCGCTGCATTCGAAGGCGCCGGATGCCGTCATTCTCGGCTTTTAAACAGCCCGGCCGACATTCCGATTTTCTATGCCGCCGGCGGCGGCATCGCCCGGCTGTGGGAGGACGAGGCGACGGCTGCGGTCGCGGCGGCGGCGCGGCGGCGGCAATCCGGTCTGGATCACCGCCGGCCAGCGCAAGGCCGGCACAGCGGGCGAGATCGACGAGGTGCGCTTGCGCCGCCTGATCGATTTGGAGATCGACGGTGTGCTGGTCAATGCGCCGGGACGTGCTCTCGCGCTGCGTCGTGAAGAGACCGCGTCGTGAGCGCGCGCTTCTTCCTGACGAAAATTTTGCGGGCGGTCTTGACGCTGCTGCTCGTCGTCAGCTTCGTCTTCATCATTCTGCGCATCTCGGGCGATCCGACCGATATCCTGCTGCCCGACGACGCCAGCCAGGACACTATCGAGTTTTATCGCGCGCAATGGGGCCTCGATAAGCCGCTCTATGAGCAATATTTCACCTATCTGGCAAATGTGCTGCAGGGCAATTTCGGCGAATCTCTGCGCGATCATCGCGACGCCTTGCAGGTGGTGATCGAGCGCGTGCCGGCAACGCTGCAGCTGGGCTTCACGGCGCTGTTCATGGCGCTGCTGATCGGCGTGCCGCTCGGCATCTACGCCGCCCTGCACCGCAACAGCATGGCCGACCGGCTGACCATGAGCTTCGCCGTCCTCGGCTATTCCATGCCGAATTATTTTCTCGGCATCCTGATGATCATGCTGTTCGCCATGAACCTGCAATGGCTCCCGAGCTCGGGCAGCGCGACGTTCTGGCACGCCATCATGCCGGTGATGACCTTGGCGCTGGCCTCGCCGTCCTCTTCGGCCGGGGCGCTGGCGCGCTTTGCCCGCTCGGCCATGCTCGAAGTTCTCAGCCAGTCCTATATGCGGACAGCGAAAGCAAAAGGCGCGCCTTACCTGCGGCGCATTGCCTGGCATGCGGTGCCCAATGCCGCCATTCCCATCGTCACCATCCTCGGTTTCAAGATCGGCGATCTGATCGCCGGCGCCGTGGTGGTCGAGGTGGTCTTCGCCTGGCCCGGCATCGGCCGTCTGCTCGCCGGTTCGGTCGCATTGCGCGATCTGCCGGTGGTGCAGGCTTTGTTCATCATCATCGCCACCACCATGGTGCTGTCCAACCTGGCGGTGGATTTGATCTACGGCTGGCTCGACCCGCGCGTGCGCGGCGTGATGAGCGGCAAGGCGGCGGCATGAGCGAGCAAGCCGAGAAGCGCTGGGGGGCTAAGCCGGGGCGTTCTCCGTTCGGCCCGATCACCCGCGAGCTGTCCAAGATGCCGCTCTTGGTGCTGGCTTGTCTTGGCTTCTTCCTGCTCGTCATCGCGCTTTCGGCCTTCGCCGACATTCTCGCGCCATATCATTACGCTGAACAGGATTTGCTTCAGCGCCTCAAGCCGCCGGTCGGCTTCGGCGGCACGTCGGTCCATTGGCTCGGCACCGACGAATTGGGCCGCGACATTCTCAGCCGCCTGATCTACGGCACGCGTATCAGCATCTTGATCGCCGTGGTCGGCACCACTATCGCCGCAGTTCTCGGCACCTTCGTCGGCTTTCTCGCAGCGCATTTTCGCGGCTGGGTCGAGGAGGGCGTCTTGATGCTGGTGGATTTCCAGGCGTCGATCCCGCTGATGATCCTGGCGCTCGCCGTGCTCGCCTTCTTCGGCAACGATCTTCTGCTGTTCATGGTGATCATGGGCCTGAACGGCTGGGAGACTTATGCGCGCCTGACGCGCGGCATGGTGCTGTCGGCGAAAAGCCACGGCTATGTGGCGGCGCTGCGCGCGCTCGGCGCGGGGCCGCGGCGTCTCTATGGCCGCCATGTGCTGCCCAATATCGCCAGCGCGATCATCGTGCAATTCACGCTGAACTTCCCGCAGACGATCCTGCTGGAGACGTCGATGAGCTTCCTCGGCCTGGGGGTGCAGCCGCCGCTCACCAGCCTCGGCTTGATGCTCGGCTCGGGCCGCGACTACATGATTACCGCCTGGTGGATCGCGGTCCTGCCCGGCATCATGATTTTCCTGACGACCTTCGCCGTCAGCATGCTGGGCGATTGGCTGCGCGACCGCCTCGATCCGACCTTGCGGCGCTAGGCGCCGCGCGGTCATTTATTGATTTGACCGCTGCGCGGTCCGGGCGGCGCTAAGCGACTTTCAAGCGTCGCTGTTTTTCTTCCAGGGCCCAGTCGGGCCGGTCGGTGGTGAAGGCGGCGGCGGCGAGGTCGAAGGCGGCGGCGATGCTGTCTTGCGTGTTCACGCCGAAGGCGCCGGCGCGCAGGCCCATGTCATGGGCGCGGGCGAAAGCTTCTGCGGTCATCAGCGACGCCGGCAATGCGATTTCCGGCAGCGCCTTGGCGCGGATCAAGGCCAGTGAGGCTTCATATTCGTCGCGCGTCACGGCGGCGTCCTTGCGCAACAGGGCGATCGCGCCGCGCACCATGGCGAGCGACAATGCGGTTTCCAGCGTGTCCCACTGGAACGAAGTGAAGATTGTGCGCTTCAGCATGCCGGTCTTGCGCAGCAGCGCGATCACCTCGGCTTCGATACCGTTATAGCGGCTGCCGTCGGCGCGCACCTTGAATTCTAAGCGCAGGTCGATGGCGGTTGGCGCGATCAGCGCGATCACCTCTTCGAGCAGCGGGATGGGCTCTCCGTCGGTGCCCTTCACCGTGACGCTGCACAGCTCGTCCCAGCTTTTGTCGGCGAGCGGGCCGGCCCCGTCGGTCATGCGGTCGAGCGTGGCGTCGTGATGCACGACCAGCAGGCCGTCCTTGCTGCGATGAACGTCGAGCTCGATGAGATCGACCGGCATCTGCAGGGCGTTGCGAAAGGCGGTGAGGCTGTTCTCCGGCCAGAGGCCGGCGCCTCCCCGGTGGGCGGCGATGAGAGGCGCGGACATGGATGACCCCGGTCGGCTGTTCGACGCGACTCTATCCGCGGCGCCATGACAGGAGCGCGACCGGGCGGTCACAAAAGCCTTAATAGCCGGCGGTTTTATCGACCAGATTGACCAGCGGCCGGCCGGCGCGGGCGCGCCGGATGTTCTCCAGCACCACGTCCGCGCCATGGGCGAGGCGGGTCGCCGCGGCATTGTGCGGCGTGATGGTGATTTTCGGATGCCGCCAGAAGGGATGGCCGGCGTGCAGCGGCTCGGTGCGGAAAACGTCGAGCGTGGCCCCGGCAAGTTGGCCCAGATCGAGCGCAGCAGCAGATCCTCGTCGACGATCTGCTCGCCGCGTCCGGCGTTGATCAGATAGCTGCCGCGCGGCATGGCGGCGAACGCCTTGGCGTCGAGGATGTCGCGCGTCTCGGGCGTCAGCGGCAACAGGCAGATGACGATGCGGCTGCGCGCCAGGAAGTCGTAGAAGCGTTCCTTGCCGGCGAAGATCTCGATGCCGTCCGCCTGGCGCGGGTTGCGCACCCAGCCGGCGACGGGATAGCCGAACAGGCGCAGCCGTTCGGCGGCCATCAGTCCGAGATTGCCGAGTCCCATGATGCCGACGCCGGTTTCCTCCGCCGCCAGATCGGGCAGGCGCTCCCAGCGCTCCTCGCGCTGATGGGCTTCATAATCGGGCAGGCGGCGCGCGTAGCGCAGCGTGTGGAGCACGGCAAATTCGGTCATGGTCTCGCCGCGCGCCGGATTGACGCTGCGCACGATGGGGATATGCGCCGGCAGCGTCTCGTCGCCGAGCAGCCGTTCGACGCCGACCGCCATCGAGGCGATGAACTTCAGGTTCGTGAACTTGGCGAATTCGCCGGGCGGCAGGGCGGAGGCGATGACGAATTCGACATCTTTCGGATCGCCGTAGTCGGGCCACAGAACCACTTTGGTGCCTGGCAGTTCGCGCTCGAAGATGTCGAACCAGCTCTGCATCCGCTCCTTGCTATGCGCCCGGACGACGATCATGCCTAGCCGCCGTAGAGCTTGCTCGGATCGACCTCGACCTTGGCGATCTCGGCCAACGGTTCAAGCGCACGCGGCGCGCGGAAGAAACAGTTGTGCCGGCCGGTGTGGCAGGCGACGCCGGTCTGCTCGACGACCAGAAGCACCGCGTCGCCGTCGCAGTCGAGACGGAAGTCGACGAGCTTCTGCACCTGGCCGGAGCTTTCGCCCTTCTTCCACTGCTTCTTGCGCGAGCGCGAATAGTAATGCGCGTAGCCGCTGCGCAGCGTCTGCTCGACTGCCTCGCGGTTCATCCAGGCGAGCATCAGCACTTCGCCGCTGCCCTCTTGCTGGGCGATGGCGGCGACGAGGCCGTTCGCGTCGAAGGCCATCTCGCCGACGATGGCCGCGATGGCTTGCTCGGAAGCGGGCAGGGCAGGCGCGCCCGCACGCGATGTGGTCGTGGTCATGGTCGTCGATCCTTAGGGAGACGCGCCGAGGGTCAGCCCGGGAAGACTCAACGTTGACAGCCATCGCGTCAACAGTGTTATAATGTAACAATTATGCACGAGACGCCTGATGTGCAAGGCGTTTCATCCGACCAGGAGCCGCCATGGCCCCGCGCCGTCCCCCGATCGCCGATCTGCCGCCCGCGCTGACGCGCGGCCATGACCATGGGCGCTGCGTCGCCGACGCGCTGGCCGAGGCGGAGCGCCTCTGCGCCAGCCGCGACGTGCGCCTGACGGAACTGCGCAAGCGGGTGCTGGAGCTGATCTGGGCGTCGCATGCGCCGGTCGGCGCCTACGCCATCATGGATCTGCTGCGCGGCGAAGGGCGCAACGCCATGCCGCCGACCGTCTATCGCGCGCTCGATTTCTTGCTCGAGCAGGGGCTGATCCACCGCATCGCTTCGCTCAACGCCTATATCGGCTGCAGCCATCCCGGCGAGGCGCACGCGACGCAATATTTTATCTGCAAGCGCTGCGGCACGGTGGCCGAGATCGACAATCCAGGCATCGACGCGGCCATCGCCGGCGCGACCAAACATCTCGGTTTCCTGCCGGAAAGCCAGACCGTCGAAGTCGTCGGCGTCTGCGCCGATTGCGGCCCAGCGGCCCGATGAATTCGCCCGATGCCCTGATCGCCGCGCATAGCGTCTGCGTCGAGTTCTCAGGGCGCGAAGTGCTGCACGACGTCAGCCTCGAATTGAAACCCGGCCGGGTGGTGACGCTGATCGGCCCCAACGGCGCCGGCAAATCGACGCTGGCGCGCGTGCTTCTGGGCCTGACCGAGCCGACGCGCGGCCATGTCGAGCGCCGGGCGAATTTGCGCATCGGCTACATGCCGCAGTTTCTCAGCATCGATCGCGACCTGCCGATGACGGTGAAGCGATTTTTGCAACTGTCCGGAGTCAAGGATACGGAGCGGATCAAAGCGATCCTCGACGAAGTCGGCGCGGCTTACACGCTGAACGAGGCGGTGCAGGTGCTGTCCGGCGGCGAGTTCCAGCGCGTGCTGCTGGCGCGCGCGCTGCTGCGCGATCCCGATCTGCTGGTGCTCGACGAGCCGGTGCGCAGCGTCGATGTGACGGGACAGGCCGAGCTTTACGATCTGATCGGCAAGCTGCGCCAGACCCATCGCTGCGGCGTGCTGATGGTCTCGCACGATCTGCATCTGGTCATGGCGGCGACCGACGAGGTGATCTGCCTCAATCAGCATGTCTGCTGTCATGGCTCGCCGGAGACCGTGGGCCGCCATCCGGAATATTTCGCCATGTTCGGCCCGACCATCGCCCGCAGCCTGGCGGTCTATACCCACGCGCACGATCATGCGCATGACACGGCCGGCCATGTCGTCGATGCCGACGGCAAGGTCCATGATCATGACCATCATCACGGGCATCACCATGGGCAGGACCACAGTCATGGGCATGGATGATTTTCTGATCCGCGCGCTCGCCGCCGGCCTCGGCGTGGCGCTGATCTGCGGCCCGCTCGGCGCCTTCGTGGTCTGGCGGCGCATGTCCTTCTTCGGCTCGACCTTGGCCCATTCGGCGATTCTCGGCGTCGCCCTCGGCTATGCCCTGCATTTCGACATGACGCTCGGCATGTTCCTGGTGTCGGTGGCGCTGGCCGGCGCGCTGTTCCTGGCGGAGCGGCGCAAGACGCTGGCGACCGACACATTGCTCGGCGTGCTGGCTCATGCGGCGCTGGCTGCCGGCATCGTCTTCATGGCTTTCCTCGACACGCTGCGCACCGATCTTCTGGCGCTGCTGTTCGGCGACGTGCTGTCGGTGACCCCCGCCGATCTTTGGTGGATCTACGGCGGCGGCGCGCTTTGCATGATCGCATTGCTGCGCATCTGGCAGCCGCTGCTGGCCATGACGGTGCATGAGGAGATGGCGCGCGTCGAAGGGGTCAACACGCTGCTGGTGCGCTTCACCTTCATGCTGCTGCTCGCCGTGGTCGTCGCCGTGTCGCTCAAGATCGTCGGCATCCTGCTGATCACCTCGCTGCTGGTGATCCCGGCGGCGACGGCGCGCCGCTTGTCCGGCACGCCCGAGCAGATGGCGGCGCTGGCCGCGCTGATCGGCTGCCTCGCCGTCGGCGGCGGCATGGCCGAATCCTATGTTTGGGATCTGCCGTCCGGCGCGGCGATCGTGCTGACGGCGACCGTGATGTTCGTCGCGGTTTCGGCTTGGCCGAAAAGAAAAACCACCGCTTAAATTCGCCGCGTCAGGAAGTATTGGAAGACGACGCCGTAAGCCAGGCGGTCTTCGCCGACCGCATGGCGGCGGGCGATGGCGGTGAGTTCGTCTTCGACGCGCTTCTGGCCGAGCTTGTCGACCACGTCGCGCGTGGTCGGCGAGGACAGCGCGAGGCCGACGAATTGCGAGAAGCTGAGCGGCAATTCTTGAATGTCGGTCACAGTCTCGACAGGCCCGAAATTTTCCAGCGCTTCGAGCTCGGCGACATAGTCCGGCCGCTTGGGCGGGCGGCGCGCGCCGTTGTCCAACAGATAGCCGAGGAACGCCTGGACGATGGGGGAACGCTCCTTGTCGCGGAAATATTGCACGATGGAGAGGGTGCCGCCGGGGCGCAGCACGCGCGCCGCTTCGGCATAGAACTGGGTGCGCGCGAACCAATGGGCGGCGGTGGCGGCGAGAATGGCGCGGCCTTCGCCGTCCGCGGCGGGCAGACGTTCCGCCGCGCCGTCGACGAAGGAAATGTTCGGCAATTGCGCCGCGGTTTCGGCCGCATGCGCGCGCATGTCGCTCGCCGGTTCGACGCCGACGATCGGCATGGCGGCGGGCAAGAGCGCGCGCAACTGGCGCGTGAAAATGCCGGTCCCGGCGCCGATGTCGTAAACGGTGCCGCCAACAGGAGGCTCGATGGTCAGGGCGTCGCCAAGGCGCGCCAGGAACGCCGCCGGATAGGCCGGGCGGAATTCGTCATAGACCTTCGCCACGCCCTCATAGTGCCGCAGTTTGTCGCCAACGCCGCTCATGATGCTTTCGCCATACGCATGAAACCGTCTTCCAGGTCGGCGATCAGATCGTCGACGTCTTCCAACCCGACATGAAGCCGCAGCAGCGGGCCTTCGGCCTGCCACGGCACGGCCGTGCGGATGCTCGCCGGATTGGCCGGGATGATGAGGCTCTCGAAGCCGCCCCAGCTGTAGCCGATGCCGAAGAGGTCCAGGTGGTCGACGAGCGCGGCCGTCTGCGCGGGCGTGGAGGGCTGCATCTCCATCGAGAACAGGCCCGAGGCGCCCGTGCAGTCGCGCTTCCACAGCGCGTGCCCCGGGTCGCTCTCGAGCGCCGGGTGCAGCACGCGCTTCACCTCGGGGCGCTTCTCGAGCCAGCGCGCGATCTCGAGCCCCGCGCGGCCCTGCCGTTCCAGGCGCAGCGCCAGCGTGCGCATGCCGCGCACCATGAGGTAGATGTCGTCCGGGCTCGTGGTCTGGCCCAGGTCGCGCGAGGTGCCGTGGAGCATCGGCCAGCAGCGTTCGTTCGCGACCACGGCGCCCAGGATCACGTCCGAGTGGCCGCCGAGGTACTTGGTCGCCGGCTGCACGACGAGGTCCACGCCGTGGGCCATCGCCGGATAGAGAAGGCCCGTGCCCCAGGCGTTGTCGGCGATGACGACGCCGCCCTTCGCGTGCACCGCCTGGCAGATGCCGGGCACGTCCTGCATCTCGAAGGTGAGCGAGCCGGGGCTCTCCACGTACACCACCGTGGTGTTGGGCTTCATCTGCGCGGCCACTTCCTGCGCCGTCGCGAGCGGGTGGTAGTAGGTCGTCTGCACGCCGAAGCGCGAGAGCGTGCGGTCGCAGAAGGTGCGCGAGGGGCCGTAGACCGAGTCGACCATCAGCACGTGGTCGCCGGCCTTCACCACGGCGAGGATGGCCACGGCCACGGCGGCGAGGCCCGAGGGCACCGTGACCGCGCGGTGGCCGCCCTCGAGCTCGCACACGAGTTCCTCGAAGGCGTTGCGCTGCGGCATGTTCACGATGCCATAGGTGGCGATCGGCTCGCCCGCGTCGAAGCGCTTCTGCGTGGCGGCGAGCGAGGCGAGGCTCTCGTGGAGCACGGTGGAGGCGCGCGCGACGGGCAGGTTCACCGTCGCGGGCGGGTTGGGCGCGTGGCGCCCGAGCCGGATCAGGCGGGTCTGCTTCCTCACGTCGCGGCGCCCTCGCGTTCCATCTCGCGGCGGATCATCACCGCTTCCGCGCCGGCATCGAAGGCCACGTCGTTCCACGACACCGGGCGGCCGGCCGGGATGTCGCGCAGCAGCTTCATCTTGTGCGCGAGGCCGATGGGCAGCCCGCCCAGCCTGAGCGAATCGGCGGCGGGCATGAGCTTGCCGTACACCGTGTAGCCGCCCTCGCCGTCGAGCATCTCGCCCGCCTTGAGGTCCCGCTTGGCCGTGGCCACCGCGTCGGCGCGCCAGCCCGTGGCGCAGCCGGTGGCCTCGCCGCGCACCGCGACCGAGGCGACGCTGATCCCGAGCTCCAGGCCGATGAGGTGGCTGGGGCGGTAGAGCGCGGCGTATTCCCCGCCCGGGTCCGTCACCACGCCGTATTCGCTGAAGCACTTGCGCACGTACTCGTGGCCCGCGGCGAGCGTCACGTACACGCCCCAGCGCAGGTCGCGGAACACCGGGCGCGAATCGCGCTCGATGCTGGAGACCACCTCCACCTGGCCGCGCACCACCAGGTGCCCGCCGTCCTCCTTCGGGCAGAGCACGCGCGGCAGGTCGTCGACGCCGCAGGGCGGGAACTCGAGGCCCCCCGGCGCGGCGTTGAGGCCCGTCGCATTGGCGACGGCCGCCATCTCGAGCGCGCTCTTGGTGCCGTCCAGGAAGGAATTGAACATCTGCGGGTTGAAGTCGCCGGAGGCCACGCGCTCGGGCGAGAAACCGTAGTGGCCCCACACCGTCTCGGGCGTGGAGGCGTGGTAGGCGGGCAGGTACTTGGTGCCCTTGCCCGCGGCGATCACCTCGAAACCGCAGGCTCTCGCCCAGTCCACCTGCTCGCAGATGAGCGCGGGCTGGTCGCCGTACGCGAGCGAGTAGACGATGCCCGCGGCCGCGGCCTTGCGCGCGAGCAGGGGGCCGGCGAGCGCGTCGGCCTCCACGTTCACCATGACGATGTGCTTCCCGTGCTCGCAGCACATCAGCACGTTCCTCACGCCGGCCGCGGGACTGCCGGTGGCGTCGATCACCACTTCCGTCGCCGGGTGCGCGATGGCCGCGGCCGTGTCGTCGGTGACATACGTCGTGCCGTTCTTGAGTGCGTCGTCGAAGCCCTTGGCGGCGAGGCGCGCCGGCTCCCAGCCCACGCGGGCGAGCGAGGCGCGGGCGCGCTCGGGCGCGAGGTCGGCCACGGCGAGCAGGTGGATGCCCGGGGTGCGCCGGGCCTGCGAAAGGTACATCGAGCCGAACTTGCCGGCGCCGACGAGCACGACGCGCACGGGGCGGCCTGCCGCCTCGCGTTCTTTCAGGAGCTTGTGGAGGTTCATGGCGGTCTTCGGAAATGGAACGGAGGGCGTTACAAGTGGAATGCCGGCACGGTATTCGCTACCGTTCGGGGGGCCCGGGTGGCCGTCCGTCGGCCGGCCGCGCCGATGTGATCCACCCGACAGGAGTCTACCGGGAACCCTTGGGACAATGCAGCCTCGCCAGTAGACTGCGCAAGACAAGAAGACGAACAAGGATGAACGATTCCCAAGCCCCCGCCGCCGTCGATGCCCTGGAGGCCGCTCTCGCGCGGCTTCGCCCCGGCTTCGACCTGCTCTCGCTCCCGGCCTGCGTGCTGGACCGCGACGGTCTCTACCGCTATGCGAACGCGGCCTACCTCGCCTACACGGGCAAGGCGGCCGGGGAGCTCCTGGGCAGGACGGCCGCCGACGCCTTCGGCTTCCAGCCGCGCGATGACCGGCGCAAGGCGCTCGCCCGCGTCTTCGGGGGCGAGTCGCTCACCTACGACCGGGAGACGATCGAGGGCCCGTTCAAGGGCCACTCGGTGCGCGCGCACTACTTCCCCCTCTGGCTGGAAGGCACCGTCGCGGCGGCCTGCGTCGCGCTCGTGGACATCCAGCACCTGAAGGACGCGCAGGACACCCTCGCCGAGCGCGAGCGCCAGCTGTCGCTCATCACCGACAGCGTCGGCTTCCCGATGACCTACATCGACCGCGAGGGCATCGTGCGCTTCGCGAACCAGCCCAGCCTCGACTGGGCGGGGCAGACGCGCGAGTCGATGGTGGGGCACCCCTATGTCTCGCTCGCCCCGCCCGAGGTGCTCGCGAAGTCCCAGCCGCTCCTGGAGCGGGCCTGGGCGGGCGAGGCGGTCACCTACGAGCGCGAGGCCATCTGGCCCGGCCGCGAGAAGCGGCACATCCGCGGCCACATGATCCCGGACAAGGACGCCGCGGGCGAGGTGCGCGGCGTGCTCGTCGTGGTGATGGACATCGAGGAGGACCACCGCCTGCAGGAGGCGCTCAAGGCCCGAACGCGGGAGCTCGAGCTCGTCACCGAGAACGTGGGCCTGCCCATGGCCTACATCGACTCCGGCCACGTCTTCCGCTTCGTGAACACGCCCGGCCTGGACTGGATCCCCGGCATCACCGTCGCGGGCGCGGTCGGCAAGCACGAGAGCGAGCTCTACTCGCCCGAGATCCTGGCGCAGGTGAGCCCGCACGTGAACGCCGCGATGGCCGGGAAGAAGACGGTCTACGAGCGCCTGGCGCGCGCGCCCGACGGCACCGAGCGCTGGATCCGCGTGAACCTCATCCCCGACTTCGCCCCCGACGGCACGGTGCGCGGGATCTACTCGATCGTCCTGGACATCGACGACGACAAGCGCCTGCGCGAGGCGCTCGAGCGCCAGGAGCGGGAGCTGCGCTTCTACGCGCAGAACATCCCCGAGGCCATCGCCTTCATCGGCCCGGACTTCCGCTACCAGTACGTGAACCGCGCCTTCGAGCGCGTGCGCGGCGAGAGCGCGGACCGGATCCTGGGCCGCACCGTGCCCGAGCTGCTGGGCGAGGAGGCCGCCCGCGAGTTCTTCGACCCGTACGTCGAGCGCCTGAGGCGCGGCGAGAGCTTCTCCTACGAGCGGCTCGTCGGCCCGTCCGACGGCGACATGCGCTGGTACCTGGTGCGCCTGGAGCCGCACATGGACGCGCAGGGCGTCTTCCAGGGCTACTACATCGTCGGCAGCGACATCCACGACCTGAAGGTCGCGCAGGACAAGCTCGCCGAGGAGAAGGCGAAGCTGCGCCTGTTCATGGACAACATCCCCGTCTCGGTCGCCTACCTGGACACCGAGCGGCGCTACGTCTTCGTGAACCGCACCTTCGCCGACCTGCGCGGGCTCGGCTTCCGCGACATCATCGGCCACACCGCCGCCGAGGTGCTGGGGCCCAAGGCCTTCGACGACCTCACGCCGATGGTGCAGCGCGTGATGGCGGGCGAGACCACCACCTACGAGCGGCAGATGGTGCTGCCCTCGGGCGAGAAGCGCTGGATCCACGGCCGCTCCGTGCCGGACATCGGCCCCGACGGCAAGGTGCGCGGCATGTACGTCGTCGGCCACGACGTGCAGGAGCTCAAGCAGGCGCAGGAGGCGCTCGCCGCGCGCGAGGACGAGCTGCGCTTCTTCGCCGAGAACATCCCCGAGGCCATCGTCTACATCGACCTGGCACGCGGGTGCACGTTCGTGAACAACGTGTTCCTCGCCACGCGCGGCTTCACGCGCGAGTTCATCCTGGGCAAGTTCCCGAAGGACGTGTACCCGCCGGAGCTCATGCAGACGCTAGGGCCCGCCCTGGAGCGCGTGGCCGCCGGCCATGCCACGCTCTACGAGCGGCGCATCCGCATCGCCACCACCGGCGAGGCGCTGGGTGCGCGTGAAGCTCACCCCGCGCAAGGACGCCACCGGGCAGGTGCTGGGCTACTACGTGGTGTCCAACGACATCCACGACATGAAGGCCGCCCAGGCGCAGCTCGAGGACAAGGAGCGCGAGCTGCGCCAGGTGATCGACTCCATCCCCACGCCGATGGTGTACGTGGACGCGAACCTGCGCTACCGCTACGCCAACTACGCGTTCCTGGACTTCGTGGGCAAGCCCGCGGGCGAGGTGATCGGTCGCACGGTGGAGGAGGTGCTCGGCACCGAGCGCTTCCGCGAGCTCTATCCCCTGCTGCGGCGCGTGATCGCCGGGGAGAGCGTGAGCTTCGAGCGCCACATGACCTTCGCCGACGGCCGCAACCGCTGGCTGAACGTGCGCCTCACCCCGCGCATGGACGGCGAGGGGCGCTTCACGGGCTACTACGCGACCACGGGCGACATCCACGAGCAGAAGACGGTGGAGGAGGAGCTGCGCCGCGCCCACTCCGCGCTCTCGGCCCACTTCGAGAACACCCCGCTCGCCGTGATCGAGTGGGACCCCACGATGAAGCCCATCCGCTGGTCGGGCAACGCCGAGCCGATCTTCGGCTGGAGCGCCGACGAGGTGCTCGGGCGCCCGCTCGAGAACTGGCGCCTGGTCTACGAGGAGGACGAAGACGCCGTCGCCGGCATGGTGCGGCGCCTGTCGGCCGGCCCGGAATCGCAGGCCACCATCCTCAACCGCAACTACCGCAAGGACGGCTCGGTGATCTGGGTGGAGTGGCACAATTCCGCGCTGCGCGATGCCGGCGGGCGGCTCGTGTCCATCCTCTCGCTCGCGCAGGACGTCTCCTCGCGCATCCAGGCGGAGGAGCGGCTGCAGTACATGGCCACGCACGACGGCCTCACGGGCCTGCCCAACCGCCTGCTGCTCACCGACCGCCTCGCCTCCGCCATCGCGCGCGCCGACCGCGCCTCGCAGCGCATGGCGGTCATGTTCCTGGACCTCGACCACTTCAAGGACGTGAACGACACGCTCGGCCACCGCGTGGGCGACGAGCTGCTCAAGGACCTCGCGCGGCGCATCCGCGGCACCCTGCGCCAGAGCGACCTGCTGGTGCGCCTGTCGGGCGACGAGTTCGTGATCGTGCTGGAGAACCTCGAGGGCGAGGGCGGCCCCGACCGCGTGGCGCAGAAGATCCTGGACGACGTGCTGCGCCCCTTCCCCATCGAGGGCCACGAGGTGCACGTGAGCGCGAGCCTGGGCTACGCCGTGTATCCCGAGGACGGCGGCGAGCCCGAGCTGCTGCTGAAGAACGCCGACGCCGCGATGTACCACGCCAAGGAGCTGGGCCGGAACAGCTACCGCGCCTTCTCCCACGCGCTCGCCCAGCGGCGCGAGCAGCGCCTGGGCGTCGAGGCGGCGCTGCGCCAGGGCCTGAAGCGCGGCGAGTTCGAGCTCTACTACCAGCCCATCCTCGCGGTGGAGGACGGCCGCCTGCTGCACGCCGAGGCGCTCATCCGCTGGAACCACCCGGAGCGGGGCCTGGTGCTGCCGCCGGAGTTCATCCCGATCGCCGAGGAGACGGGCCTTGCGCGCAAGCTCGGCCACTGGGTCTTCGAGCAGGCGAGCCGGCAGGTGGCGGCCTGGCGCCAGGCGGGGCTGGGCGAGTTCACCGTGTGCGTGAACCTCTCGGCGAGCCAGCTGCGCGATGCCACCATCGCCTCCGAGATGGAGGGCGTGCTCGCGCGCACCGGCTGCGCGCCCACCTGGCTCACGCTCGAGATCACCGAGACCAGCATGGTGAAGGACCTGGAGGGCGTGGGCCTCACCCTGGGCAAGCTCAGGCGCATGGGCTTTCGCGTGGCGATCGACGACTTCGGCACGGGCTTCTCCAGCCTCTCGCACCTGCGCCACATGCCGGTGGACACGCTCAAGATCGACAAGTCCTTCGTCGCCGACATCGACAAGGGGCGCCGCGCGGCCTCCGGCGGCGGGGCCGAGATCGTCGCGGCCGTCACGGGCCTCGCCCGCGGCCTGGGGCTGGAGGTCATCGCCGAGGGCGTGGAGCGCGAGGAGCAGCTCGCCTTCCAGCGCGAGCGCGGCTGCGACGCCTACCAGGGCTACCTCATCTCGCGCCCGGTGCCGCCCGCGGACTTCGAGAAGTGGGCCGCGCGGCACGCGGGCCAGGCCGCGAAGGCGAAGGCGCCCCGGCGCGCCGCGCCCCCGGCGCGAAAGCCCGCCGCCGCGAAGAAACCCGCGGCGAAGAAGCCGCGACTTACCAGGAAATAGACACGCGCGCCCCGCCCAGGGGCGAGGCGCCGATCTGCGCGCCGCCGCCGTGCCACTGCGCGATGCTGCGCACGATGGCGAGCCCCAGCCCCACCCCGCCCGATTCGCGCTCGCGGCCGGATTCGGCGCGGGTGAAGGGCTCGAAGAGCCGCTCGCGGTCGCCCGGCGCGATGCCCGGGCCGTCGTCGTCCACGTGCACCACCGTCTTGCCGCCCTGGCGCTCGACGGTCATCACCACGCGGCTCGCGGCATGGAGCATCGCGTTCCTCACCACGTTCACCAGCGCGCGCGCGAGGAACTTCCCGTCGCAGGTGAGCGTCTCGGGCAGCTCGCGCGGGCCCTCGATCGACACCTGCCGGCCGGCCGCACGCATCTCGTCGCGGGCGCGGCGCAGCACGTCGTCCACGAGCACGCGCGCCGGGATCTCCTTCGGGACGTAGGGCGGGGCCTGGCGCAGGTTGGCGAGCAGCAGCAGCTCGTTCACCAGCTCCTCCAGGTCCTCCACGTCGCGGCCCATCGCGGCGAAGCGCGTCTCGCGATCGTCGGCACCCGTGGCCCCGCGCGCGAGCTCCAGGTCGAACTTCAGCTGCGCGAGCGGGGTGCGCAGCTCGTGCGCCACGCCCTGCTCGAGGTCGCGGTGGCTCTTGAGCAGGCGCTGCACGCGGTCGGTCATGGCGTTGAAGGCGCGCGCGATGGGCTCCACGAGCGAGTGGCGGCGCGCGTTGGCGCGGGCGGCCAGGTCCCCCTCGCCCAGGCGCGAGGCGGCGTCGCGCAGGTCCTCGAGGTCGCGGTAGAGCGGCTTCACCCACAGCAGCAGGATCACCGCGCACCCGAGCGTCACCAGCGCCACGATCATCGTGTAGTAGAGCGCCAGGTACTCGTAGGAGCCCACCCACTCGATGCGCAGCACGCGGTCGCCGTCGCGCAGCTTCCTCAGGAAGACCTGCCCGCCCAGCGGCCGGTCGCGGAAGGCGATGTCGCCCGCGGCGAGGCGCTGCTTCTCCGAGGGCGACATGAACCAGTCGTCCGCCGCCTTCGCCATCGGGATGATCTGGTGCTCCAGGCGGAAGGTGGCCTCGATCTCCTTGAGCCGCCCCTGCCAGTCCGGCACCTCCTTGGCGTTGATGATCCGCTCGGCCCGGTCGAAGGCGATGCCCGCGCGCGCGCGGCTCTGCTCGGCGTGCAGGTACGCCATCACCGAGTCGGTGACGAACATGAACACCAGGAACGCCGCCGTGGCCGGCAGCATGAGGAAGAGGTACAGGCGCAGGAACAGGCGGAGCATTGCAGGAGCCTATCGCTTTCGAAGGGGACAGACACCTTCACCGCCCTGTTGCGGGCGCGCCACACGCATGAAGGTGTGGCCCCCTGATGCAGAAACGCAACAACCGAGCGAAGGTGTCTGTCCCCTTGGCTTCCTCAGGCGTCGCCGGCGAACAGGTAGCCGCGCAGGCGGACCGTCTTGATCATGGACTCGGCGCCGCCGGCCTCGTGCAGCTTCCTGCGCAGGCGGCAGATGCGCGCGTCGATCGAGCGGTCCAGCCCGTCGTAGTCGATGCCGCGCACCACGCGCAGGATCTCGTCGCGCGTGACGACCGTGCCCTGCTTGGAGGCGAGCAGCCAGAGGATGTCGAAATCGCCGGTGGTGAGCTCCACGCCCTTGCCCTCGATGCAGGCGCTGCGGCGGGCGGCGTCGATCTCCAGGCGCCCGGCGGCGAGCTTGGCCTCCTTGGGCGAGCCGGCCGGCGGGCGGGCGCGGCGCAGGATGGCCTCGATCCGCGCGAGCAGCACCCGCGGCTCCACGGGCTTCACCACGTAGTCGTCCGCGCCCATCTCGAGGCCCAGCACCTGGTCGATGTCGTCGCCCTTGGCGGTGAGCATGAGCACGGGCGTGCGGTCGGTGCGGCGCAGCTCGCGGCAGATGGCGAGGCCGTCCTTGCCCGGCAGCATGAGGTCGAGGATCACCAGGTCCGGGCGCAGGCGCTCGATGCGCGAGGCGGCGGCGAGCCCGTCGCCTTCCACGTGCACCTCGACCTGGTGCTTCTCGAGGTAGTCGCGGATGGAGGCCGCCAGGCGCGCGTTGTCCTCGACCAGCAGCACTTTCGTCCGGAGCGCGGCGACGGGGGCGGGCGAGGCGGGGCGGGCTTCCATGAGCGCGTACATGGGCGTCCTTGGATCGGTTGCGGAAAGGATACTCTGGCCCGCAGCCCTCTCCCGCCCCGTGACGCTTGGTTACGAAAGCCTGCGGGAGCTAGGGGAGCGCCCCGGGGCGCGGATCCCGCCGAGCGGCGGCTCCAGGTGAAGGGGACGCCAGCGCTCGAGCAGCGCCGCGTCGGCGAAGCGCTCGAGCAGCGCCGCGTCGGCGAAGATCCCGCCGCGCCCGTCCGCCTGCACCGCGCCCTCGTGCATCACCAGCACGCGGGTGCAGGCGTCGAGCACCAGGTCCAGGTCGTGCGTGGCGACAAGGCGCGTGTGCGTGAAGGAGCGCAGCAGCGCGATGAGGCGCCGGCGCGCGCGCGGATCCAGGCCCGCCGTGGGTTCGTCGAGCAGCAGCACGTCGGGCTTCATCGCGAGGACGCCGGCCAGGGCCACGGCGCTTCTCCCCGCCCGAGAGCCGGTAGGGCGCGCGCGCGGCCAGGTGCGCGGCGCCCACCGTCTCGAGCGCCTCCCGCCCGCGCCTCGCAGTCGGCCGCCGGCAGCCCCAGGTTGAGCGGGCCGAAGGCCACGTCCTCGCGCACCGTGGGCATGAAGAGCTGGTCGTCCGCGTCCTGGAACACGAAGCCCACCGTGCGGTGCACCTGCGCGCGCGTGGCCGCGGTGACGGGCACGTCGCCGATCCTCGCCTCGCCCGCCGTGGGCGTGACCAGGCCGTTCATCGCGTGCAGGAGCGTCGACTTGCCCGCGCCGTTGGCGCCCACGATGGCCACCGCCTCGCCGTGGGTGGCGCGGAAGCTCACGTCGCGAAGCGCCGGCGTGCCGTCCGGGTAGCGGTACGAGAGGCCGCGCGCCTCGACCAGGTGGTGGCTCACGCGGGGCCCCCGGTGAGCACCCGGCCCAGCAGCTGCGACAGGTCCACCGCGCGGGCGAGCGCGAAGAAGGCGCACCAGCCCAGCACGAACAGGGTGTCGCTCCCGCGCCGGCGCAGCGCGCGCAGCGTGCGCACCTCGCCGTCGAAGCCGCGCGCGAGCATCGCCCGGTGGATGCGCTCGGCGCGCTCGAAGGCGCGCAGCAGCAGGTGGCCGGCGAGCGAGCCGTAGACCGCGAGGCCCGGGGCGCCCCGCCCCCGCGCAGCTCGCGCGCCGTGCCCATGCGCGCGGCCTCGCCCCCCAGCACGAACGCGTAGCGGTAGAGAACGAGAAGCTGCGCGGTGAACAGGCGCGGCACGCCCAGGCGGCCGAGCGCCGCGCACAGCGTGTGCATGCCCGTGGCCGCGACGACCACGAGCGCGGCGGCGACGGTGAGCGCGAAGCGCGCGAGGATCGAGGCGAAGGACACCCAGCCGCCCGCGACCTCCGTGCCCGCGATCGTCACCAGGGGCCGCGTGTCGAGCAAGGGATTGAACAGGCCCACCAGCACCGCGAAGGGCGCGGCGACGAGGAGCTTGCGCGCGAGCCAGCGCGCGGGCACCTCGCCCTGCACCGCGAGGAGCGCCGGATAGAGCGCGAAGGGCAGGAGCGCGGCGACGGCGTAGCGATCGAAGGAGACGACGGCCACGAGGAAGGCGAGCGTCGCGAGGATCTTCGCGCGCGGGTCGACGCGCGAGAGCGGCGTGTCGCGCGAGGCGAGCGTGTCCGCCAGGCGCAGGTCGGCGAGGGCGGCCTCCAGGCGGCTCACGGGGAAATCCGGCGCCGCCGCCGGAATGCCTAAGGCGCCCGGCGACGGCGCAGCAGCAGGGCCGCGGCCACCACGAGCACGAGCGTGGCGATGCCGCCCGCGAGTCCCGCGAGCGACTTGCCCGCGCTCACGGCCGGCCAGGCTTCCTCGCCTTCCTTCGCCTTGCCCGCGGCGGGCAGGTCGTAGTCCGGCAGCAGCGCGAGGCTCGACTGCAGGCGGGCGAGCTGCCGGTGAGGGCCCTGGTCGGGCGCCTTCAGCTCGGACGAGCCGGTCGCGCGCGCGAGGGACCATTCCAGGCCGTCGGGCTGCGCGGAGCGAACCACGAGAAGACGCCCGCGGTGAGGGCGGCGGCGACGGCGAGCCCGCCAAGTCGCGACGGCGGGCCCCGACCGTGCCCGCCACGGCCGGGCTCGGGGCGGGCCGCGCGCGCCGGATGAAGAGCACGAGCGCCGCGGTGGCGAGCCCTTCCACCACGCCGATGGCCAGGTGGATGGGCAGCATGAGCGCGAGGAACGGGCCGGCGCGCAGCTCCGTGATGCCGGAGGCGACGGTCTCGATCACGACGCCGAAGGCGCCCATCAGCAGCGCCGCGACCGCCGCGACCACCGCCGCGACCGCCGTGCGCGGGGCGCTCGCGCCCGTTCGGGCGAGGACGGCGGTAGAGGAGGCAGGTAGGCGACGAAACAGGGGAAGAGGCCGAGGTTGAGGCACGTTGGCGCCCAGCGCGAGCAGGCCGCCGTCGGCGAAGAAGAGCGCCTGCACCGTGAGCACCGAGGCGATCACGAGGAACGCGGCCTGCGGGCCGAGCAGGATGGAAAGCAGCAGGCCCCCGCCCAGGTGGCCGCTCGAGCCCGTCGCGGGGATGGCGAAATTGACCATCTGGACGGCGAAGACGAAGGCGCCCAGCACCCCCATGAGCGGCACGAGCCGGTCCTCGCCCCGGGCCCGCACCCTGGCGCGCAGGCGGCGAGGGTGGCCGCGGAAGCTATCCGCAGGGCCCCCCCCACGGCAGGGGACAGGAGGGCATCGGCCATGTGCATCGAGTCGGTCGTCGGTGTCGGTATGAAGAGTGCGCCCGTGCTCATCATACGCCGGTCCGGGCCGCGATTGACCGGGCGCAAGGCGAGGGCGCGGCTTAAGGAAGGCCCTAAAGGCGCGGCCCGCCACGATGGCGCCCATGACAACCCCGAAGGGACCGCCATGCGCGCCCCCTCCTCCTCGCCTTCGCCCTCTGGCCGGGCCGGCCCTGGCCGCCACGCCCGTCCGAGATCCAGGCCGGCTTCGCCGCCCAGGCCCGGCGCGACCCGACCCGGCCTTCGCCGCCTTCTCGGCCGAGCGCGGCCGGCAGTTCTTCGCGGCCACCCACGGCAAGGAGTGGAGCTGCACGAGCTGCCACACCGCGAACCCCGCCGCCGCCGGCAAGCACGCCGTCACGGGCAAGCCGATCGCCCCGCTCGCCCCGGCGGCCAATCCCGAGCGCTTCGCCACCCCGGCCAAGGCCGAGAAGTGGTTCAAGCGCAATTGCAACGACGTCGCCGGCCGCCCCTGCACCGCGCGGGAGAAGGGCGACGTGCTCGCCTGGCTCGCCACCGTCAAATAGGAGACCGGCCATGCCCCCCCTCGGCGACCCCGAGGAAATCTCCATGAGCCCCCTTCGCCGTACCCTGCGCCTCGCCGGCCTGTACTTCATCGCCGCCGCGACCGTCTCGCACGCCCTCACCGCCGAGGCCGGCGAGCACGCCTACCGCGTCGACCATCCCGCCTACCAGGCGGAGTGCGCCTCCTGCCACGCGCCCTACCCGCCCGCGCTCCTGTCGGCCGCCTCCTGGCGCGCCGTGATGGACGGGCTGCCGAAGCACTTCGGCACCGACGCGAGCGTGGACCCCAAGGTCCGCGCCGACATCCTCGCCTTCCTCGAGGCGAACGCGGGCCGGCGCGACACCTCGGCCGCGGGCAAGCCGGTGCTGCGGCTCACCGAGACCGCGTGGTTCCTGAAGGAGCACCGCAAGGAGATCGCGGCGGGCACGGCGAAGCGGGCCGACGTGAAGTCGATCGCCAATTGCGGCGCCTGCCACCGGGGCGCGGACAAGGGCGACTACGGCAAGGGCGGGCTGCGCGTGCCCGGCGAGGAGGGCGCGATGAGCGCGATCGTCCGCACCGGCGGCACCGGCCAGCCGCGCGCCCACGGCCACCGTCAAGGTCTGGGACGTCCTCCTGCGCGCCTTCCACTGGTCCTTCGCCGCGTGCTTCGCCGGCGCCTGGCTCACCGCCGAGAGCGAGCGCTGGCGCGACGTGCACGTGATGCTCGGCTACACGATGCTCGGCCTCGTGGCCTTCCGCCTGCTCTGGGGATTCGTGGGCCCGAGGCACGCGCGCTTCGCGAGCTTCGTGCGCGGCCCCGCCGCCGTCGTCCGCTACCTGCGCTCGCTCCTCACGAGCGCGCCCGAGCACCACGTCGGCCACAACCCGGCCGGGGCCGTCGCGATCCTCCTGCTGCTGGGCATCGCCCTCGCCGCCATCGCCTCGGGCTGGGCCACCTACAACGACCTGGGCGGCCACTGGCTGGAGGAAGCGCACGAGTTCCTGGCCGGCGCCATGCTCGCCGTGGTGGGCGTGCACCTGGCGGGCGTCGCGCTCTCGAGCTGGCTGCACCGCGAGAACCTCGTGGCCGCGATGCTGACCGGGCGCAAACCCGCCCCGCCCCGCGCGCCCTAGACTCGCTCCACGGACAACGGGAGGGCACCGCTTGAGGATCCTGGTCGTCGAGGACGACGCGCTGCTGGGCGACGCGATCCAGGCGGGGCTGCGCCAGCAGGGCTTCGTGCCCGACTGGGTGCGCGACGGCGCCGCGGCCGACCTCGCGCTGCAGGGCGACGGGCATTCGCGGCCGTGGTGCTCGACCTGGGCCTGCCGCGGCGCTCGGGCCTGGAGGTCCTCGCCCGTCTGCGCGGGCGCCGCAGCGCGGTTCCCGTGCTCATCCTCACCGCGCGCGACACCGTCGAGGACCGCATCGCGGGCCTGGACGCGGGCGCCGACGACTACCTCGTGAAGCCCTTCGACCTGGGCGAGCTCGCCGCGCGCCTGCGCGCGCTCACGCGCCGCGCCGGCGGCAACGCCTCGGCGGCGATCGTGGTGGGCGCCCTCTCGCTCGACCCGGCCACGCGCGAGGTGCGCTTCCGCGGCGAGCCGCGCACCCTCTCGCCCAAGGAATTCTCCCTGCTCCAGGCCTTCATGCTGAACGCCGGCCGCGTGCTCACGCGCGAGCAGCTCGAGGAGAAGCTCTACGGCTGGGGCGAGGAGGTCGAGTCCAACGCGCTGGAGGTGCACCTGCACCACCTGCGCAGGAAGCTCTTCGCGGGGGCGGTGCAGACCCTGCGCGGCGTGGGCTACCTGATGCCGCGGGACCTGGCGTGAGCGCCCTGCGCGGCAGCGTGCGCGCGCGCCTGCTCGCGATCCTGCTCGCGGGCCTCGCGCTCGTGTGGCTCGCGGTGGCCGTCGCGACGGTGATCGAGGCCGACCACGAGGTCGAGGAAGTGTTCGACGCGCACCTGGCGCAGAGCGCCTCGCTGCTCGCGATGCGCGTGGGCGAGGAGATGGACGAGATCGACACCGAGCACGCGCCGGTGCTGCACCGGTACGCGAAGCCCCTGTCGTTCCAGATCTGGAAGCGCGGCGCGCGGCTCATGCTGCACTCGGCGGACGCCCCCGACACGCGCTTCTCCGCGGCCGAGAGCGGCTTCAGCGACGTGACGCAGGACGGGCGCGACTGGCGCGTCTTCAGCCTGTGGGACGCCAAGCGCGAGTACCTCGTGCAGGTGCGCGACCGGATGAAGGACCGGCGCCACGTGATCGCCGACTTCATGTCCGCGCTCGCCACCCCGCTCGCGGTGGCCCTGCCCCTCTTCGGGCTGCTCGTGTGGTTCGCCGTCGGCCGCGCGCTGCGCCCGCTCGGGCGCGTGAGCGACGAGCTGGCCCGGCGCGACCCGGCCTACCTCGCGCCCCTGGCCGAGGACGCCCCCGCGGAGATCGCCCCGCTCGTGGCGCGGCTGAACGCGCTGCTCGCGCGCGTGCAGTCCTCGCTCGAGGGGGAGCGGCGCTTCACGAGCGATGCCGCGCACGAGCTGCGCACGCCGCTCGCCGGCCTGCGCGCGCAGCTGCAGGTGGCGCAGGGCGCGAAGGACGAGGCGAGCCGCGACCACGCGATCGCCCAGGCCCTCGCCGCGGGCGAGCGCGCGACGCACCTGGTCGAGCAGCTGCTCACGCTGGCGCGCCTGGAGCACAACGCCTGGCGCGAGGCCGCGAAGCCCTTCGACCTGCGCGAGGTGGCGGCGGCCACGCTGGGCGAGCGCGCCGGGGCCGCGGCGGCCAAGGGGATCGAGCTCGCGCTGGAGGGCGAGGCGAAGGTGCCGGCCTCCGGCCACGCGGGGCTCGCGGGCATCGCGATCGGGAACCTGCTGGACAACGCCATCCGCTACAGCCCCGCTCGCACGTCGGTGACCGTGGTGGTCGCGCGCGAGCAGGGGGTCGCGGTGGCGCGCGTGCGCGACCAGGGCCCGGGCATCCCGGCCGCCGAGCGCGAGCGCGCCCTGCAGCGCTTCACGCGGCTGGAGGCCGAAGGCACCGAGGGCAGCGGGCTGGGCCTGTCGATCGTCCGGCGCGTGGCCGAGTTGCACGGCGGCACGCTGCGGCTCGGCGACGGGCCCGGCGGAACCGGCCTCGAGGCGGCGCTCGCCCTGGGCGGGTCCGGGAGCGCGCGCCAAGTGTGAGAAAATGGCGCCCCCGCCGCAGTCGGCCACCCGGCCCGCGGCGCCAGCCCGCCAGAGATTCCCCCCATGACGATCGCCCAGGAAGTCGCCAGACGTCGCACGTTCGCGATCATCTCCCACCCCGATGCCGGCAAGACCACGCTCACCGAGAAGCTGCTGCTCTTCGCGGGCGCGATCCAGATCGCCGGCAGCGTGAAGGCCCGCAAGGCCTCGCGCCACGCCACGAGCGACTGGATGGAGATCGAGAAGCAGCGGGGGATCTCCGTGGCGAGCTCGGTCATGCAGATCGAGTACCGCGACTGCGTGGTGAACCTGCTCGACACCCCCGGCCACCAGGACTTCTCCGAGGACACCTACCGCGTGCTCACGGCGGTGGACGCCGCGCTCATGGTGATCGACGCGGCCAACGGCGTGGAGGCGCAGACGCTGCGCCTGCTGCAGGTGTGCCGCGCGCGCAACACGCCCATCCTCACCTTCATCAACAAGATGGACCGCGAGGTGCGCGCCCCGCTCGACCTGCTCGACGAGATCGAGCGCCACCTCGGGATGGCCGCCGTGCCCTTCACCTGGCCCGTGGGCATGGGCAAGCGCTTCCACGGCGTGTACGACCTGCGCAACTCGCGCATGCGCGTCTTCCGCCCGGGCGAGGACCGCGTGGGGCGCGAGGAGGACGAGATCGTGACGGACCTCGAGTCGGCGTCCTCGCGCGAGCGCTTCGGAGCAGAGCTCGAGCAGGCGAAGCAGGAGATCGAGCTGGTCTCGGGCGCCTCGCCGGACTTCTCGAGGCAGGCTTTCCTGGACGGCAAGCAGACGCCGGTGTTCTTCGGTTCCGCGATCAACAACTTCGGCGTGCACGAGGTGCTCGATGCGCTCGCCGACCTCGCCCCTGCCCCCGGCCCGCGCAAGGCCATCCAGCGCGAGGTGCTGCCCTCGGAGCCGCGCTTCTCGGGCGTGGTGTTCAAGATCCAGGCGAACATGGACCCGGCGCACCGCGACCGCATCGCCTTCGTGCGCGTGGCCTCGGGCCGCTTCGAGCGCGGCATGCGCCTGAAGGTGGTGAGGAACGACAAGATGATCCGCCCGGGCAGCGTGGTGTCGTTCCTGTCGCAGCGGCGCGAGCTGCTCGACGTGGCCTACCCCGGCGACATCATCGGCATCCCGAACCACGGCACGCTGCAGCTGGGCGACACGCTCACCGAGGGCGAGGACCTGCAGTTCACCGGGCTGCCCTTCTTCGCGCCCGAGATCTTCCAGGCCGTGGAGATCGCCGACCCCATGAAGAGCAAGCAGCTCAAGCTGGGCCTCGCGCAGCTGGGCGAGGAAGGCGCGATCCAGGTCTTCCGCCCGCACCACGGCGGCGCGCTGCTGCTGGGCGCGGTGGGGCAGCTGCAGTTCGAGGTCGTCGCGCACCGGCTGCAGCACGAGTACAGCGTGCCCGCGCGCATGGTGGCCTCCAAGTTCCGCATCGCGCGCTGGGTGACCTGCGAGGAGCCGAAGGAACTGGCCCGCTTCATCGAGGCCAACGGCCACCGCATCGCCTACGACGCGGTCGAGGCGCCCACCTTCCTCGCCACCGCCAACGCGGAGCTCGCCGTCACGCAGGAGCTCTGGCCGAAGATCCGCTTCCACGCCTTGCGCGAGCACGCGGGGCTGGTCTTCCAGTCGCGCCTGGAGGGTTGAAGAGGGTTGAAGGGGACAGACACCTTTTGAAGGGGACAGACACCTTCAGCGCTTGTAGCGGTCCGACATGAACGTGTAGTAGATGAAACCGAAGCGGTTGTACCAGTCGGGGTTGTTGAAGTGCTGCGCCTCGCACTGGCCGATCTTCTGCAGCGCCGCCTGCAGGTTGGGCAGCATCTGCTGGTACTTGGTGTCGTACGTGCGGTTGAGCTTGTCGAACTCCTTCATGATCCCCGCCCGTTCCGTCTGCCAGACGAGGCCCGTCACCGCGTGGATGCCCGAGGTGCTGTCGCCGAAGGCCACGGAGGCGTCGACGAAGCGCTTGTAGGCCGTGTAGGTGCAGCGCAGGCGCTCGAGGTTCAGGCGCATGCCGTCGAGCTGCCGGCGGCCGTCGGCGAAGCACTGCCCGCACGCGCTCCCCTCGGCGCAGTTGGACGGCAGCGGCGGCGCCCCGGCGCGCGAGAGGTTCATGCAGGTGGCGTCGCTCGTGTGCAGCGCGCGGTAGGAGCTCTCCAGCTCGCCCAGCGTGTTCACCGCGCCGATGCCCGCGCCGGCCCAGCCGATGGCGGGATCGACGATGTCGGAGGTGTCCACGCCCGTGGGCGACTCGGCGAGCGCGGCACACGCGGCGCAGGCCGCGGCGAAGAGGGTCAGTCGTGCGATCGCGTTCATTTCGTCCCCCGGCGGCGAAGGTAGAAGAAGAGCGAGGCGAGCAGCGCGGCCACGAGCGCGGCGCCCGCGCCCCAGGCGAGCGCCGGGGCGAGGCGCGCCCAGAGCGGCTCGGGATTCGCCTTGCGGTACTCGGTCATGCCCATCACGGCCGGCTCGGGAACGACCTTCACCTCGTCGCCCACCCACACGAGCAGCTTGTAGGGCTTCCTGCCCTCGGCGGCGCTCACGCTGATGCGCACCTCGCCCTGCGTGCGCAGCCTGAGGATCGCCTTGCCGTCCGGGCCCGTGGCCCCTTCCATCAGCGACTCGTCCCAGCGGTCCTTGCCCAGGCGCACCTTCACCACGTCCGCGGGGTTCTCGCTGAACACGGTGACCACGACGGGCTGGAGCACGAAGACGTTCGGGATGAAGAACTTGTCGGGCACCGGCGTCGCCACGGCCTTGAGCGCGGCCACGCGCCCGTTGGGCAGGCCCGGCGCGGGCTTCAGGTCGAGGCTGTAGGCGGGTTCCTCGGCCGCGGCGGCGAGCGGCGCGACGAGGAGCAGCAGGACGACGGCGAGACGGCTGCATCCGGGCATGCGCCCTCCCAGGCGATGGATGTGAGCGATCCTAACGGGCGTTCGCGCCAGGCGGCAAGCGGCCGGCCTCGCCCGGGGCGCTTGATCTGCGGCAAGCCGGGTGCCGAATAGTCCCTCGACAATGGCCGATCACGAACCGAGCCCCGCCCCACGCCCATGGACGACACCGACCCGACGCGCCAGGACGCGCAGGTTCGCGCGAGCGAGCTGCGCTTCCGCTCGCTCGTGCAGCACCTGCCGAACATCGCGGTGCAGGGCTACGACCAGGCGCGCCGCGTCATCTTCTGGAACGCGGCGAGCGAGGCCGTCTACGGCTACAGAGCCGAGGAGGCGCTCGGCCGCAAGCTCGAGGACCTCATCATCCCGGCGCCCATGCGCGAGGGCGTGATCGCCGCGGTGACCGACTGGCTGGAGCGCGGCGTTCCCATCCCCGCGGGCGAGCTCGTCCTGCGGCGCAAGGACGGCAGCCCCGTGCCCGTGTTCTCCAGCCACGTGATGCTCGAGAACAGCCGCGGCGAGCGCGAGATGCACTGCATCGACATCGACCTCACCGAGCGCATGGCGGCCGAGGCCGCGCACCTCGAGAGCGAGGGGCGCTTTCGCGCCGTGCTCGAGCAGAACGTGGCGGCGATCTACGTGGTCGAGCATGGCGTCATCACCTTCGCCAACCGGCGCGCCGCGGAGATCCTGGGCTTCGACGAGCGCGAGTTGCTGGGCCGCGCGATGCTCGACCTGGTGGTGGAGGAGGACCGGCCCGCGATGATCGAGGGCCTGGCCGAGCTGGTCTCCGGCGGCCGCCGCTCCTCCGAACGCACCTTCCGCGCGCGG
>JBGAOO010000332.1:0-3728 GCA_044221765.1 Usitatibacteraceae bacterium | reverse complement strand
CTCGAGCGCCTGCACCGTCACCGCGCCCGGCTCGCGCGGCACCACGTAGGCCACGGGCAGCTCGCCCATCACCCGGTCGGGAACGCCGATGAGCGCGCACAGCTGGACACCCTCCAGTGTCGCGATGACGCGCTCGACTTCCGCCGGGTAGATGTTCGCGCCACCCGTGATCACCATGTCCTTCGCGCGGTCGAGGATGCGCAGGAAATGCCCGTCCTCGATCACGCCGATGTCGCCGGTGCGGAACCAGCCATCGGGGAGGGTCGACGGATCGACCCGCCCGTGGACCCAGTACCCCTTGATCGCCGTGTAGCCGCGCGCCCAGACCTCCCCGGGCTGCCCGGCCGGCACGTCGTGGCCGTCGGCATCGACCAGGCGGGCCTCGATCGTGCCGCCGAGCGGGCCGGCGCACCCGGCGCGTCGCGGGGCGCCCAGCATCTCCCGCGAGATCGCGCCCGCCTCGGTGGCGCCATAGATGTTGAGGAGCGTGGCGCCGGTGAGGCGCTCGAACCCCTGCACGATCTCCGCCGCCACGGGCGCGCCCGCCACGGAGCACACGCGCAGCGACTTCATGCCGCGAAGCTGCTCGGCCTTCTTGTCGAGCAGCAGCGTGTAGATCGTGGGCACCGCGAAGAAGCTGGTCACGCCATGGCGCACCACCAGCTCGCAGCAGCGGTCCAGGTCGAAGCGGTTCATGAGTACCACCGTGCCGCCGGCAAGCACCATCGGCACGATGCAGTGGATGGGCGCCACGGTCCAGAACATCGGCGTGGTCACCAGGAAGACGTCCTCGGGCGTGTAGCGGCAGGCGATGAGCCAGCTCTCGGCCAGGTGCGAGACGAACTCGTGGTCGATGGGCGCGCCCTTGGGCCGGCCGGTCGTGCCCGAGGTGAAGAAGAGCGCGAGCACGTCGTCGGGGCGGCGCTGCTGCAGCCGCGTCCCGGTGTCCGGCCCGGCCATCCAGCCCGCGAAGAGGCCGGCCGGGTCGTCGTAGGAGGAAAGCCGGTAGCCGTACTTCGGCTGCAGCCCGGCCGCGACCGCCTCGCCTTCCGCGGTGGTGAGCAGCAGCTCGAGCTGCGCCTCGCCGAGGATGTGGTCGAGCTCCGCGGGCCGGAGCATCACGTTCAGCGGCACGAGGATGAAGCCGCCCTGCAGCGCCGCGAAGAGCGTGACCACCAGCTCCCAGCGGTTGTTGCCGTGGTAGGCGATCCGGTCGCCCGGGACGAGCCCGAGCGAGCGGATGCCCGCCACCGCGCGGTTCACGTGCGATTGCAGCTCGGCGTAGGTGAGGCGCCGCTCGCCGTCCACGAGCGCCACCTTGCGCGGGTGGCGCAGCGCCGAGCGCAGCAGGAATTCGCCGACGATGTTCATCGCACGCCCGGCCGGCTCAGCCGACCATCGTGAGGCCGCCGCTCACGCTGAGCACCTGGCCCGTCACGAAGCTCGAGTCGTCGGAGACCATGAAGAGCACCGCCTTGGCGATCTCCTCGGGCTTGCCGAAGCGCTTGAGCGGGATCCACTTCTGCACCGAGCGCATGATCTTGCCCTTGTTCTCGTCGGCGAGGTTCGCCAGGAACTGCGGCGTCTCGGTGAGGCCCGGGCAGATGATGTTCACGCGGATGCCGTTCCTCGCCTCCTCGCGCGCGAGGGTCTTGCCGAAGCCCATGAGCGCGGCCTTGGCGCCGGCGTAGACCGCCTCGCCCGTGGAGCCCACGCGCGCGGCGTCGGTGGAGATGTAGACGATCTTCGCGTCGCCCGCCTTGCGCAGGTACGGCAGCGCCGCGTGCGTCACGTGCAGGTGGCCCTTGTAGTTCAGGTCGATCATCCAGTCCCAGTGTTCCTCGTCGGAGTCGGCGAAGATCTTCACCTCGTCGTAGCCGGCGTTGTTCACCAGGATGTCGATCTTGCCGTACTTCTCGCCCACTTCCTTCACGATGCGGCGCACGTCGGCGCCCTTGGTGATGTCGAGCTCGTAGCCTGTGGCCTGCCCGCCCGCCTCGCGCACCTTCTGCGCGACCGCGAGGGCGTTGGGGCCGTTCTTGTCCACCGTGATGACGATGGCGCCCTCGGCGGCGAGCAGCATGCTGTGGCACTCGCCCATGCCGCGTCCGCCGCCGGTGATGATCGCTACCCTGTCCTTGAGTTTCATGCGTGTCTCCTTCGAGTGAATCGGGTCAGGCGAGGCCGAAGACCTTCGCCGCGGTGTCGTGCAGGAGGGCCTTGCGGGCCTCGGGCTTGAGGGTGAGCGCCTCGACGTCGGCCAGGGCCTGCGCCTGCGTGAGCACGGGGAAATCGGTGCCGAACATGACCTTGCCCTGGCCGCGGCTGTTCAGGAACTGCACCAGCTTCGCGTCCCAGTACCGCGGCAGGTGCGCCGAGGTCGAGATGAAGACGTTCTGGTGCTTCCAGGCCATGGCGATCAGCTCCTCGCACCACGGCCAGCCGGTGTGGCCGGCGACGATCTTCAGGTCGGGGAAGTAGAGCGCCACGTCGTCCAGGTAGATCGGCCGGCCCACGTCGCTCGGCATGAGCTCGGCGGAGTGGCCCATCTGGATCATCACCGGCACGTCCAGTTCCGCGCACTTGGCGTAGAACGGGAAGAAGGCCTTGTCGTCCGGGCGCAGGCCGTAGCCGTAGTGGTGCAGGTGCGCGCCGATGAAGCCGTGCTCCTTCACCGCGCGCTCCAGGGCCTTCACGCCCTCCATCTTGTGGAAGGGATTGATGCCCATGAGGCCCTTGTAGCGCTTCGGGTCGGCCTGCATGACCTCGAGCACCTCCTCCATCTTCATGTCCCAGAGCATCGACTGGAACTTCCAGGAGCGCATCTGCCACACGGGCGTCACGACCGTGGCGACGTTCGAGGCATCGAGCACCTTCGCGAAGTCCTGCGGCGTCCAGCCGCGGGTGCGGTCGTCCATGCGCCACCACTTCACGATGTGCGCCATCTCCGGGTTCTCGATGAAGTTCTTCCTCATGGAGGCCGGCGTGAAGAGGTTGCACCAGCTGTCGATGATCGGGTAGGTCACGGCGATTCTCCTGGCGAGTTCAGATGACGTGCTTGGATTCGAGCGTGCGGAGGTAGTCCGCCGACAGGCCGAGCTCGCGCTCGAGGATCTCGCGCGTGTGCTCGCCCAGTCGCGGGGCGCGCGCGAGGGGGCGGTTGGCCACGCCGGGGGTGGAGATCGGCACGCTCGGCGCGTGCAGCCCCGGCATCACCCCGCGCGCCGGGTGCTCGAGCGGGTGCAGCAGGCCGCGGGCGATCGTGTGCGGGTCCTCGAGGAGCTCCTCGATGCGCTCGGCCACGCGCGCGCAGGGCACGCCGGCCTTGTCCGTGCGCGCGAGCACCTCGTCGACCGACTGCGGCGCCACCCACGCGGCCACCTCGGCGTCGATGAAGTCCTGCCTTTCCAGGCGCCGGGCGAGCGGCTCGAGCGCCGGGTCGGCGAGCTCGGGCTTGCCGATGGTTCGCGCCAGGCGCTTCCACAGGCGTGGCGGGGCGGCGTTGAGCGCGACGTAGCCGTCGCGGCAGGGGTAGACGTTGCAGGGGGCGAGGCGCGGGATGCGGCTGCCGGTGCGCAGGCCGAAGCCCCAGTCCACCTGCGCCTCCACCGGCTCGACCATCAGCATCGCCACGAGCGCATCGTGCATGGCGATGTCCACGGCCTTTCCCAGGCCGGTGCGCTCGCGCTCGCGCAGCGCGGCGAGGATGCCCACCACCGCGTAAAGGC
>JBGAOO010000331.1:0-3743 GCA_044221765.1 Usitatibacteraceae bacterium | reverse complement strand
GAGTCGGCCTCGTCCAGCAGCGTGAGGCGCACGCGCGAGGCGCAGGCGCCCAGGCGCGGGACGATCTCGTGGGCGTCGAGGAACTCGATGGGCTCGGCGAGGCGGTAGCCCTTGCCGTGCACGGAGAACACCTCCACGCCGAGTTCCCCGGCTCCCTTCAGCGTCTCCGACACCGCCGCGCGCGAGCGGCCCAGCTCGCGGGCGATGTCCTCGCCGGAGTGGAAGCGCCCGTCGGCGAGCAGGCGCAGCGCCTTGAAGGTGAGCGGGCCCATCGGCCTATTTCCCGCGGTGCTCGGCGCGGCACTCGAAGGCCTCGCGCCGGTAGGCGATGTCCGCGACGATCGCATCGAGCAGCAGCTCCACGCGCCGCGAGAGCTTGCTGCCCTTGCGGTAGTCGGCCTCGGCGACGAAGTCCACGCGCCCGGCTTCCAGCAGCTTCACGCAGGTGGCCTTGCTTCTCTCGTTCTCGGCGTCGTACACGGCGAGCGCGTGCCCGCCGTTCTTCTTCGTGAGCACCATCGAGGGCACGTCGGTCATCCCGTCGCCCACGTAGATCATGTTGGGGAAGGGGATCGGCCGCTCCTCCTCGGGCATGTGCTCGTTGATCGACTCGGTGACCGACTCCTTGCCCTTGTTGATGCGGAAGAGGAACTGCGTCTTGAGCGTGTCGGTGACGAGCAGCTTCGGGAAGGTCGCCACCCCGTGGTGGTTGAAGTGGTACTCGGAAGCGTAGATGCGCTTGAAGTGCCGGCCGATCGACACCCCGTCCAGGATCTCCTTCTGCCCGGCCGAGATCACGTAGTGGTGCAGGCGCACCTTGCCGCCGCTCTTCTTCTTCACGTAGGCGTTCACGCGCGAGAACCAGCCCGAGACGCCCGCGAAGTACTTGATGGCGCTCGCCATCTTCGCGAAATCCTCGCGCTTCACGTCCAGCTTGTGCTGCTCGAGCGACTCCAGGATGTGGCGCATGTAGACCAGCATCATGTCCGACTGCGTCTCGCGCGCCTCGTCGTTCACGCGCTTCCAGAACTCGCGCGGGGCGATGCCCATCTTGGGCAGCACCGTGTATTCCTGCATCGGCTGCGGCGAGAGCGTGCCGTCGAAGTCGTAGACCAGCGCGATCGTGTTCTGGAAGAAGGCGGGGGGCATGGCGGCATTCTACGGCGAAAGGCGGGAAGCCCGGCTTGCGTCGGGCGCGGGCGACGGGAACTTCGGCGCGCCCCGGACGGTCTGAGGTGAAACCCCCGGGGACACCCGCCATGCGGCAAGTCCCCTCGCACCATCCCCACGCGTCACCGCAAGCTTCCGGTCCAATCCAATGGGAGGAGAGCCCATGGAATCGCGTTTCCTGCCCTCGCTGCCGCTCGAGCTGAACTACGCGTTGCTCTTCGGCGTGCTCCTGGTCGCGGGCATGCTCGGGGGGGAGGCCGCCCGCCAGGCGAAGCTGCCGCGCATCATCGGCTATGTCGTCGTGGGCTTCGCCATCGCCCCCGTCGCGCAGGCGCTCAACATCGGCCCGCTCCTGGAGGCCGCGCGCATCTTCGTGGACATCGCGCTCGGCCTGGTGCTCTTCGATCTCGGCCGGCGCATGGACCTGGGCTGGGTGCTGCGCGACTGGACGCTCGCCGCCTCGAGCGTCGGCGAATGCGCGCTCACCTTCGCGGTGGTGTTCGCCACGCTCACCTGGTTCGATTTCCAGCCCGTGCAGGCCGGCCTCGCGGCGGCCATCGCCATGGCCACCTCGCCCGCCGTCGTCCTGCTGGTCGCGCAGGACACGAAGGCCGAGGGCCAGGTCACCGAGCGCGCGCTGACGCTCGTCGCGCTGAACAGCCTGCTCGCCTCCGTCGTGGTCACCATGCTCCTCGCCTCGGTGCATTACGAGGTGCGCCTGGACCTGGACACCGCCGTGCTGCACCCGCTCTACCTCTTCGTGGGCTCCATCGCGCTGGGCGGGGCCATGGCCACGATCGCGCGCCTGCTCGCGCGGCAGGTGGCGCGCAATCCCGAGCTGCACTTCACCCTGGTCGCGGGCCTGGTGGTGGGCGCGGTGGGCCTCGCGCAGACGATGCGCCTGTCGGTCATCCTCGCGCTCCTCGCCTTCGGCCTGTTCTGCCGCAACGACCCGCGGCCGCACGCGCTGCTCAGCGTGGACCTGGGGCGCGCCTCGCGCCTCTTCTACGTCGTGCTCTTCGTGATCACCGGCGCGAGCCTGCCCGTCTCCGCCTTCGAGACCGCGGGCTGGCTGGCCGGGGCCTTCGTGCTCGCGCGCGCCGCCGGCAAGATGCTCGGCGTGCTCGCCTTCTCGCCGTGGGGCGGGGTGCGCCTGCGGCAGGCGGTGGGCCTGGGCGCCACGCTCCTGCCCATGTCCTCGCTCGCCCTGCTGCTCCAGCACGACGTGGCGATGCTCTACCCGGAGTTCGGCCAGAACCTCGCGGCCGTGCTGCTCGCCTCGCTCGCGGTCATGGAGCTGGCCGGCCCCGTGGCGGTGCAGTGGGGCCTGCGCTTCGCGGGCGACGCGGAGCCGGCGGCGCCGCGCGAAGCGCTGCCGGCCAAGGCCTGAGGAGGAACCCATGCCCCTGGACTTCACGAAATCCGACGCGCTCACCTTCGGCGTCGAGCTGGAGCTGATGGTCCTCAACACGCGCGACTACGACCTCACGCGCGGCGCGCCGGACCTGCTGCGCCGCCTGGCGAAGGTGCCGCTCGAGGGCGAGATCAAGCCCGAGATCACCGAGAGCATGATCGAGGTGAACTCGACGGTGCACACGCGCTTCGAGGCGCTCGATGCCGAGCTCGCGCGCACGCGCGATGCCATCGTGGGCGAGGCCGCGCGGCTGAACCTCGCGGTCGCCGGCGGCGGCGCGCATCCCTTCCACAAGTGGAGCGACCGGCGAATCTTCCCCGCCGAGCGCTTCCTCAAGGTGTCCTCGCTCTACGGCTACCTCGCCAAGCAGTTCACGGTGTTCGGGCAGCACATCCACGTCGGCGTGGAATCGGGCGACGACGCGGTGTACCTCACGCACCGCATGGCGCGCTACATCCCGCACTTCATCGCGCTCTCGGCCTCCTCGCCCTACTCGCAGGGCGAGGACACGTCCTTCGAGACCTCGCGCCTGCACGCGGTGTCCTCCTTCCCGCTCGCCGGCCACATGCCCGAGGTCGAGTCCTGGGAGGCCTTCAACCGCTACTTCGACGAGATGGCCGGCTACGGCATCGTGGCGAGCATGAAGGACTTCTACTGGGACATCCGCCCCAAGCCCGAGTACGGCACGATCGAGATCCGCATCGGCGACACCCCGCTCACCGTCTCGGCGGCTGCGCAGCTCGCCGCCTACGCGCAGACCCTCGCCGCGGACCTGCTCGAGCACCGCGAGAGCGGGCCCATCGCGCCGCAGTACCTCGTCTACGGCTACAACCGCTTCCAGGCCTGCCGCTTCGGCTTCGAGGCCATGCTCGCCGACCCGGGCGTGCACACGCACATCCGCCTGCGCGAGGACCTGCTCGCCACCCTCTACCGCGTGCAGCGGCTGGGCGAATCGCTCGGCACGGCCGGCGCCCTGCGCGCGATCGGCGACCGGGCCGAGCGGGCCCAGAACGACAGCCGCTGGTTGCGCGAGCAGTTCGCGGCGTCGGGTTCGCTTGCCGACGTGGTGCGCCTGCAGGCCGAACGCTGGCGGGACACGCCTGCCAGGGCGGCGGCCGAGCCCGCGAGGCTGCGCGCCGCGAAATAGCCCGGGCGTGGC
>JBGAOO010000330.1:0-3766 GCA_044221765.1 Usitatibacteraceae bacterium | reverse complement strand
CGCTCTTCGCGGTGAACCCCAAGCACTCAACGCTCTTCGGCGTGCCCTGCGTGCCCTCCGTCGCCGCGCTCCCGCAAGCGGTCGATCTCGCGGTGATCGCGCTGCCGGCCGAGGCCACGCTCCCGGCCCTCGTCGAGTGCGAGCGGCTGGGCGTGCGCTCGGCGGTGATCTGCAGCTCCGGCTGGGGCGAGGCGGGCGAGGCCGGGCGGGCGAGGGAGCGCGATCTCAAGGCGTTCCTCGCCGGGTCGGCGATCCGTGTCCTGGGCCCGAACTGCATCGGCGTGGGCTCGGCGGGCTCCAGCTTCTGCGCGGCCTTCAACAGCTCCTTCGAGCACGTGGCCTTCCGCCACCGCCGGCCCGTGGGCGTGGTCTGCCAGAGCGGGGCGATGATCGGCGGGCTGCTGCTCAACGGCGAGGATTCGGGCAACGGCGTCGAGGCCTTCGTCCACGTGGGCAACGCGACCGACATCTCCCTCGAGGAGGCGGGCGCGCTGCTCCTGCGCCAGGACGGCATCGAGACGCTCGCGATGCTCGTCGAGGGCCTGTCGGACGGGCGCGCGTTCGTGGCGCTCGCGCGCGAGGCCCGCTCGCTCGGCAAGAAGATCGCCGTCTTCAAGTGCGGCACCTCGGAGGTGGGGCGGCAGGCCGTGCGCTCGCACACCGGGGCGCTCGCCGGGTCCGACGAGCTCTTCGACGCCGTGTGCCGCGACGAGGGCGTGGTGCGCGTGGCCGAGCCCGAGGACCTGCTGCCGGTCGCGCGCATGCTGTGCGAGAAGCGGCCGGTGCGCGGTCGGCGCGTGCTCGTCTACACGCTCTCCGGCGGCGGCGCCTCGGTACTCGCGGATGAGCTGAGCGCGCAGGATCTCGCGGTCCCTGCCCTCTCCGCCGCGACGGCCGCCGCCTGCGATGCGCTGGGCGACCCGTTCATCCGCGCGTCCAACCCTTTCGACGTGGGGAGCAGCGTGTTCTCCAACGCCGACGGCGCGGCCCGGGCGCTGGTACTCGCGAGCGCCGACGAGCACATCGACGCGGTGGCCTGGATCGGCGTGGGCGCCCCGCGCGACGAGCGCTCGAACCACCTGCTGGCCGGGGCGCTCGAGGCCCTGGCCGCCTGCGGCAAGCCCGCGGTTCTGCTGCCGCTTTCCGGAACGCCGGTGGAAGCGGGTTTCGCGCGGGCGCACGAGTTGGGTATCCCCGTGGCACGCAGTGCGCGAAGCGCCGCGCTGCTCCTCAGGCACGCGCTGCATGCGGCGCCCGCCTTGCCGGTCGCGAAGGCGCCCGACACGCTGCCCGCCGCGCTCGCCCCCCAAGTGATGGACGAAAGCGAAGCCCGTCGCGCCCTCGCCCGCGCTGGCGTCCCCTTGCTCGAGGCGCGCTTCGTGCCCGACCTCGCGTCGCTGCGAAGTGCCTGCGCGCAGGCGACCTACCCCGTCGTGCTCAAGGGCGTGGTGCCGGGCATCGCGCACAAGACCGAGGCCGGGCTCGTGGCGCTGCGCTTGATGGATGCACCCGCCGTCGAAGCGGCCGCCCAGTCCATGGTGGCCCGCCACGGGAAAGCGCTCGCCGGCTTCCAGCTCGAAACCATGCTCGAAGGCGGCCTCGAGACGGTGATCGGCGCGCGCATCGACCCGCAGTTCGGCGCGATGCTGATGTTCGGCGCCGGCGGTACGGCGGTGGAGCTCTTCAAGGACATCGCCTTCACGCAATGCCCGTGCACGCCCGAGCGCGCCCGCCGGCTGGTCGAGGGCACGCGCGTGGGCACCCTGCTCGAGGGGTTCCGGGGCGCGGCGCCGTCGGACATGACCGCGCTCGTGAACGCGCTCGTGGCCCTGTCGACCTGGGCGGCGGCGAACGCCGGCCGATTGCTCGAGGTGGAGATCAACCCCTTCGTCGTCCTGCCGCAGGGCCGGGGCGCGATGGGCGTGGATGCCCTCCTCATCCTGCGCCCGCCCGAGGCGTGATGTCTTCCAACGAAACGTGGAGAAACGCATGAATCGACGCACGCTGCTGCAATCGGCCCTCGCCCTCGCGCTCGCCCCGGGCGTCGCTTTCGCGCAGGCCTATCCGTCCAAGGCCATCCGGATCGTGAACCCGTTCTCCGCCGGTGGCGGCCTGGACCAGCTCGCCCGCAACCTGGGGCAGAAGCTCAGCGAATCGATGGGCCAGGCCATCGTCGTCGAGAACAAGGTGGGCGCGGGCGGCAACATCGGCGCGGAGTACGTCGCCAAGGAGAAGGCGGACGGCTACACGCTCCTCATGGGCTCCTCCGCCACGCACGGCATCAGCCCAGCGCTCTACGGCGCCAAGCTGCCCTTCGACCCGGTGAAGGACTTCACGCCGATCTCCGTGTCGGTGGTGCAGAAGAACGTGCTGGTGGTGAACGCCTCGCTCGCCGCGAAGAGCGTGCAGGAGCTGGCGGCCTATGCGAAGGCGAACCCGGGCAAGCTCTCCTTCGGCTCGCCCGGCGCGGGCACCTCGCAGCACCTCTCGGGCGAGCTCTTCAAGCACCTGGCCAAGGTGGACATGGTGCACGTGCCCTACAAGGGCAGCGCCGCGGCGATGACGGACCTGCTGGGCGACCGCATCACGATGATGTTCACCGACATCCCCACGGCCATCCCGCACATCAAGGCCGGGCGCCTGCGCGCGCTGGGCGTCACCTCCGCGCAGCCCTCGCCCGCGCTGCCGGACGTGAAGCCCATCGCCGAGCAGGGCCTCGCGGGCTTCGACCTGAAGGCTTGGTATGGCGTGATGGCGCCGGCAAACCTGCCCCCGGGGGTGGCGGAGAAGCTGAACGCCGAGATCAACAAGGCGCTCAAGTCGCCGGACCTGCACGACAAGCTGATGGCGATGGGCCAGGAACCCTTGATCCTGAGCCTTGCCGAGAGCGACGCCTACGTGAAGACCGAGATCGCGCGCTGGGCGGAGGTGGTGAAGATCAGCGGCGCGAAGCTGGAGTAGCCGCGAGCGCCAGGGAGGGACCATGACGAATTCCGCGACACCGATGCGAAGGCTCATCGTCGGCATCTCCGGCGCCTCGGGGGTGATCTACGGCATCCGCGCGCTGCAGGTGCTCCGGGAGATCCCGGACATCGAGACGCACCTGGTGCTCTCCCCCTCGGCCAAGCGCACGATCCTGGAGGAGACCGACTGGACCTGCGAGGCGGTCGAGTCGCTCGCCGACGTGGTGCACAGCCACAAGGACATCGGCGCGGCGATCGCGAGCGGCTCGTTCCAGACGCTCGGCATGCTGGTGGCGCCGTGCTCCATCAAGTCGCTCTCGGGCATCGTGAACAGCTACAGCGACAACCTGCTCATCCGCGCGGCGGACGTGTGCCTCAAGGAGCGCCGCAAGCTCGTGCTGATGGTGCGCGAGACGCCGCTGCACCTGGGGCACCTGGAGCTGATGGCGAACGCGGCGCGCTATGGCGCGATCGTGGTGCCGCCCGTGCCCGCGTTCTACAACCGGCCCGCGAGCGTCGAGGAGATCATCGACCACTCCGTGGGCAAGGCGCTCGATGTCCTCGAGATCGGCCACCAGCTCTTCAGGCGCTGGAAGGAGGAGGTGGCGGAGGACGCGCTGCGCAAGGTGACCGGCACGTGATCGTGACGGCGGAGGCGCGGGCGCTCGAATACCTGGCGTCGCACCGGGTGGTGACCCTCGCCACCAACGGCCCCGAGGGCCCGTGGGCGGCGGCGGTCTTCTACCTGAACATCGGCTTCGACCTCGTCTTCCTGTCGTCGGCCAAGTCGCGGCATGCGCAGA
>JBGAOO010000329.1:0-3785 GCA_044221765.1 Usitatibacteraceae bacterium | reverse complement strand
CTGGAGGCCGCGGCCAAGTCCCCGCCCGACGGCTACACGATCGCGATGGGGCAGACCTCCAACCTGGCCGTGAACCCGGCGCTTTATTCCGCGATGCCCTTCGACCCGCTCAAGGACTTCGCGCCCATCGCGCTCGTCTCCTCGCAGCCGCTCATCCTCGTGGTGGCCGCGAGTTCGCCCCACAAGACCGTGAAGGACCTCGTGGAGGCGGCGAGGAAGTCCGGCGGCAAGCTCAACATGGCCTCGGCCGGCAACGGCACCATGGCGCACATCGGCGGCGAGCTGTTCCAGCGCCGCGCGGGCATCTCGATGACCCACGTGCCCTACAAGGGCGCCGGTCCCGCGGTGGCGGACCTGATGGGCGGCAGCGTCGACTGCTACTTCGGCAACACGCAGGCGGTGGGCGGCCTGGTCGCGGGCGGGCGCCTGCGCGCGATCGCGGTCACCTCGCCCCGGCGCCTGGCGGGACTGCCCGACGTGCCCACCGTCGCGGAGTCGGGCTACCCCGGGTTCGAGGCGGCCACCTGGAGCGGCCTGGTCGCGCCGGCGGGGACGCCCAAGGCCCTCGTCGACAAGCTGAACGCGGCGGCGGTGGCGGCGATCGCGAGCCCGGAGATGGCGAAGAAGCTCGCCGAGGACGGCAGCACGCCGCTCGGGGGCACGCCGCAGCAGTTCGCGGAGTTCATCCGCAGCGAGCACGCCAAGTGGGGCGCGGTCGTGCGCGAAGCCGGCATCAAGCTCGATTGAGGAGAACGACATGAACCGGATACTTGCAGCCCTCGCCCTCGTGGCCCTTCCCGTCCTTGCGAACGCGCAATCCCCCTGGCCCGCGCAGACCGTGAAGATCATCGCGCCCTATTCGCCGGGGGGCACGGTGGACTTCTCCGCGCGCCTCATCGGCCAGAAGCTCGGCGAGAACCTGGGCAAGGCCTTCATCGTCGAGAACCGCGTGGGCGCCTCGGGCACCATCGGCGCGCAGGCGGTGGTGGGCGCCAATCCCGACGGCTACACGCTCCTCGCGAACGACTCGTCCTACGCGATGCTGCCCGCGCTCTTCGCCAAGCTGCCCTGGGACCACGCGAACGCCCTGGTGCCTGTGACCACGATCCTCACCACGCCCGTGGTGCTGGTGGTGCCCTCGGGCTCGCCCTTCAAGTCGGCGCGCGAGCTGGTCGACTTCGCGAGGAAGAACCCCGGCAAGCTCAACTTCGGCTCCGGCGGGATGGGCAGCTCCACGCACCTGAACGCGGAGATGTTCCGCAAGGAAGCGGGCATCGAGATCACGCACGTGCCCTACAAGGGCGCGGGCGAGGCGATGACCGGCGTGATCTCCGCGACGGTGGACCTGCTCATCACCGCCACGCCCACGGCCATGGGCCAGATGAAGGGCGGCAAGATCCGCGCGCTGGCCGTCTCGGGGGCGCAGCGCTCGCCCGCCTTTCCCGACGTGCCGACCTTCGCCGAGGCGGGGCTGCCGGGCTACACCGTCACCGGCTGGTTCGGTCTCGCGGCCCCGAAGGGCACGCCGAAAGAAGTCGTGGCGAAGCTGCACGCGGAAGTGGTGAAGGCCCTGGCCGACCCGGCCGTGAAGGAACGCATCCTGCTGCAGGGCGCCGAGCCCGGCGGCATGGCGCCCGAGGCGTTCGCGAGGTTCATCGCGGACGACACGAAGCGCTGGGGCGAGCTCGCGCGCGCCGCGGGCGTGAAGCCCGAGTAGGGGGGGCGGTGCCCGGGTTCGCCGGGCACCGGCGCCGGGCTCAGGCGAGGATCGGCGCGAGCGCCTCGCCGATGCGCTGGGCCTGGGCCTTGGTGATCATCGCGCCCAGGATCTCGTTGAAGCGCTTGTCCTGCACGCCCGAGGCGATGTACTGGCCGCGATAGGCGCGCCGGAACGTCTCGCGGATGGCGGCCTGCTCGGCGGCGGCGAAAGGGCGGCCCGCCACGTGCAGGAAGTAGTCCGCGTCGCTCCCGGCCTGCATCGTCACCAGGCCGTCCACCGCGGCCACCAGGCCGATCAGGTCGTTCACGGCCGTCTCGCGCTCCCTGGCCGACAGCCGTGCGTTCTCCGCGATCCACTCCAGCTCGTCCAGGATCGCGTGCTGCGATTCCTCGCGCCAGTGGTGCAGGAAGACGTCCTTCCAGAGCGGGTCCAGGCCCTCGTCGGGCTCGATGCTCGAGCGGTAGTGCGCCTGGGTGAAGAGCTCGATGTGGCAGGTGAGGCCGAGCACGGCCCAGGTGGAGGCGGCGAGCACGGCGCGCGCGACCTCGTTGGGTTCCGGGCGGAATTCGTAGCCCTCGGGCATGTCGGCGGCGATCATCGCCTCCAGGCGGCGGAAGAGTTCCTGGTGCTTGAGCTCCTCCTCGGTGAAGCGCACGAGCGCCTCCATCGCCACCTGGTCGCCCAGGCCGTGGCCGCGCCCGACCTCCAGCATCTTCGCGCCGATGAAGCGCTCCACCAGGCCGAACATGTTGGCGTAGGTGCGGCCCTGCACCTGGCCGAGGAAGCGGCGGTCGGCCGGGCTGAGGAAGGCGAGCTCGTCGACGAGGGACAGGCTGTCGGGCAGGAACGTGTGGCCGAGGTCGAAGCTGCGGCCGCGGATCACGTCGCGGTCGATGTCCCAGCGCATGCGCTTGGAGACCTCGATGCACTTGGCGTAGCGCTGGCTTTCGAAGAGGGCGGGGACGATGGTTGGCATGGCGATTCCTCGATGGGTGGACGTCGGGATGACGTGCGTTCATGATTCCGGCCGGACGCGTCCGGCACCTGAGGCCCGTGCCCCAGGAATGCCGGCGGCAAGCCCGCGAAGGCGCCATGCACCGGGACCCTCGCCCCCCCCACCCCTCGGAACCACCGCGCCCGCTTCACCCGACCGTCAGAGACGTCCATGACCCGTCTGAAGCAGAAGATCCGCCTGTGCACCGCGCACGACGGCGTGCGCCTGGCCTACGCCACCAGCGGCAGCGGCCCGCCGCTCGTGAAGGTGGGCAACTGGCTCACGCACCTCGAGTTCGACCTGCACAGCCCCGTGTGGGGCTACTTCCTCGAAGCGCTGTCGCAGGACCACACGCTGCTGCGCTACGACCAGCGCGGCACCGGCCTGTCGGACTGGAACATCGACAGTTTCGCCTTCGAGGACCAGGTGCGCGACCTCGAGACGGTGATCGACGCCGCCGGCCTGAAGCGCTTCGCCCTGCTGTGCATCTCCCAGGGTACGCCGGTGGGCATCACCTACGCGGTGCGCCATCCCGAGCGGGTGAGCCATCTCGTGCTGCATGGCGGCTATGCCCGGGGGCGGCGCCGGCGCAGCACCGACCCGGCACACGTCGAGGAGTCCGAGGCGATGATGAAGCTGATGGAGATCGGCTGGGGCAAGAACGACCCCTCCTGGCGCCAGTTCTTCACCAGCCAGTTCATCCCCGGCGGCAGCAGCGAGCAGCACGACTGGTTCAACGAGCTGCAGCGCATCTCCACCTCGCCGGCGAACGCGGTGCGTCTGCTGCGCGACTTCGAGCAGGTCGACGTGACGGCGCGGCTGCCGCAGGTGCAGTGCCCCACGCTCGTGCTGCACTCCACGCGCGACCTGCGGGTGCCGTTCGCCGAGGGGCGCATCGTGGCCGCCGGCATCGCGCACGCGCGCTTCGTGCCGCTCGACAGCGCGAGCCACCTGATGGTGCAGAGCGATCCGGCCTGGCCACGCTGGCAGGAAGAGGTGCGCGAATTCCTCGGCACGCGCGCCGCGCCCGAGGACCACCGCTTCGCGCTGCTCACGCCACGCGAGCGCGAG
>JBGAOO010000328.1:0-3793 GCA_044221765.1 Usitatibacteraceae bacterium | reverse complement strand
GAAAGGCGGCGTCCTCGCACTTGGTCTCCTGCAGGCAGAGCGCGTCGGGCGCGTGCCGCGCGAGGAACTCCAGCAGGTGCGGCAGGCGCACCTTGAGCGAGTTCACGTTCCAGGTGGCGAGCTTCATGGCCGGTTCGCTCTCCCGAAGGCCGGCGTGAAGGTCGCGGCGACGCCTACTTGGGCGCGGCGGTGGCCGGTGCCGGCTGGGGCGCCTCGGCCTTCCTGGGGCTCGCGGGCGGCTTGGGCGGCACCTGGCCGGGCAGCGCGGTGCGCGGGTAGCCGGCGGCATCGAGCGCCGAGTGCCACAGGCCGTCCTCGAAGCCCTTGACCTTGTTCGCCCCGATGACCAGGTACGGCACCTCGTTCGAGCCGCTGAGCTTCTTGAGCGCCTCCGCATCCTCCGAGCTCGCCTGCGCGTCGCGCTCCTGGAAGGGGATGCCGCGCTTGGCGAGCAGGTCGCGGCCCTGCTTGCACGGCTCGCCGCAATCGGTGCCGGAGTACAGGGTGACGGGGTTCTTCTGCATCGCCACCTGGGTCGCGTAGGGCAGCTGCGTGGACTCGGCGTAGCCGCCGCCCACGCGCTTCTGCGTGAGGTTCTTCTGCGGCTCGGGGGGCGGGGTGTCCGAATAGTGGACCTTGCCGTTGCCGTCGACCCAGCGGTAGACGGTGGCCTGGGCGCTCGCGAGCGCGGGCAGGAGGAGCGCCGCGGCGAGCAGGGCGGCGTAAGGCGGGCGGGCGGTCATCCGTTCCTCCGTCAGGCGGTAGCGACCATTCCATTATGACGCAGAAGGGCGTCGATCCGGGGCTTGCGGCCGCGGAAGGCGACGAACGAGTCGATGGCCGGGCGGCTGCCGCCCACGCCGAGCACCTCGTCGCGGAAGCGCGCGCCGGTGGCCGGGTTGAGCACGCCCTCCTCCTCGAAGGCGCCGAAGGCATCGGCCGAGAGCACCTCCGCCCACTTGTAGCTGTAGTAGCCGGCCGCGTAGCCGCCGCCGAAGATGTGCGAGAACTGGTTCTGGAAGCGGTTCCAGGCCGGCGGCTGGATCACCGCCACGCGCGCGCGGATGCCGGCGAGCAGGGCGTCCACGCTGTCCTTCGCGGGGTCGAAGTCCTCGTGCAGGTGCATGTCGAAGAGGGCGAACTCGAGCTGCCGGACGAACTGCATCCCGCACTGGAAGTTCTTGGCGGCCACCATCTTGTCGAAGAGCTCGCGCGGCAGCGCCTCCCCCGTCTGCGCGTGGCGCGTCATGTGCCGCAGCACGTCCCACTCCCAGCAGAAGTTCTCCATGAACTGCGAGGGCAGCTCGACCGCGTCCCACTCCACGCCGTTGATGCCCGAGACGCCCAGCTCGTCCACGCGCGTGAGCAGCTGGTGCAGGCCGTGGCCGAACTCGTGGAAGAGCGTGATGACCTCGTTGTGGGTGAAGGTGGCGGGGCGCCCGCCCACCGGCGCCGAGAAGTTGCAGGTGAGGAAGGCCACGGGCGTCTGCACGCGTCCGCGCAGGCGGCGGCGGTTCCTCGCATCGTCCATCCACGCCCCGCCGCGCTTGGCCTCCCGCGCGTACAGGTCGAGGTAGAACTGGCCCACGAGCGCGCCCGAGGCGTCCTCGATGGCGAAGAACTTCACGTCCGGGTGCCAGGTGGCCGCCGGCTGGGGCCGCAGCGTCACGCCGTAGAGCGTCTCGATCACGCGGAACAGGCCCTGGAGCACGACGTCCTCCGGGAAATAGGCCTTCACGTCGTTGTCGGAGAACGCGTAGCGGGCCTGGCGCAGCTTCTCGCTCACCCAGGTCGTGTCCCAGGCGTTCACCTGCGAAAGGCCCAGCTCCGCGCGGGCATAGGCGAGGAGCTCGTCCCGGTCGCGCTCGGCGAAGGGCCGCGCCTTGCCGGCCAGGTCGTCGAGGAAGGCCACCACTTCCGCGGGCGAGCCGGCCATCTTGGTGGCGAGCGAGACCTGCGCGTAGGTGCGAAAGCCCAGCAGCGAGGCGACCTCGGCCCGCCGCTCGAGGATCTGGAGGATGAGCGCGCTGTTGTCCCATTCGGGCTTGCCGAACTCGGAGGCGCGCTGCACGAAGGCCCGGTACATCTGCTCGCGCAGGGGCTGGTGGTCCGCGTACTGCATCACCGGCAGGTAGCAGGGCATGTGCAGCGTGAGCTTCCAGCCCGCGCTGCCGTCGCGCTCGGCGGCCTGCCGGGCGGTCTCCACCACGTCCGGCGGCAGGCCGGCGAGCCAGTCCGGGTCCGTCACCACGAGGCCGAACGCATTGGTCGCATCGAGCACGTTGTCCTGGAAGCGGGAGGCGAGCGAGGCGAGTTCCTCCTGCAGCTGCTTGAAGCGCGCCTTCTGGGCCGGCGGGAGCTCCGCGCCGCCCAGGCGGAAATCGCGCAACTCGTTCTCGACATGGCGCCGGCGCGCCGGCGAGAGCGTGGCGTAGGCCGGGCTCGCGGCCAGCGCGCGGAAGCGGGCGAAAAGGCGCAGGTCCTGGCCCTGCTCGGTGAAGAACTGCGTGACGAGCGGCAGCGCGGCGTTGTACGCCTCGCGCAGGGCCGGGGAGTTCACCACCGCGTTCAGGTGCGAGACCTGGGCCCAGGCGCGGGCGATGCGCTCGTTGGCGCCTTCCAGGGGCTCGACGAAATCCTCCCAGGTGGGCGTGCCTTCGCGCCCGGCGAGCGTGTCCAGGGTGGCCCGCGCCTCGGCGATGAGCGCCTGGATGGCGGGCAGGACATGGACGGGCTCCACCTCGCCGAAGCGCGGCAGGCCGGAAAAATCGAGCAGCGGGTTCGTCATGGGGGGTCCATTCGGTCGGCAGGGGTGCGCCGCGCGCGCCCGGCATTGGAACACGAGCCGCGCCCGCAATTCCAGCCCCGGCGCGCGGTCTCAGCCGGGGGCGGGGGGCGTGCCGGACCGGGCCGGGTCGTCCAGGTAGCTTTGCAGGATGACCGCGGCGGCCTCGGCATCGAGCGCGCCGCGGCCGGTGGTCCGGCGCCCCGCCTCGCGCAGGCGCGAGGCCGCCTCCTGCGAGGAGAGGGTCTCGTCGACGAAGGCCACCGGCAGGCCGAACCGCGCCGCGAGCCGGCGCGCGAAACGGCTCGCCAGGCGCGCGACTTCGTGCGGCGCGCCGTCGGGATGGCGCGGCAGGCCCACCACGAACCCGACCGGGCGCCACTCGCCCACCAGGCGCTCCAGCGCGGCCAGGCGCGCCTCGTTCGCCTCGGCATGGACCGTTTCAAGGGGGTGGGCCAGGCGCGTGGCGCTCTCGCCCACGGCGACGCCGATGCGCTTCTCGCCGAAATCCAGGCCCAGCAGCGTGCCTTCGGGCAGCGCCGCCCCGCTCACGCGTGGCCCGCCTCGTCCGAGAGGTTGAGCGCCGTGACCCCCAGCGCGCCCAGCGCCGCGGCGTAGCGCGCCTCCGGGGGCAATCGGAAGATCACGTCCAGGTCCGCCGCCACCGTGAGCCAGCCATTGCGCTTGATCTCGTCCTCGAGCTGGCCGGGCGCCCAGCCCGCGTAGCCCAGGGCCACCAGGCGCTCGCCGGGCCCCTCGCCCTTCGCCATGGCCTCGAGGATGTCGCGCGAGGTGGTGAGGCCGATCTCGCCCACCGGCAGCGTGGAGCGCCATTCGCCCAGCGGGCGGTGGAGCACGAAGCCGTGCTCGAGCTGCACCGGCCCGCCGAAGTAGACCGGCTGCGAGGCGAGGGGCTCGTCCTCCAGCTCGATCTCGACCTGGCGAAAGAGCGTGCCCAGGTTCACGTCCGTGGGCCGGTTCACCACCAGGCCGAGCGCGCCGCGCTCG
>JBGAOO010000009.1:16832-29784 GCA_044221765.1 Usitatibacteraceae bacterium | reverse complement strand
CGTGAGCCGCCGAGACCCAATGAATCACGCCCTTCGTCTTGTAATGGTCCGCGCCAGGCGTGCCTGACTTCGAATCGGGGTGGTACTCGCACATCACCTCGATCACCTGCCCGTGCGTCCTTCGTGCAGCCCGTGCACTTCACGACGAAGCCGTACTTGAGCCGCACCGTGTTGCCGGGGAAGAGGCGGAAGTAACCCTTGGGCGGCTCCTCGTTGAAGTCCTCGCGCTCGATCCACAGCTCGCGCGAGAAGGGGATGAGCCGCTTGCCCCACTCCATGTGCTGCGGGTGGTTGGGCGCGAAGCACTCTTCCTCGAGCCCTCGGGTAGTTCGCGATGATGAGCGGGTCGAGCGATCCGGCCGCGGCGCCACCTCGTCTCAGGCAGTTCGGCATGCAATCCTCGAGCACCGAGGGGTCGATCCAGGAGTCGGCCTTGGAGACGCCGATCCGCTCGGCGAACAGGCGGAAGCCCTCCGGCGTGAAGCCGCGGCGGCGCGCCTCGGCCAGCGTCGGCATGCGCGGGTCGTCCCACCCGTCCACGTGCCCGCCGTCGATCAGGCTGAGGAAGAAGCGCTTGCTCATCACCGTGTGCGTGATCTTCAGGCGCGCGAACTCGATCTGCTGGGGGAGCGGGCGCTGGAGCTTGCCGTGCATCGCCAGGCGCTCGAGCACCCAGTCGTAGAACGGCCGCTGGTCCTCGAACTCCAGCGTGCAGATGGAGTGCGTGATGTTCTCCAGCGCGTCCTCGAGGTGCGCGTAGGTGTACATCGGGTAGATGCACCCACTTGTCGCCGGTGCGGTGGTGGGTGGCGCGCTTGATGCGGTAGATGGCCGGGTCGCGCAGGTTGATGTTGGGCGAGGCCATGTCGATCTTCGCCCGCAGCACGTGCGCGCCGTCGGCATGCTTGCCGTCGCGCATCTCGCGGAAGAGGGCCAGGTTCTCGGCGGGCGTGCGGCCGCGGAAGGGCGAATCCTTGCCCGGCTCGTTGAAGCTGCCGCGGCTTCGCTGCATCTCCTGCCCGACTGCGAGTCCACGTACGCCTCGCCGTGCCGATGAGCGACTCGGCGAACTCGTACATCAGGTCGAAGTAGTCGCTCGCGAAGTAGAGGTACTCGTCCTTCGCCCCGAAATCGAAGCCCAGCCAGCGCACCATCTCGATGATCGACTCGACGTACTCCACCTCCTCCTTCTCGGGGTTGGTGTCGTCGAAGCGCATGTGGCAGATGCCGCCGTACTCCTTGGCGAGGCCGAAGTTCAGGCAGATCGACTTGGCGTGGCCGATGTGCAGGTAGCCGTTGGGCTCCGGCGGGAAGCGCGTGCGGATCTTCGCCGGGTCCAGGGGCGCGTTCTCGTGCACCTCCAGCTTGCCCGGATGCCCGCCCCACTTGCGCCCGGCGTACTTGCCCGAGGCGAGGTCGGCTTCGATGCGCTGCTTGATGAAGTTGGTGATGTGGGCGCTCTCGGGCGCGCCTTCCGGGTCGTTCGACATTGCGAGCGGGTCGATTCTGGCAGGCGGAAAGGGCTATTTTGGCCGATTTTGCCTCCTGCCGTATGAGCGAAGGCACGCGGTGGCCTGAAACGGCTCGATACAACTTCCCCCGGGACGGAAAAGGGCGCGAAACGCGTTTTCGCGATAGTGGGCCCGTGTCCCCGAACCCCAGGAGATTCCGATGAAGACGCTCGCCCTCGTCATGGCCGCCGCGCTGGCGGTCGCCGCCGCCCCCGATTCGCTCGCGAGCGCGAGCGCCAGGGCGCAGAAAGCCGCCCCGGCCAAGCAGAAGTGCCGGTGCAAGGCACCCGCACCACCACCTGGACCGGCGCCGACGGCCGAACGGCCACCGCCACCACCACGCGCTCGGGCGGGGACGTGAACAGCGCCTTCACCGGCCCGGCCGGTCGCACCTCCACCCGCGTCGTCGATCGCGAGCCCGGCGTCACCAACGCCACCGTCACGGGCCCGAACGGCCAGTCGGCCACGCGCCACACGACCTATGGCGGCGGTGTCTCGAACACCACGGTGACGGGACCCGACGGGCGCACGGTCACGCGCACCACGACGCGCTAGCCTCCCCTCGCCACCGGCCGGGATGGCGCCCGGCCGGCGCAGGCGCCCCCGGGTGCGTGGCGCCCTTTCGCCCTCCCCGGTAGGATGGCCGCAAAAAAAGCAGGTCCGCGGGCTCATCCGGAGGGGAGGCCACATGAGCGAGCAGGGCGAGGCACGGCCGGCGCCGCAAGGGTCGCCGGACGCGAGGCAGGTCGCGACCGGCCAGCGCATCCTCATCGGGGCGATGGCGATCGTGGTCCTTTCCCTGGGCCTGGACTGGCTCTTCGTCGCCGACGGCCCGATCGAGCGCATGGCCGGCAACGCGCTGAGCCTCGCCTCCATCGCCCTCTCGATCGTCGGCATCTTCGTGCTGGGGCACGCGCTGCGCTCCCCGATGCCCGTTCGCATCGTGTACGCCGTCCTCATGGTGATCCCGGTGGTGAACCTGCTGATCCTGGGCCTGGTCAACCTGGAGGCGACCAAGGTCCTGCGCGATGCGGGCTACAAGGTGGGATTCCTGGGCGCATCGCCGCCATAATGTCGGTCCGACCCGTTTCCGGACCGACCTGATGACCGCCGCTGCACCCGCCCGCCCGTCTTTCCTGCGCCCGATCCTCGTCTGCCTCGCGCTCGCCCTTTCCGGGGCCGCGCTGGCCGAGGACCCGCCGCCCATCGACCTGCCGAAGACCCGCGCCGCCGCGGAGAAGGGCGATGCGAACGTGCAGGCCGCCCTGGGCATCGCGCTCTTCTACGGCCGCGGCGCGCCCAAGGACGAGGCCGAGGCGCTCAAGTGGCTGCGCCTCGCCGCCGACCAGGGCAACGCCTACGCGCAGCTCACGCTGGGCCAGGCCTACCTCACGGGCCAGGGCCTCGCGCGCGATGCCGCGGAGGGCGTCAAGTGGACCCGCCGCGCCGCCGAGCAGAACCTCGCCACCGCGCAGGCCACCCTCGCGCTCCTGCTCCTGCAGGGCCGCGACATCCAGCCCGACGACTTCGAGGCCGCCAAGTGGGCGAAGCTCGCGGCGGAGCAGGGCAACGCGGACGGGCAGCGGCTCTACGCGGCGCTCCTCATGGGCGGGCGCGGCGCCCCGCGCGACCTGGAGGCCGCCGAGAAGTGGGCGAAGCTCGCCGCCAACCAAGGGGACGAGACGGCCAAGCAGATGCTGGGCACGCTCGCCACGATGAAGTCGCTCGGCCAGTCGCCCGAGGCGCGGGCACGCGCCATCGCGCTGCTGCGGCAGAACGCCGATGCCGGCAACCCCCGCGCCCAGTTCGAGCTCGCGCAGCTCGTCGAACGCGGCGAGGGCGTGCCGCAGGACGACGCGCTCGCCGTGAGCCTGCTGCAGAAGGCCGCCGCGCAGGGCGAGCCCGAGGCGCTCTTCCAGCTGGGCGTGCGCACGGTGTTCGGCCGCGGCGTCGCGAAGGACCTGCCCGCCGCCCGCGCGCTCTTCGCCCGCAGCGCGGCGCAGGGCTTCTCGCGCGCGCAGTTCAACCTGGGGCTCATGTACATGAAGGGCGACGGCGGCCCCATGGACGAGGTGGAGGCGAGCAAGTGGTTCATCATCGCCTCGCACGGCAACCACGAGGGCGCGATCGTCAACCAGAAGGCGATGCAGGAGAAGCTCACGCCCGAGCAGAACGCCCGCGCGAAGGGCCTGGCCGACGACTTCCTGAAGAAGGCGCCGTCCGCGCGCGGCTAGCCGGCGCATGCGCCATTTCCGCAAGGTCCGCCCCATGAAGATCGCACTGGCTTCCCTCCTCCTGGCCGCGGGCCTCGTCGCCGGCACCGGCGCGCTGGCGCAGGTGCCCAACCTCGAGGCCGTGCGCGCCGCGGCGGAAAAGGGCGACGCGCAGGGCCAGGCGCTGCTCGGCATGGCCCTGCTGGTGGGCCGGGGCACGCCGCGCAACGAAGCGGCCGGCATCGACTGGCTGAAGAAGGCGGCGGACCAGGGAAACGCGATGGGGCAGGGCTTCCTCGGCTACGCGTACCTCGAGGGCCTGGGCGTGCCCAAGGACGTCGTGCAGGGCATGGCCTGGACGCGCAAGTCCGCCGTGCAGGGCCTGGCGGCCGCGCAGGCGACGCTCGCGCGCCTCTATTTCGCCGGGCAGGACGTGCCCGTGAACGACGAGGAGGCGGTCAAGTGGATGCGCCTCGCCGCGAACCAGGGCAACCGCGACGGCCAGCGCCTGCTGGGCGCGGCCTTCGCCACCGGGCGCGGCGTTCCCAAGGACCTGGACGAGGCCCGCAAGTGGCTCCAGCTCGCCGCGAACCAGGGCGATGACGAGGCGAAGTCGGCCCTCGCGCTGCTCGCGGGCAACGCCCCGTCGCCCCGGGTGTCGGCCAACGACTTCGAGCGCATGAAGGCCCTGGCCGAGTCCGGCAACCGGGAGGCGCAGCACAATCTCGCCTTCATGTACTACGAGGGCAAGGTCGTGCCGGAGAACCAGGCGCTCGCCGCCCAGTGGTACCGCAAGGCCGCCGAACAGGGCCTGGTCACCTCCCAGTTCAACCTCGCCGTGCACTACGCGACGGGCAGCGGCCTGCCCAAGGACATGTCGCAGGCCGTGCACTGGTACCTGCTCGCGGCCGAGCAGCACCACGCCAAGGCGATGTACAACCTGAGCATCGCCTACGAGCGCGGCGAGGGCGTCACGCGCGACCTGGTCGAGGCGGCGATGTGGGTGCGGCTCGCGGCGAAGTCCGGCCACGAGCAGGCCGCGAAGTCCATGGCCCAGGTCGACGCGAAGCTCCGGCCCGACGAGATCGCCGACGCGAACCGGCGCACGGCCCTCTGGCTCAAGACGAACCCGAAGCCGTGATGAGGCACGCCATGCGCAATTCGTTCGCGGCTTTCCTGCTTCCGATGGTTCTCCTGGCGGGTGGCGCGCTCGCGCAACCGGCGGCCCCGGCCGCGCCCGGCGCCGGGCCCAACCGCGCGGCGGCGGAGGCGGGCGACGCGCAGGCGCAGGCGGTGCTCGGCATGAGCCTGCTGCTGGGCCGCGGCCTGCCCAAGAGCGAGGCCGAGGGCATCGCCTGGCTGCGCAAGGCCGCGGACCAGGGCAACGCGACGGGTCAGGGCATCCTGGGCTACGCCTACCTCGAGGGTCTGGGCGTGGGCAAGGACATCGCACAGGGCGTGGCGCTCACGCGCAAGGCCGCGGAGCAGGGGTTGCCCGCCGCGCAGGCCACGCTCGCCCGGCTGTACTTCATGGGCAAGGACGTTCCCGTCGACGACGCGGAGGCGGTCAAGTGGATGCGCCTGGCCGCGGGCCGGGGCAACCGCGATGGCCAGCGCCTGCTGGGCGCGGCCTACGCTGCCGGGCGCGGCGTGCCGAAGGATCCGGCGGAGGCGCGCAAGTGGCTGCAGCTGGCCGCGAAGCAGGGCGATGCGGAGGCGAAGGCGGCCCTGGAGGCGATGACGGCCACGCCGGGCCGCAAGGCGCCGGAGGAATCGATCGAGGCGGTGCGCGCGGCGGCGGAGAAAGGCGACGCGCGTTCGCAATGGGCGCTCGGCTTCGCCTACGGGGCGGGCAAGGACGTGCCCCGGGACGACGCGAAGGCCGTCGAGTGGTACCGCAAGGCGGCGCAGCAGGGTTACGCCCCGGCGCAGTACAACCTCTCCACGCACTACTGGTTCGGCGTGGGCGTGAAGGCCGATCGCGCGCAGTCGATCGCGTGGCTGCGCAAGGCGGCGTCGCTGCACCTGGCCATCGCCCAGTACAGCCTGGGCGCGAAGCACCTGGTGGGCGAAGGCGTGAAGCGCGATCCCGTGGAGGCCGCGATGTGGATGCGACTCGCGGCGGACCAGGGCTACGAGAAGGCCCGTGCGCCGCTCGCCGAGCTCGAGGCGAAGCTCAAGCCCGCGCAGGTGGAGGCCTCGAAGAAGCGCGCGCAGGCCTGGCTCAAGGCCAACCCGAAGCCGGCGGCCGCATGAAGCCCCTGTCCGGCCTGGACAGCGCCTTCCTCTACCTCGAGACGCCCGAGACGCCGATGCACGTGGGCTCGGTGCACCTGTACGCCGTGCCCGCCCGCGCGCGGGCCGGCTACTTCGCGCGGGTCGTGAAGCACTTCGCGGGCCGGCTGCACCTGGCCTCCGTGTTCACGCGCCGCGTGGCCACGCTCCCGCTCGCCATCGCGAGCCCGATGTGGGTCGAGGACCGGGAAGTGGACCTCGCCTGGCACATCCAGCGCGTGAAGCTCCCGAAGCCCGGCACGCTCGCCACGCTCGAGGCCTGCGTCGCGAAGCTGCATGCCGAGCGCCTGGACCGCGACCGCCCCTTGTGGCGCTTCTACCTGATCGAAGGCCTCGCTTCCGGGCACGTGGCCTGGTATTCGAAGATCCACCACGCCACGCTCGACGGCGCCGCGGGCGTGCAGCTCGCGCAGGCGATCCTCGACCCCTCGCCCGTGCCCCGCGCGGTGCCGCGCGCGAAGAAGCGCGCGCTCGAATCCACGCCCGCCGTGTCCGAGCTGCTCGCGGCGGCCCTGCGCAAGAGCGCCGGCGAGTACGCCAAGCTCATCCGCCAGATCCCCGAGCTCGCGCGCGTGGTGAAGGCGGGATTCGCTTCGGGCGAATCCACGCTCCCCGGCGCGAAGAGCCGCGAGCCCGGGCGCGGCCTGCCGATGGGGCCGGCGACGGTGCTGAACGGCCCGATCACCGCCGAGCGCACGTTCGCGACGGCCTCGATCCCGCTGGCGGAGGTGAAGGCGATCGCCAGTCGCTTCGAGGCCAAGGTGAACGACGTGGTGCTCGCGATGGTGAGCGGCATGCTGCGCCGGTACCTCATGGCGCACGGGGCGGTGCCCCGCAAGCCGCTCGTGGCCGCGATGCCCGTGTCGCTTCGCGCCGAGGGCGACGAGGAATACACCACGCGCGCCACCATGGTCCTCGCGAACCTCGCCACGCACCTGGCCGACCCGGGCAAGCGCCTGGCGGCGATCCGCGCCTCGGCGGGCAACGCGAAGTCGATCACGGCGAAGGCGAAGTCGGTGATCCCGACGGACTTCCCGTCGATCGGCGCGCCGTGGGTGCTGGCCGCCGCGGCGCGCGCCTACGGCTACACGCAGGGCGTGCAGGGCTACGCGCCCCTCGCCAATGTCGTGGTGTCCAACGTGCCCGGGCCGCAGGCGCCGCTGTACCTCGCCGGCGCGAGGATGCTCACCTACTGGCCCGTCTCCATCGTGGAGCACGGCCTGGGCCTGAACGTCACGGTGCAGAGCTACTGCGGCTCGCTCGACTTCGGCCTGGTCGCCGCGAAGAGCGCGGTGCCCGACATCCACGCGCTCGCGCAGGCCCTGCATCGATCACACGAGGAGCTTCTGGCCCTCGCCGCCGCGCCCGGGCGGCGCAAGCGGCCCTAGAATATGACGATGCCCACCTCGAAACTGCGCGACCTCGAGCACTGGTACGAGTACGGCGCCATGCAGGCGCCGGGGCTGCTGCGCCTGGCGCTCGAGTGGCGCGCCCCCTGGGAATACGCCGCGCTGGTCGCCGCGCGCCCGCTGCTCTCGATGGCCCCGAAGGGCGACGGCCACCCGGTGCTCGTCTACCCGGGCCTCATGGCCTCCGACCGCACCACCGCGCCGCTGCGCGCCTTCCTGGAGAGCCTGGGCTACAAGGCCTACGGGTGGAACCTCGGCACGAACAAGGGCCCGCGCGAGGGCGTGCTCGACGCCTGCCGCGCGCGCCTGAAGTCGATCGTGAAGCGCCACAAGCGCAAGGTCTCGCTCATCGGCTGGAGCCTGGGCGGGCTCTACGCGCGCGAGTTCGCGAAGGAATTCCCGAAGGACGTGCGGCTGGTCATCACGATGGGCACGCCCTTCACGGGCCATCCCAAGGCGACCAACGCCTGGCGCCTGTACGAGAAGGTCACCGGCCACCGCATCGGCTCGGCGGACCTGCACGAGCCCCTTCGCGTGCCGCCTCCGGTGCCCACCACCTCCATCTTCAGCCGCACCGACGGCATCGTCGCGTGGCAATGCAGCGTGGAGAAGGAAGGCCCGATGCACGAGAACGTCGAGGTCTTCGCGAGCCACCTGGGCCTGGGCTTCAATCCCGCCACGCTCAACGCCATCGCCGACCGGCTGGCGCAGCCCGAGGGGCAGTGGAAGCCGTTCGATCGCGGCGGCGCGCGCTCGTGGTTCTATCGGGATCCCCACCGGCCGGGGTGGTTCTAGGATAAAGGGGACGCTACCCTTTACCGCCGCGCAACGTCCCGATGCGCTCCCCATACCCGGTAAAGGGTAGCGTCCCCTTTATCTCCTCTATCCTCTTCATTTCAGTCCCCTTCATTCCATGCCCACGGTCGCCGCCAACGGCCTGTCCATCGCCTACGAGACGGCCGGCGATCCGGCGGGATCGCCGATGCTGCTCGTGATGGGGCTGGGCATGCCGCTCGCGCTGTGGCCCGATGCCTTCGTCGAGGGGCTCGCGCGCGAGGGCTTCGCGCTCACCCTCTTCGACAACCGCGACGTCGGCCGCTCGCAGCGCGTCGCTGGCGGCCCGCTGCCCAATCCCCTGCTCGCCATCGGCAAGGTGCTGATGGGCGGACGGGTGGACGGCCCCTACACGCTGGAGGACATGGCGGACGATGCGGCCGGGCTCATGACCGCGCTCGGCCTGGAGCGCGCGCACGTGGTGGGCATGTCGATGGGCGGGATGATCGCGCAGGCGATGGCCTCCCGGCACGCGGGCCGCGTGCGCAGCCTCACCTCGATCATGTCCACGAGCGGCAATCCCTGGGCCTCGCTCGGCAAGCCGCGCGCGTTGCAGGCGATCCTCCACCCGCCGCCCGATCCGCGCGACCTCGAGGCGGCAGCCGCGCACCTGGAGACGGTGCTTCGCATCATCGGCAGCCAGCGCTTTCCCGCGCCGGCGGAAGTGATGGTCCCGCTGTGCCGGCGCGTGGTGGAGCGCGGCCTGGATGCGGAGGGCGCCAAGCGCCAGCTCTTCGCGATCCTCGCCTCGGGCGACCGGCGCGCGGCGCTCGGGACGGTGCGCGCGCCCACGCTCGTGATCCATGGCGAGGACGACCCGCTGCTGCGCATCGGGGCGAGCCGCGACATCGCGCGCCACGTGCCCGGCGCGAAGCTGCTGGCGGTCGAGGGGATGGCGCACGACCTGCCGCTCGAGCTCACGCCGATGCTCGTGAAGGCCATCGCCGACCACTGCCGCGCCGCCGATGCGAGCGCCGGGGTGTCGGTGCCGGCGAGCCCGGGCTAGTCCTCGCCCGCCGGCAGCCGGGCCTTCAGGCGCGGCGCCGCCCAGTCGATGAAGGCGCGCACGTTGGCCGACAGCAAGCGCCCGTGCGGATACACGATCTGCACGGGCAGGGGCTCGGGCTCGTGCTCGCGCATCAGGCGGCGCAGCTTTCCCGCGTCGAGCGCGTCCTGCACCTGGTAGCGCAGGAACTGGCCCAGTCCCACGCCGGCCACGCAGGCCTCCAGCGCGGGATCGATCAGGTTCGAGGAGAGCGAAGGCGTGACGCTCACGCGGTGCCGTGCCTTGCCGCGGCCGAACGTCCATTCCCGGTCGGGCGAGAGGCCGCTGAAGTTCACGCAGCGATGCCGGGCGAGGTCCGCGGGCGAGGCGGGGACGCCGGCCCGCTTCAGGTAGGCCGGGCTCGCGCAGACGACGCGTTGCGTGTGCCCCACGGGAAGCGCGACGAGGGTGGAGTCGGGCAGCTTGCCGATGCGAACGCCCGCGTCCAGGCCTTCCTCGAGCAGGTCGACCACGCGGTCGAGCATCAGGATCTCCACCTGGAGCGCGGGATGCCTGAGCAGGAAGGCGGTGGCGACCGGGGCCACGTGCAGGCGGCCAAAGAGCACGGGCGAGGTGAGGCGCAGGCGGCCGCGGGGCGAATGGCGCCGCGCGCCGAGCGAGGCCTCGGCCTCCTCCACCTCCGCGAGCACGCGCTTGCAGCGCTCGTGGTATTCGCGCCCCTCGTCGGTGAGGGAGATGCGGCGCGTGGTGCGGTTGAGCAGGCGCGCGCCGAGCTCGGCCTCCAGGGCGGCCAGCTTGCGCACCACCGACGGCAGCGAGGTGCGAAGCGAGTCCGCGGCGGCGGTGAGGCTGCCGCCCTCGACGATCCGGACGAAGGTCTCCATCGCGCGCAGCTTGTCCATGGGGCGATATTACTCCGGAATATGCAGCAATATCTTGCACTGAAGACCATTGATGATCCGTGCTGCAGGGATCAACCTGCCATCCCCGTCGCCGCCATTTCGCGGCGCCCGCGGATCACCCGACCAGGAGTCCCCATGAGCCGACCCTTCGCCGACATCGCGTTCACCCCCGCCGTGAAGTCCCTCCAGGAGCGAGAGGGCTCGCGCGCGCAGTACGCCCGGATGCAGGCCGGCGGCGAAGCGCGCGCCGCGCTCTCCGGGCGCGAGGCGCGGTTCCTGGCCGAGGCCGACAGCTTCTACCTCGCGACGGTGGGCGAGACGGGCTGGCCCTATGTGCAGCACCGCGGCGGGCCGAAGGGATTCCTGCAGGTCCTCTCGGCCACGCAGCTGGCCTTTCCGGACTTCCGCGGCAACCGGCAGTTCGTGAGCGCCGGCAACGTCCTCGCGAACGACCGCGTCGCGATGATCGTGGTGGACTACGCGAACCGGCAGCGCCTCAAGGTGCTGGGCCGCCTGCGCTTCATCGACGTGCGCGAGGCGGACGAGCCGCTGGTGCGCCGGCTGTCGCTGCCGGGCTATCGCGCGAGCATCGAGCGCATCGCGCTGGTGGACGTCGAGGCCCTGGACTGGAACTGCCCGCAGCACATCACGCCGCGCTACACGATCGACGAGGTCGAGGCGGCGGCGCGGCCCCTGCGCGAGCGGATCGCGGAACTGGAAGAAGCGCTGCGCGCGCGCGCGTGTGCGCGCGCGACCACGGCGCCCGCGGGTTGGTTCCCGCTTTCGCCGCTGTCGCCTCGGGGCGACGCGAGGCGCGAGGGCGGGAACCCTCGCGCCCGATCGCGTTCGGAAGGGGTTGTCGCTCCCGAAACCACCGGACTGCCCGATGCACGCAATCAGCCTTCGTCACGGCGGCTTCGCCGTCCTCCAGCAGGTCCTCTTCCACGCCCTCGTCTCCGTCACCGCGATCGCCATCGCCTTCACGCTGCCCACGTTCGCGAGCTTCGTGCTCTACGAGTGGTGGCCGCGGGTGAGCGCGAGCTCGCGCCTGCTGCTCGCCACGGAGCTCGCCCTGGCCGCGGCGCTCCTCCTTGCCTTCCACGCCGCGCGCGTGGTGTGGGAGAGCCTGCGCGTGCGGCGCATGCACGCCATGGCCGCGCTGGTGCAGGTGCGGCGCGATTCGCCGCGTGCCCGGGCGCGGGTGTCCGCGCGCGACGCGCTCATCCTCTCCGTCACGGGCTTCCACACCTTCGCCTCGCCCGAGGCGCCGTTCCACGAGCTCGTGGCCCAGGGCATCGAGACGCGCGTGATGCTGCTCAATCCCTTCAGCGAGGGCGCGCGCGAGCGCATCCGTTCCCTGCCCGACGCGGCGGCGGCGGAGGCGCTCTACCGCAAGGAGATCGGCGCGAGCCTCGCGTGGCTGCGGTCGCTGGCGGAATCGGGCCGGCGCGTGCGCCTGAAGCTCTACGACCGCGCGCCCTTCTGGAGCATCGTGGTGGCGGGCGATCGCGCGTGGGTGCGCTATTGCCACGACGGCTACCCGCTCAGCACGCAGCCCGACTACGTGTTCGCGCGCCGCGAGGACGAGCCCACCCAGGGGCTCTTCCCGCCCTTCTGCATGTACACGCTGAACCAGTGGAACGACCCGGCCAACGCCGAGTTCGACTTCGCCACGGGCGAGCTGGTGTACCCCGGCGTCGAGGGCGCGCCCGAGCGGCGAATTCCCTTCCTGCTCGGGGAGGAAGGGAGAGGGGACGCTACCCTTTGAAGGGTAGCGTCCCCTTCTAGCCGGCCGGCTTCGTCGCCGGCATGGGGGCCTTGGGCGGCGGCGGGGGCGGGATCGTCGCGAGCGCCTGGCGCAGGTCCTTCACCGTGGCGAGCGGGCCCGGGAGCTTCGTCGCGCCGAACTTGAGCGTGGAGTGCGTCTGCTGCGCGTTCTTCGGCGCGAGGTTGTAGGCGGTGAAGCCGGCGAGGCTCGTCGCATCCTCCAGCGTGCGGCCCGCCGTCGAGCCGCCCGCGGTCCCGGTGAAGGTCCACACGGCGCGCTCGGCGGACTTGTCGGCCACCGGCACGTCGAGCTCCAGCGAGAAGGAGACCGTCTTCGCGTCGACGCGATCGAGCGTGCCCTTGAGCTTCCACGGCGCGAGGAAGCGCGCGGTGGCGGTCGGCGTGGAGGCGAGGATCGGCAGCTTCACCTCGCCGCGGCTCACGCTGGCCTTGCCCTTCACCTTGTCCGGCCCGCCGGGCGCGGCCGCGTCGAGCAGCTGCGTGAGGACCTTGAGGTTCACGATGGCCGCATCGAGCGGGTCGACCTCGAACCCCGGCTCGGGCGCGAAGCCCTTCACGGCGATGCCCTGGCCGCCCACCAGCACGATCGTGCCCTTGGTGCGGCCCTGGGGCGCGGGCGTGTCGAGCTCGACCATCACGTCGGCCGGGTCCGCGTAGGTGCGGATCTTCCACGTGCCGGTATCGCCCTTGGGGGGCACCTTCACGGTGATCGTGTAGTCGGCGAGCTCGGCCCACGGCGACGGGACTTCCTTCGCGTGGGGGCTGGGCGTGCCCGGGGCCGCCTTGGCCGCGGGCGGGTGGCCCGCGGGCTTCGCGGGAGCCTGGGCCGCTGCCGCGAAGGGCAGGGACAGGAGGACGAGGGAGGCGGCGAGGGAGGTTCTCATGGTCGGCGCATTCTGCCCGAGGCGGCCCCCGCCGGGTTTGACCGCAAGCAACCGAGCCGGCTCATTCCTCCCATTTGAACTGCTTCAGCGCGATGGCGCCGAAGAGCGCG
>JBGAOO010000009.1:0-16818 GCA_044221765.1 Usitatibacteraceae bacterium | reverse complement strand
GAGCGCGCTGAAGCCGAGCATCGCGCCGATGGGCGCGAGGGCCGCCTCGAACCCGAGCCCGCGCCAGGTCATGGCTTCCAGGCCGTCGATGGCCCAGCGCGTGGGCACGACGAGGGTCGCCCCCTGCAGCCACTCGGGGAACACGAAGGTGGGCACCCAGGCCCCGCCCAGCATCACGAGCAGCAGCGTCGCGACGATCGCGATGCCGCGCGTGGCCTCGGGCGTGCGCCCGAGCGCGGCGATCAGCAGGCCGAAGGTGGCGGTGAGCACGGCGAAGGCGAGCACCACGCCCGCGAAGCCGGCGAGGCTGCCCTCGATGCGCACGCCGAAGGCGGCGATGGCGGCGGCGTAGATGCCGGCCATGAGGATCGTCGCGATCACGGTGCCCGACAGGATGCGGCTGCCCAGCAGCAGGCCGCGCGAGACGGGCGCGGCGCGCAGGCGCTTCCAGATGCCCAGCCGGCGCATGAGGAGCACGCCGATGCCCAGGTCGATGCCCATGAAGAGCACGAACTGCACGCCCATGCCCGCGAAGGAATGCGCGTAGGCGTTGTACTTGCGGTCGGCGCCCGAGGTCACTTCCACTTCCTTCGTCGAGAAGGGCATCGTGAAGCCCTGCGGGCCGCCGCCTTCCCTCGCGCCGGCGGGCCTCGCCTGCGCGCGCGCCTGGACCTTCTCGATGGAATCGAAGAGGGTGAGCAGCTCCTTCTTCTCGTCGGATGCCATGCGCGCGCTCTCCATCACGTCCTTGCGCGAATCGCCCAGGAACGAAAGGCCCTGCGACGGGTTGAACGCCGCGGAGGACACGGCCTGCATCACGTGCTGCGCGAGCAGGCCCTTCACGAGCGAGAGCGTGACCGATTGCGAGGGGTCGTAGTGCACGGCGATCTCGGGCTTCGTCGTGCCGGGGCGAAAGAGCGCCCTGGCCGCCGTGTCCCCGAAGCCCCTGGGCAGCACCGTCGCGGCGCGCACCTTGCCCTTGCGCACCAGGTCGATGGCGGACGCCTCGTCCAGCTCCTGGATCTCGAAGGTCGCGTCGCCCTTCATCGCGGCGACGATCTTCCTCGACACGTCGCTGCCGTCCAGGTCGGTGACGGCGACGGGCACGCGCGTGGGCTTCTTGGGCGCGCCGCCCAGCACGGCCCCGAAGAAGGCCGCGATGAGGATGGGCGCGGCGAGCGTCACGAGGAGCGCCCGGCGGTTGGACAGGTACATCACGACGTCGGTGCGCGCGAGCGCGAGGATCGGCTTCATGGTCAGTCCCTCAGCTCGCGGCCGGTCAGGTGCAGGAAGACGTCCTCGAGCGAGGCGCCGGTCTCGCCCTTCACGGCGAGGCCCCGGGCGGCCAGGAGCGCGAGCGTCTCGTCGTCGACGATGCCCTCGATCTCCAGGCGCCGGCGGGCGGTCGCGGGCAGCAGCCTGTGCAGGCCCGCCTTGGTCTCGGAAGCGATGACCTTGCCGTGGTCCATGATCACGATGCGGTCGCACAGGCGCTCGACTTCCTCCATGTAGTGCGTGGTGTAGACGAGCGCCTTGCCGCGCGAGCGCAGCAGCTCGAGGTTGCCGAAGATGGCGTTGCGGCTCTGCGGGTCCACGCCCACCGTCGGCTCGTCGAGGATGAGCACGTCGGGGTCGTGCACGAGGGCGCAGGCGATGTTGAGTCGGCGCTTCATGCCCCCGGAGAAGGTCGAGGGCTTCGCCCGCGCCTGGTCCGCGAGGCCCACCAGCGCGAGCGCGTCGGCGATGCGCGATTCCAGGAGCGCGCCCTCGACGCCGTAGAGGGCGCCGAAGAGCCGGAGGTTGCCGATGGCGGCGAGTTCCTCGTGCAGCGCGATGTCCTGCGGCACCAGGCCGATGCGCCGCTTCACCGCGCTCGCGTCGTCGCCGATGGGCTCGCCGGCGAGGCTCACGGTGCCGCGGTCGGGCTTCACGACGCCGCAGAGCATCGCGACCGTGGTGGACTTGCCCGCGCCGTTGGGCCCGAGCAGGCCGACGATCTCGCCGGGGGCGGCCGAGAACGAGACGCCGGCGACGGCCGCCTTGGACCCGTAGGCCTTGTGGAGGTCTGTTGCCTGGAGCATGGGGGGATTCCGGGGGTCGAGATGGGCGGATCGTAGCAGGGCGCCCCGGCGGCGCCCGCGGGGGTTGCGACGAATGGCCTGCCCACGGCGCCGGCGGCCCGATCCCGGCCGCCAGCGGCGGACTTCAGGGCGGGCGGGCCGTCCCGTGAACCGGCGGTTCAGGTGCTCGATGGTGGCCTTGTCGCCCTTCAAGGCATTGCCGCCCGCCGAATCCGGGCGTCCCTGGTAGCCGCGAACCCCCGGGCCCCAAACCCACAGGAAATCCGGGGGTACTTGCTATAGTGCCGGCACGACCGCGGTCCACGCGGCGATGACAACGAACAACACTCTCGCGGGGATGGCCATGGAAAACCTCAAGACGTCGTCCGACGTCCTCTTCATCCTGCTCGGCGCGATCATGGTGCTCGCGATGCACGCCGGCTTCGCCTTCCTGGAGCTGGGCACCGTCCGGCGCAAGAACCAGGTCAACGCCCTCATGAAGATCCTGGTGGATTTCGCCGTCTCCACCCTGGCCTACTTCTTCATCGGCTACTCGGTGGCCTACGGCGTCAACTTCTTCACCGGGGCCGAGGCGCTCGCCGCGAAGAGCGGCTACGAACTGGTGAAGTTCTTCTTCCTGCTCACCTTCGCCGCGGCCATTCCCGCGATCGTCTCCGGCGGCATCGCCGAGCGCTCGCGCTTCAACCCGCAGATCGCGGCGACGTTCCTGCTCGTGGGCTTCCTCTACCCCTTCTTCGAGGGCATCGCCTGGAACCAACACTTCGGCATCCAGGGCTGGCTCAAGGAGGCCTTCGGCGCGGAGTTCCACGATTTCGCCGGCTCGGTGGTCGTGCACGCGGTGGGCGGCTGGGTGGCGCTGCCGGCGGTGCTGCTGCTGGGCGCGCGGCGCGGGCGCTACACGAAGGACGGCCACGTCCTCGCCTTCCCGCCGTCCAACATCCCCTTCCTCGCCCTGGGCGCGTGGGTGCTCTCGGTGGGCTGGTTCGGCTTCAACGTGATGAGCGCGCAGACCATCGACAAGATCACGGGCCTGGTCGCGGTGAACTCGCTCATGGCCATGGCCGGCGGCACGCTCGCCGGCCTCGTCGTCGGCCGCAACGACCCGGGCTTCGTGCACAACGGCCCGCTCGCGGGCCTGGTCGCCGTGTGCGCGGGCTCCGACGTGATGCACCCGCTGGGCGCGCTCGCCACGGGCGCGGTGGCCGGCGGGCTCTTCGTCGTGATGTTCAACGCCACGCAGAACCGCCTCAAGATCGACGACGTGCTCGGCGTGTGGCCGCTGCACGGGCTTTGCGGCACCTGGGGCGGGCTCGCCTGCGGGATCTTCGGCAGCAAGGCCCTGGGCGGCATGGGCGGCGTCTCGTTCATGAGCCAGCTCGCCGGCACGCTGCTCGGCATCGGGATCGCCGTGGCCGGGGGCTTCGCGATCTACGGCGGCCTGAAGGCCCTGGTCGGCATCCGCCTGGAGCCCGAGGAGGAGTTCGAGGGGGCCGACCTCTCGATCCACAAGATCACGGCCACGCCCGAGCGCGAGGAACGCGGCTAGGAAAAGGGGGCGCCGCCCTTCAGGGGGCGGCGTCCCCGCCGGCTTCGCCTTCCAACAATGGGGACGGTACCCTTCAAAGGGTAGCGTCCCCTTTTCAATCTCAGCGAAGGGGACTGTCCCCTTTGTTCTTCCGCCGGCGGTGCCAAAGCACCCCGGCCAGGCCGGCGACCACGATGGCCACGAAGAGCCATTTCTCGATGTCGTGGATGTCGTGGAGCACCGCCTCCACCGCCGCGCCGAAGAGCCAGCCCGCGCCCGCCACGAGCGGCGCCCAGATCGCCGCGCCGATCGCGTTGTAGAGGACGAACTTCCAGGCCGGGCAGCGGCCCATCCCCAGCAGCACCGGGCCGATGATCCGGAAGCCGTAGAGGAACCGGATCATCACGATGAGCGGCGCGTGCCACCGCGAGAGCATCGCGTCGAAGGCGTGCGCCTTTTCCCGCGCGCCGGGAAAGCGCTCGAGGATGCGATGGCCGCGGTAGCGCCCGAGGAAGAAGTAGAACTGGTCGCCGGCGAACCCCGCCAGGCCCGCGATCACCGCGACGGTCGTGAAGTCCAGGTAGCCGCGGCGTGCGGCGAGGCCGGCCAGCGCGAGCACCGTCTCGCCCTCCAGGAAGGCGCCCACGAGCACCGCGTAGTAGCCGTACTGCGCGACGAGGGCGGGGAAATCCATCTAGGCCGGGGCCTTGAGCTCCCGCAGGCAGAAGTAGATCGAGTACTCGCTGTAGGCGATGGACTCGCACACCTTCCCCTTGTCGTACGAGTGCCCGATGACCGCCTGCTCATTCGCTTCCCACTGCCGGATCACCGCATCCCACTCGGGCGTGGCGGTGTTCGCCTGGCGCCTGCCGACGGCCGACACCGCCTCGAACGCGGCGGCGAAGCCGATGCCCCCGCCCGACGCCCGGGCGTGCCGTTCGCTGAATTCCATGAACCAGTCGGCCTGCTCCTGCACCCAGGCGCGCACCGCCGGCTCGCTCGCCCGGTCGTAGTAGGCGCGCGCGAGGTTCTTCACCAGGATCGCGCGCGCGGTATCGGGACTCCATCGCCCGCCTTCGGCGGACGACGGAAGGTCCTTGTCGAGCGCCTGGCGCAGCTGCGCGATGCCCGCCTCGCGCTTGCCGGCCTCGATGAGCGTCACGCCGTGGTTGGCGACGAGGCGCATGCGCGCCAGCACGGGCAGCGTGGCGTCGTGGGCGGCGAAGAGCCTCGCGTAGTGGGGCAAGGCATCGGCGGGCTTGCCCGATTCCGCCGCCGCATGGGCGGCGCATTCGGCCGCGGCGATGGCGGCCGCGCTGTTGCCGGCCTTGTCCGCGGCCTGGAAGGCACCGTCGCAGAGCTTGAAGGCCTCGACCCAGCGCTGCTGGAACATCGCGGTGCCGGCCTTGGCGAGCAGGGATTCGGGCGGCGGCGGGGAGCAGCCGGCGAGCAGGACGACGAGGACGAGCGGGCTGAGGGCGGTGCGCGGGCGGGTAGGCGATCTCATCCTGCCATTGTCCGCGAAGTTCGAAAGGGGACGCTACCCGCCAAGGGGCGACGTCCCCCGTGCCCGCGTCCGGCGGCTACGGCAGGAACGGATCGGTCTCGAGATGGAAGCCGACGGAGAAGAAGCGGTCTTCCTTCACGCCGCCCGAGCGCGTGACGTACGTGAGGTCGACGTCGAACTTGTCGAAGAGCGTGTAGCGCCCCCCGAACCGGATGTACGGGTTCTTCGCGTTCTCGCCGTAGACCTCGCCCAGGACCGTGAATTTCTCCGTGAGCGGCTTCTCGAAGGCGACCCCCCAGAGGGTGAGGTTGCGCGACTCGTCGCGCGCGCGCGTGGCGCCGATGTTCAGGTGCACGAGCAGGCGCGAGTCCTTGTCCTCGCCGAAGCCGAAGCTCACCGGCACGATGAGGTAGGGATCGCCCCAGTTGTTCTTCTCCTCGCGGTTGAGCGAGCGCGCCGCGCCCAGCACCAGGCCCACGCCCCAGGGACCGTCGTCGATGCTCTTGAAGGCGTACTTGGCCTGGAAGAAGGTGCCGGTCGTGCTGGTGAGGCCCGCCTCGCGGGAGCGGATCGCGCCGAACTGGAACTCGGTGTCGAAGGTCGAGCAGGCGGGTACGACGTTCAGGTCGGTCACGTTGCCGCGGGTGCGGTCCACCCAGGTCTCGAGCTGGCAGGCCTTGTCGCCCAGCGTTGCGGCATCCTCCGTGCTCAGCGGGCGGCCGGCGAAGGCCGGCAGGGCGGCCAGGAGGGCGAGGGTGGCGAGGAGGGTCTTCTTCATGGCGGGGATCCGGCCGGGCGAACGGGCCCGTGCCGCATGGGTTCGGGAACCGAATCCTACGGCCATCCCGCGCGGATCTTGAGGAAAATGTCAAAGGGGACGCTACCCTTCAAAGGGTAGCGTCCCCTTCTCCTGCGGGCGGGCGATCAGCCCTGCTTGGTGGAGCAGGTGTTGATGCCCAGCAGCGGGTAGATCGGGCAGAAGCTGAAGAGGCCCGTGGCGATCGGCACGAGGCCGACGAGGCCCCAGTAGCGCGCGGGACCCTCGGAGAGGAAGAAGAAGGCCAGCAGGCCTGCGCCCGCGACGAGGCGAAGGATCTTGTCGATGCCGCCGACGTTGGATTTCATGGTGGGCTCCGGGTCTGGTTGGGAACGGCTCGAAGGCTACGCAGGCGGGCAGGCCCCGTCTGTAACCGAGGTTACACAGCCGCTAGCGCCCGGCGGCGAGCGCTTCCAGGCCCGGCTTGTCCGCCACCTCGATCCGGCCGCGCCCCAGGCACACGAGGCCCCGGTCCTCGAAGTCCGAGAGGATGCGGCTCACCATCTCGCGCACGCTGCCGAGCTCCTCCGCGAGGTCCTGGTGGCGCGCGAGGACCTGCGGGCCGCGGGCGAGGAGCAGCGCGGCCAGGCGCTGGTCCAGGCGCCGGAAGGCCACTTCCTCCACCAGCATCATCAGTTCGCCCAGCCGCTCGCCGAAGAGCCCGTGCACGTAGTCGCGGAAGGCGCCCGAGCCGGCCATGAGCGCGTCGAAGGTCTCGCGCGGCACGGCCACGAGCGTCACCTCGGTCTCGGCGATGCCCGTGGCGGCGTGGTCGCGGTGCGAGAGCAGGCAGCTCGAGGTGAGCAGGCAGCTCTGCCCGGGGCGCACGCGGTAGAGGACGATCTCGCGCCCGCCGGGCGAGAGCTTGGCGACCTTCACCCGGCCGTCGATCACGAGGGGGAAGGCGCCGCAGGGCGTGCGCTCGTCGAAGAGGTGGGTGCCCGCCGGCACGCGCATCACGAGGCACTCGGCGAGGAGGCGGCCGGCGAGCGGCGGCGGGAGCGAGGCGAGGACGGGGAAGGAAGACCGGGCGGCCGCGAGCGCCTCGGCGAGCGAAGGGGCCGGCATGGCTAGTTGGGCGCCATCGCCTTTCCCATGGCCTCGAGCAGCGGGTTGGTGGCCGAGCGCGAGCTCATGTTCGCGATCCAGTCGGCCGGCACCGCGAAGTTCAGGTTCTGCCCGGTCTTGTGCTGGAAGGTCATGATGCCCACCAGGCGCCCGTAGGCGTCGAAGAGCGGGCCGCCCGAGGAGCCGGGCGAGATGGGCGCCGTGGTCTGGATGACGCGGCCCTGCGGCAGGTTGCGCATGGCCGAGACGATGCCGTCGCTGATGGTGAGGTCCAGGCCCTGGGGCGCGCCGATGGCGAAGACCTTCTGCCCGGTCTTGAGCGACTCGGCGCTGCCGATCGCCACGGCCTGCGCGGTGAGCCCGCTCACCGAGAGCTTGCACAGGTCGTACTCCTCGTCGGCCACCTCGACGCTCGCGGAATACTGCTCCGCCCCGACCTTCACCGTGAGGCTGCCGCCCGCGGTCGCCACGTGGCAGTTCGTGATGACGGTGCCGATGCCGGTGACCACGCCGCTGCCCAGGCCCACGGCCCGGCCGGAGACGTCGTAGGCGGTGATGCGCGCCGTGCTCTGCGCGAGCATCGCGAAGAGTTCCTCGGCGCTGCGCGCGGTCAGCACGGGCGCGGGAGCGGGCGCCGCGCGCGGGGCCGGCGCCTCGTCGGCGCGCAGTTCCTTCTGCGCGACCATGCGCACGGGCGGCTTGGCCGGGCCCGGGCGGACGGCGAACCAGGCCATCGCCACCAGCAGCAGCATGCCGCCGGCGAGGACGAACTTGTTCTTCCAGATCGGCGGCTCGTCGGCGGGGTCGGGCTCGAGCACGAGGTCGGGCGCCATCGCCTGCTCCTTCGCCGCGGCCTTCTCGGCCATGGTGATGAGCTTGGCGTCGTACGCCGCGCGCTCGTTGGGCATGCACAGCACGTGGTACGCCTCGTGGACGAGGTTCACCTCGTTCGGGTCCGCGCCGGGGGTGCGATTGAGCGCCTCGACCCGCGCCTTGTAGGCGATGCCGATGTCGATGGCGCCCGCGTCCCGCTCGACGCCGAGGATGTCGTACAGGGTGCGCTTGCGGGGGGCGGGTGGGGTGGCCATGGGCGCCATGATCGGGCTTTGGACGGCCCCGCGCAATCGCGGGACGGCCGGGCGGCGGCGCTCGGCCGACGAGCGGAGGCCGGTCCGGCGGCGCTTTCGATGGGATAATCCCTCCCATTTCCCGCTCCGGATTTCCCATGCAAGCAATGCTTCGCCGTTGGCGCAGGGCCCTCGCGGTCGCGGGCGCCGGCCTCCTGGTGGGCGCCCTGCCGGTCCCCTCGCCCGGCGCCGAGACGGTACGCGGCACCTCGAGCGCCCCCCGCGATGGCCTCGTGATCGAGGAGAACGCCCCGTTCGGCATCTACCTGGCGAGCGCCGCCGGCGGCAAGCTGACGCCGCTGCTGCTCAGCATGACGCAGGAATCGACCCATCCGCGCGTCTCGCCCGACGGGCAGTGGGTGGTGTTCACGCGCTACCACCAGAAGGACGCGAGCGGCCGCGCCACGGAGCAGGGCGGCTATGCGAACACCGAAATCGCCCTCATGCGCATCGACGGGTCGGGCGTGGTGTCGATCGTCCCGCCCAAGCCCGGCATCATGGCGAGCGGCGCGAGCTGGTCGCCCGACGGCACCTCGATCGTCTACACCTCGACCGACACGCTCTTCCGGACGCCGGAGATCCGCCGCATCGATTTCGCCGCGCGCACGGTGCAGCGCATGCCCACGCCCTTCGGCCTGTCGGTCGCGGACCCGCACTGGGTGGGCAACCGGCTGGTCTTCCCGTCGAAGGACTCGGAGGCCGACGCGCTCTGGATCATGAACGTGAACGGCACCCAGGCGCAGCGGATCACGAACCCGCTCAAGCGCGGCTTCCTCTACACCGGGCCGAACGGCGACTTCGATCCCAAGCTCTCCCCGGACGGCAGGCGCGTCGCGTTCATGCGCATCGCCTCCTTCGAGCCGTGGCGGATCATCACGCTCGAGCTCGCCACCGGCGCCGAGACCGCCCTGGGCCTGCCGGACTGGTCCCCGGACGGCAAGCGCCTGCTCCACGTGCGCTACGACCCCGCGAACCCGGCCGTGAGCTCGCTCTGGACGATGACGGCCGACGGCCAGGGCCGCCAGCGCATCGCGCTGCCCGAGGGCCGGCTCTACGGCCATCCGTCGTACGTGCCGGCGACGGCCGCCTTCCCCGAGCCGCGGATCATCTTCACGATGACGCGCAAGCCCGCGTCCTGACCGTCGTTCCTCCCGGAGAACCCATGCTGCGTGCCGCCGTCGCCACGATCGTGCTCCTGTCCGCCACCGGCGCGGGCGCCCTCGACCTGCAGGCCCATCGCGGCGGCCGGGGCCTCCTGCCCGAGAACACCCTGCCGGCCTTCGCCAACGCGCTGCGCATCGGCGTCACCACGCTCGAGCTGGACACGAACGTGACGAAGGACGGCGTGGTGGTGATCAGCCACGATTCCTCGCTCAACCCCGACATCACGCGCGGCCCCGACGGGAAGTGGCTGGAGGGCAAGGGGCCGGCGATCCACTCGCTCACCTTCCGCGAGCTGCAGGCCTACGACGTCGGGCGCCTGAAGCCCGGGGCCAACTACGGCAAGCGCTATCCCGAGCAGCAGGCCGTGGACGGCACGCGCATCCCGAGGCTGGCCGACCTCTTCGCGCTGGTGAAGAAGAGCGGCGACACGGCCGTGCGCTTCAACATCGAGACCAAGCTCACGCCGGGCGCGCCGCACGAGACGCCCGAGCCGGAAGCCTTCGCGCGCGCGCTCCTCAAGGCGGTCCGCGCGGCGGGAATGGAAAGGCGCGTCGCGATCCAGTCCTTCGACTGGCGCACGCTCCGGGTGGTACAGAAGGAGGCGCCCGCCATCCCCACGGTGTACCTCACCGCGCAGCAGAAGTGGCTCGACAACGTGGAGGCCGCCAATCCCGAGGGCTCGCGCTGGACGGCCGGCGTGCAGCTGCGCGACCACGGCTCGGTGCCGGCGATGGTGAAGGCCGCCGGCGGCAAGGTCTGGTCGCCCTACTTCGGCGACGTGGACGAGGCCAAGGTGAAGCAGGCGAAGGCGCTCGGCCTCCAGGTCGTCGTCTGGACGGTGAACGACGTGCCGGCGATGGAGCGGATGATCGCGCTGGGCGTGGACGGCATCATCAGCGACCGGCCGGACCTCCTGCGCGAGACGGCGCGGCGCGCGGGCCTCGCGCTGCCCGAGCCCGCGCCGGTGGCGCCATGATCACCCTGAAGCGCCACCTCGCCGCCTGGGCCCACCAGAACGCGTGGGCCAACCACCGCCTGCTCACGGCGATGCTGCCGCTCACGCCCGAGGAATTCGCCGCGCCGCGCACGAGCTTCTTCCCCTCGCTCAAGGCCACGCTCAACCACCTGGTGACGGTGGACTGGATGTACGCCGACGCGATGGAGCGCGCGCTGGACGGGCGCGAGCCGAACCCGGACATCGGCGCCTTCTACGAGCCGGAAGAGCCTTTCGACGAGGTGATCGACCTGATCGACGAGCAGGCCGAGGTGGACGCGCGCTTCGTCGCGATCTGCGAGCGCATGACCGATGCGCAGCTCGAGCTGAAGGTCGCGATCCTGCGCCGCAAGGGCCGCGTGGAGGAGGAACTGCACCGGCTGCTCGCGCACGTCTTCGAGCACCAGGTCCACCACCGCGGCCAGGCGCACGCGATGCTCGCCGGCACGCGCATCGCCCCGCCCCAGCTCGACGAGTTCTTCTGCGCCAACGAGGCGGACCTGCGTGCCGCCGAGTTCGAGGCGCTCGGCTTCTCCGAAGCGAAGATCTGGGGTTGAAGGGGACAGACACCTTCAAACCTGCGTGGCGAAAATGCAACACGATGAAGCGGACGGACGGCGTTCTTTCTGTTGCAGCGTTGCCACACCGAAGTGAAGGTGTCTGTCCCCATCACTAGCCGAAGGCGTAGCAGTCCATCCCGAGCGAGCCCAGGTCGAAGCCGAGCTTGATGTGCTTGGCCGGGAACCCGCCCGCGCCCAGCGCCACGTGGAAGGGCACCATGTGGTCCTCGGTGGGCTGCGCGCGATGCGCCTCCGGGGCGAGCGTGCGGTAGTCGGCGAGTTCGTCCGCGCTGCCGGCCGCCACCTTCGCGACGATCCAGTCGTTGAACGCCTTCGCCCAGGGCATCACCGCCCCGCGCCCGCCCCAGTCGAGCTCGCGCAGGTTGTGCACGATGCCGCCCGAGCCGATCACGAGCACGTTCTCGTTCCGCAGCGGGGTGAGCGCGCGGCCCAGGTCGAGATGGTGGCGCGCGCCCAGGGCGGACTGCACCGAGAGCTGCACGACGGGAATGTCCGCGTCCGGGTACATCCAGCGCAGCGGCACCCAGCCGCCGTGGTCGATGCCGCGCGCCGGGTCGCCCAGCACGGTGAATCCCGCGCCCTGCAGGAGTTCGCCCGTGCGCCGGGCCAGCGCCGGCGAGCCCGGCGGTTCGTAGCGCACCTGGCTCAATTCCGGCGGAAAGCCGTAGAAGTCGTGGACGGTGGCAAGGCGCGGCGCGAGCGTGACCGCGGGCGAGGCCGTATCCCAGTGGGCCGAGACCATGAGGATCGATTCGGGGCGGCCGAGGACGCAGCCCAGTTCCGACCAGGCGTGCGTGAACTCGTTGTTGGCGAGGGCGAGCGTGGGCGCGCCGTGCGAGAGGAAGAGGGCGGGGAAGGTCATGGCGTGGAGGAGGCGAGGGCGGCGGCGTGGCCCCGTCGTTCGTCGACGAAGGCGAGGCAGGCAAGGGCGAGCAGGAAGAATACGCCGGTCGCGAGGATCGCGAGGCGGTGGTCGCCCCCCGTGCCCCACGTGACGGCGCCGTAGGTGACCGGGCCGAGGATGGAAGCGAGGCGCGTGGCCACGCCCCACAGCCCGAAGAACTCGCCGCTGCGATCGGCCGGCGCGAAGTACGCGACGAGCGCGCGGCCCGCCGACTGCGAGGAGCCCATGCACAGGCCCGCCAGGTTCGCGGCGACCCAGAAGAGCGCGGGCGAGGTGGCGAACCAGGCGGTGACCACCATCACGAGCCAGCCCACGAGCGTGAGGCGGAGCGCGAGCACGTTGCCGATGCGGTCCTGCGCGTAGCCGAAGCCGAAGGCGCCGATCGCGGCCGTCACGTTCACCGCGAGGATGAGCAGGATCGTCTCCTGCGTCCTGAAGCCCATCACCTGCTCGGCGTAGATCGCCGCGAGCGCGATCACCGTCGCGACCCCCGCCTGGTAGCAGGTGCCGCAGGCGAAGACGGCGAGCAGGTCGCGGTAGCGCGCGGCCTCGCCCGCGGTGCGCAGCAGGCGCGCGAGCGCGTGCGACTCGCGCCTTTCCACCGGCACGGGCACCGCGCGCTCCTTGAGCAGCAGGAAGGTGGGCAGCGAGGCGAGCGCGAACATGGCCGCCGTGATGAGCATCGTCCCCGGCACCGCCCCGACCGTGCTCGAGCCGCGCGATCCGGCCGTCATCACCCAGGCGAGGCACAGGCCGAGGGAGAGAAGGCCGCCCGCGTAGCCCAGGCTCCAGCCCCAGCCCGAGACCTTGCCCACGCTCGCCGGCCGCGCGAGCTCCGGCAGGAACGCGGCGGTGAGGTTCTCGCCCAGGGAGTAGGCGACGTTCGAGACGATGATGAAGGCCACGGCCCAGGCCAGCTCGCCCGGCCCGGCGCCGGCGAGCAGGGCCGTGCCGGCGACGCAGACGACCGTGGTCGCCGCGAGCGCGCGCTTCTTCGCGGCGTGCGCGTCGGCCCAGGCGCCCACGAACGGCCCGGCCACCATCACGATGCCGTAGGAGACGCCCAGGGCGAGCGTCCACGCGAAGGTGGCCCAGGGCGCGTTGCCCGCCACCGTGGCCACGAAGTAGGCGTTGAACACCGCGGTGAGCACCACCGTGGTGTAGCCGGAGTTCGCGAAGTCGTACATCGCCCACGCGAACACCTCGCGGCGGGCGACGCCGGGGTTGAGGGCGGAGTCCTTCAGGGGCCGGCGACCTTGTTCGAGCCCTTCCACGGGCCCATCGCCTTGAGCTCGGCCTGCGCCGCCTCGAGGGCGCGGTCGCGGTCCACGAGCAGGTCGGCGACGGCGAGCGGCACGCGCCGGTCGGGCTGGACGCCCTCGTGCTCGATGCGCTTGCCGTCCGGCAGGAGGAAGCCGACCTCGCTGTAGGCGAGCTTGCCCCCGCCGGGGATGGCGGCGTAGCCCAGGTAGGCGAGCAGGCAGCCGCAGGTGGTGTCGCCCAGGATGCGGGCGCGGCCCTGGCTTTGCAGGATGCCGGCGAACAGCTCGCTCGCGCTGCCGCTGTCGGCGTTCACCAGCACGACCACCGGGCCCGAGTACGTGCCGGTGCCTTCCATCTCCTGCCTGAGCCGGATGAGCTCCACCAGGCCGAAGGCGACGTGGACGGGCTCGCCGGTGCGCGTGAGCGTGCGCCCGACCTCCACCTTGCCGGTGAACAGGCGCCGCGCGACGTTGCGCACCATGAGCGCGGAGCCGCCCGGGTTGCCGCGCAGGTCGAAGATGAGGCCGGGCCGGTCCTTGAGGGACTCGACCGCCTCCACCATCCGGCCCTCGAGCGGCTGCGACCAGGCCGTGAGGCGGATGTAGCCGAAGCCCGAGGGCAGCGTGCGCGAGGAAACGCGCGGGGTCGAGGCGAGCTTCGTGCGCTTGAGCGAGACGGTGAAGGGCGAGCCGTCGCCCCGGGCGAAGGTGAGGATCGCGCTGGAATCGGGCTCTCCCGCGAGCAGGCGGCGCGTGGCGGAGACATGGCGCGCATGGGCCGAGGAGCTGCCGCGCGTTTCGGCGAGGAGCTTCCCGTAGGCCGCCTGCGCGGTCTCGTCGCCGACGCGATCCAGGGACATGCCCGGGCGCACGCCCGCCCACCAGGCCTCGGACTCGGGGTTCACGCCCGTCACGACGAGCCGGCCCTCGAGCGGGCGGAAGGAAAAGCCCAGGCTCACGTTCTCGAAGCGCGCGATGAGCTCGGCGCGCTTGGGCGATTCCACGCGCGTGTGCGCGTCGTTCAGCTCGCCGGCCATGCGGTCGAGCTTGTCCCAGAACTCGTCGTCGCTTTCCGCGGCGAGCAGCTGCGGCTTCCAGCGCGCGCCCACGGCGGCCCAGTCGACGCCGTTCAGCTTCGGGTCGTAGTAGCGCTCGTTCACCGTGCGCCACACGAAGTCGAAGGCGGCCAGGCGCCCGGCCTCGCCCAGCGGGGCCGTCGGGGGCTCGGGCACGGGGCCTGCCACGACCGGCCCGGGCGGCCACTGGCGCGTGAGGACGTTGTAGGGGTCGAAGGCGGCGCACCCGCCGGCCACGAGGGCGGCGAGGGCGATCAGGCGGGCGGCGGAAAAGGGGCTCATGGCGGGTCGCGCGAGGGAAACGGCAGCGCCCGGCAATCGCGGCTAGACTGTCGGCTCGCCTCCACGGCCAGAATAACCGATAACCCCATGATCAGACCCGCGCACGCCAGCCTCCTCGCCGCCGTCCTGGCCGCTTCGTGCGCGCTGGAGCCGCCGGCGCCGGTGTCGACACGGCCCGCCGTCACGGCCGCCACGAGCCCGGACCCCACCCCCTTCTCCACCGCGACCGCGCTCGACGTGCTGCCCAAGGGCTGGCACCCGTACCGCCTGGCGCGATTCAAGAAGCTCACCCAGTACCAGCTCGTGCCGATGGAAGGCACGATCGCGATGCGCGCGACGGCCGACGCGAGCGCCTCGGGCCTGCAGTACGACACCGTCGTCGACCTGCACGAGTTCCCCATCCTCAGCTGGAAGTGGAAGGTGCCGGCGATGATCCCGGGCGCCAACAACACCGAGGCGCAGGTGGAGGATTCGCCCGCGCGCGTGGTGGTCCTCTTCGAGGGCGGGCGCGACAAGCTGCCGCCGGCCGAGCAGATCAACTTCGACCTGGGCAAGGCCCTGGGCGGCAACGAGCTGCCCTACGCGACGCTCATGTACATCTGGGAGAACAACCTGCCGGAAGGGACGATCATCACGCACCATTTCTCCACGCGCGTGAAGATGATCGTGGCCGGCAGCGGCAAGCTCGACCTCGACCGCTGGCACGAGGAGCGCGTGAACCTGCTGGACGACTACCGCCGCGCCTTCGGCGAGGAGCCCCCGCGCGTGAAGTCCGTGGGGATCATGAGCGACTCGGACAACACCGGCGCCCAGGCCGTCGCCTACTTCGGCGACCTGCGCTTCCACCGCCGCGAGGGCTTCACCGCCGCGCCGCAGGCCTCGCGCTAGCGTCCCGCGCCGTTCGCGGCGCTCCTGGCCGCCTCCGGGGCGGGGCAGCCCACCGCGCGCAGGACGGTGGTGGGGAACTCGCGCTGCAGCAGGGCGAGGCGCGCGACCAGTTCCGTGTCGGGGTCGCGCACCAGGAACACCGAGTCCTTCACCTCGCGCGCGAACGGGCCCACCTGGGCATTCTTCACGCCCTTGGCCTCCATGAGCACCAGGTAGCGGCGCGCGGCCTCCTCCGTGGAGAAGACCCCGAGCGAGATGGCGTGGTCGGGCCGGATCGAGAGGTCGGTCACGCCCTGCTTGCGCATCGCGGCGATGGCCAGTTCCGCGGTGCGCCGGTCCTTCGCGGGCGGCACGTACACCCAGTGGCGCGTGATCTCCTCGACGCGCCGCTCGACGAGGCGCTCTCCCAGCTGCATGGCGGCGAACGCCTCGCGGGCGCGGGCCATGTCCGGCGCGGGCACCCCCGAGAACTCCACGCAGGCCGCGCCCACGAGCGACTGCGCCTGCTGGCGCGTCTCCTCGGCGCGCTTGGCGGCGATGAGCGGCGGGATCACGGCCACGATCTTCGCGTCCTCGCGGTTTCGCTCGCGCCGGGAGAAATCCGGCTGCGCGGGCGCGGCGGTGAGCCACAGGTGCGCGCCGAAGGCGAGGTTCGCGACGAGCAGCAGGAAGAAGAGCAGGCGCGACACGGGCGGTCAGGGGATCCGGGCGATGAGGGCGATGCCGTCGAGGACGAGATTGTCGTTCATGCGGACCGGGAGGGAAAGCCGCGGCGCGAGCTCCGCCGCGCCGCCGCCGGAGAGCACCAGGCGCGCGGGCGCGCCGCCGGCCCGGGCCATCTCGGCCGCCATGCGCTCGATCGCGCCGCTTGCCGCCTGCAGCGCCCCGCTCGTGATCGCATCGGGGGTCGTGGCGGGAAAGGCGGCGAAGTCGCCCTCGGTGAGCTTGAGCTGGGCGGTGCCCCCGCCCAGCGAGCGGCGCATGAGGGCCGGGCCCGGCACGATGATGCCGCCGGGGAAGTGCCCGTCGGCGCGCAGCGCATCCACCGTGAGCGCGGTGCCCACGTTCACCACGAGCTGGTCGCAGGCCTGGTCGGCGTGGGCGGCCACGAGCGAGGCCCAGCGGTCGGTGCCCAGCTGCGCCGGATCGCGGTAGCCGTTCGTGACGCCCAGCTGCGCGGGGAGCGAGGCGATGAGCGAGAGCAGCAGGTCGTGGCGCGCGCAGGCCTCGTACACGAGCGACTGCAGCACGCGCCCGCCCACGTTGGAAGCGCGCGCGATCGTGCCCGCGGGCATGGGCGGCCAGTCGCGGCCGAGCCGCTCGGCCTCGGCGGTCGCGATCGCCCCGCGCACCGTCCATCGACCGCCCACGTTGAGGCCCCACTTCACGCGCGTGTTGCCCGCGTCGATCGCGAACACGGGGGCGAGCGCGGGGACGGGGAGCGTGCTCATGCGGGCCTCAGGGAGATCTCGGCCGAGGTGAGGCGCGAGGTGCCGGCGCCGCTCGTGACGAGCAGGGCGCCGTCGTCGGCCACGTCGAGCA
>JBGAOO010000327.1:0-3807 GCA_044221765.1 Usitatibacteraceae bacterium | reverse complement strand
GCCCCTGGCGCGAGGCGGCGCTCGCCTACGGGATGCACTCGATGCTCTCGGCGCCGCTGCTGGACGACCGGCGCAACGTGATGGGCACCCTGGGCGTCTTCGAGGGGCGCCCGGACGCCTTCCACGAGGCCGAGGTGGCCCTGGTGGAATCCCTCGCCGGCGACCTGGCCTACGGCCTGGTCTCGGGCCGCTCGAACGCCGCGCGCCGGCAGGCCGAGGCGCGCTACGAGACGGTGCTCTCGGGCGTGCTGCGCGCCATGGCGCGGCTGCTCGAGATCCGCGACCCGTACACCGCCGGCCACGAGCTGCGCACCGCGCAGATCTGCGTGGCCGTGGCCCGCGAGCTCGGCCTGGACGAGAACACGACCGAGGGCCTGCGCATCGCCGCGGAACTGCACGACATCGGCAAGATGGTCGTGCCGGCCGAGATCCTCTCGCGGCCCGCGCGGCTCACGAAGACCGAGATGGAGATCGTGAAGCAGCACCCCGGGCTGGGCGAGGAGGTGCTGGGCGCCATCGAGTTCGCCTGGCCCATCGCCACGATCGTCGGCCAGCACCACGAGCGACTGGACGGCAGCGGCTATCCGCGCGGCCTGAAGGGCGAGGCGATCCGCCTGGAGTCGCGCATCCTCGCCGTGGCGGACACCTACGAGGCGATCACCTCCCACCGCCCGCACCGGCCCGCCCGGCCGCACGAGGAGGCGATGGCGGAGCTGCGCCGCGGCGCCGGCGCGCTCTTCGACCCGGTGGTGGTCGACGCGATCGAGGGCGTGGCGAAGCGGCATGGTTCCGACACCGGCCAATGGGTGCGCCCGGCCTTCGCGCACCCGGATCAGCGCGATCCCACGATGTAGGGCGCGGTGCCCGCGTCGCTGGTGCTGGAGCAGGCGGGCGGCGGGCACGCGAACCGGTAGTAGCGCTGGTTCAGGTAGACGGCGACGTCGTCGACCTCCTCCGCCGACCACTTCGCGCCGACCTGGCCGCTCCAGCGCCGCACCCACGCGCGCACGGCCTCGAAATCGGCGGCCTCGCGCTTGGCGCGCCCGTGCACGCTCTGCGCGTGGCAGCCGTCGCACCGCGTCTCGTAGAGGCCCTTGCCCCGCTCCGCGTCGGCCGCAGGCGTCGCCGGGGCCCAGGCGCACGCGAGCGCGGCGAGGAGGGCGATGAAGGTGGGGCGCATGGCGGCTACCGGTGGGAGGGCGTTTTCAGTCTCCCACCGGCCCCGTCGCGTGACTTGCCCTAGATCAACGGCGGGGTCCCGCCCGGCGCGGGGGCCCGGGACTTGCGGCGCCAGAAGCGGCGCAGGCCCACGGCGCGTGCCAGGTCGCGCGCGGCGGCGGCCACGCCCACCGACTCGTGCGCGGCGAACCAGCCGCGCGCGAACTCGAGCAGCCGCGCGCCGGGCGCGAGCTCGGCCACGTGCGCCAGGGCATTGGCGCTGTCGTTGGCGAGGCCGAGCGATTCCTGCGCGTGCGCGAGCCGCCGGGCGTGCCGGGCCGGCGCCTGTCCCCGGAAGAGCGACCCGAGGAATTCCACGGCGTAACGCTGGCGCTTCACGTGGATGCGCAACTGGTGCCGGGCGTCGGGCGTGGCGCGGGAGAAGCCCGCCTGGCCCGCGCGGATGCGCCGGGCCCCCTTGCGCAGGCTCGCGGAGGCGAATGCCTTGGGCGCGGGCACCCCCGGCGGCGCGGGCGCGTGCGTGGCGCACCAACGGGCGAGCCGGATCATCAGGCGCCCGTAGCGCGCGGACAGGATCGCCTCGCGCGTCTGCTGCCGTGCCTCGCGCTGGCGGGCCCGGGCGCCGGCGCGGATCGCCCGGGCCACGGTCGCATCGCCCTGCGCGGCGAGCAGCGGCGGCAGGGTCTCGGTCGCGAAGACATCCCAGTCGCGGCAGCGGCCCAGGGCCGCGGCGGCCCAGCGCAGGTCCTCGGCGAAGGCCGCGCCTTCCCCGGGCGCGAGCGTGTCCCGGAAGAGCCTGAGCGCCGAGCGCAGGCGCCGCAGCGCCACCCGGAGCTGGTGGACGTATTCGATGTCCGGGCTGGCGAGGACGCCTTCCTCGTTCGCCTGCGCCTGGGCGAGGCAGGAGGCGACGATGCGGCGCGCGGCCTCGCGGGCGTCCGGGGCGTCGGCGATGTCCACCGGGCGGGCGCGGGCCGGCCGGGGCTTCGCGGGGCCGGCCAGGGCGAATCCCCGCGCGAGCTTGGAGGCGGGCTCCGGGCGCAGGGCGAGCGTTCCCGCCAGCTGCTCGGCGAGGTCGAAGGCGGCCGACGGCGGGCCCTCCAGGACCTCGATCTCGACTTCCGAAATGGGCGCCGAGCGCTTGCCCGCGAACAGGTGGCCTTCGTCGAGCACCACCTCCAGGCGCGAACCGGGCGCCGGCGAATAGACCCAGCGGGTGCGGCGGAACTCGGTGGTGAGCACTGGCACCAGGCGCTCGTGCAGCGTCGCGGGGTCGGCCAGGTCGGCGAGCGGCGTGCCGGCGAAGCGCGACAGGTCGAGCACCGGCCCGGGCACCGGGTATTCCCATTCGGGCCGGCTGTGCAGCCCGCCCGCGGTCGTGCTGTCGGCCTTGAGCGTGGCGCGCCAGTGGCGCCCGGCCTTGCGCAGCCGAAGCCCCAGCCCGCGGCCGGCCAGCTCGAGCTGCGGGGTGTCGACATAGACCGCGACGAGGTTCTCGCGCCGGCTGGCGAGCCCGGCCAGGGGCGCCGCCCGGGCGAGGCGGCCCGCCTCGCCCGGGGCGAGGACGAGCTTGAGTTCGGTCTCGTGGGGGGTCTGCGACATGGCGGGAAGGGCTTCTCCGGCCCCACCGTACGCAGATTCGCGCCGGCCTTCCACCTCGGCCGGCGCCGCGGCCTAGAGCACGGTGCGCGCGCGCCAGAGCTCGGGGAAATGCACCACCTCGAGCATGCGCCGCAGGTAGCCCACGCCCGAGGTGCCGCCCGTGCCGCGCTTGAAGCCGATGATCCGCTCCACGGTCGTCGCGTGCCGGAAGCGCCACTGCCGGAAGGCGTCCTCGAGGTCGACCAGCTTCTCGGCCAGCTCGTACAGGTCCCAGTGCTCGCCGGTGGCCGAATAGACCTTCACCCACGCCGCGCAAACCGACTCGTCGAAGGCGTACGGCGCGGACCAGTCGCGCGAGGCGACCGCCGCCTCGATCGCGAAGCCGCGCCGCGCCAGCAGGCGGATCGCCTCGTCGTAGAGCGAGGGCTCGTGCAGCAGCCGCTCGAGCGGGGCGAGCAGGTCGGCGCGGTGGCGGTGCGGCTCGAGCATCACGGGGTTCTTGTTGCCGAGCAGGAACTCGATCATGCGGTACTGGTAGGACTGGAAGCCCGAGGAGCTGCCGAGCGAGGCGCGGAAGGCGGAGTACTCGGCCGGCGTGAGCGTGGAGAGCACGTCCCAGGACTGGTTGAGCTGGGCCATCACGCGCGCCACGCGCGCGAGCATCTTGAAGGCCGGCTGCAGGTCGCCCGCGCGCACGTGCTCGCGCGCGGCGAGCAGCTCGTGCCGGGCGAGCTTCATCCAGAGCTCGGAGGCCTGGTGCTGGATGATGAAGAGCAGCTCGTTGTGGTCGTCCGAGCGCGGCTGCTGGGCGCCGAGCACCCGGTCGAGCTGCAGGTAGTCGCCGTAGCTCATCTCGCCGGCGAAATCCAGGCGGGCGCCGTCGGCGGGCGGGGCGGGGCGGGGATCGGTCATGGGCGTGCGCTCCGGCGTGGTCGGGGAACGAGCCGTGGAGAAGGCAGGCTAGGCGCCAGTCTAGCCCGGCGGCGGCCGGACCCGCGCCGGGCGCCTTTGCTACCATGGGCGAAT
>JBGAOO010000326.1:0-3808 GCA_044221765.1 Usitatibacteraceae bacterium | reverse complement strand
CGTGGATCTCGCATCGCGAGGACCACCACCCGGACCTTCTGGTGGGCTACGACCAGTGCAAGGTGTCGTACTGGACGCACGCGATCGACGGCCTTTCCGAGAACGACTTCATCTGCGCGGCGAAGCTCGACGCGCTCTTCGACCTCTGACCGGTCCCCACCCGAGAGCCCCTGCCGAAGCCCGGATCGCATGACCACCCGTCGGGAAAGAGAACAGCAGGTGGTCGCCGAGGGACGCGTGGTCGCGGACTTCGGCCGCGAGTTCCTCGTCGAGCTCAAGGACAGGCGCCAGGTCGTCTGCACGCGCAAGGGCAAGAAGCAGGACGCGGCCTGCGGCGACTTCGTCGAGGTGCGCCTGTCCGGTTCCGCGCAGGGCTCCATCGAGCGCGTGGGCACGCGGCGCAACATCCTCTTCCGCTCCGACCAGTGGAAGGAGAAGGTGCTCGCCGCCAACGTCGACCAGGCGGTGATCCTGCTCGCGCCGCGGCCGGCCTTCAGCGAGGCGTTCCTCAACCTGAGCCTGGTGGCCTGCGAGGCCGCCGGCATCCCGGCGATCATCGCGCTCAACAAGTCCGACCTCGAGGAGCACAAGGCCGCCCGCGCGACGCTCGCGCCGTGGGAGAGGATCGGCTACACCGTGATCTCCATGTCCGCCAAGTTCGACACCGCGGCGCTGCTGCCGCTGCTCGAGGGCAAGATCACGCTGCTGGTCGGCCAGAGCGGGATGGGCAAGTCGAAGACCGTCAACGCGCTCGTGATGAACGAGGTCGCGCGCGTGGGCGAGATCTCGGCCTCGCTGGGCATCGGCACCCACACCACCACCTTCTCGCGCCTGTTCCGCCTGGACCGCGACGCGGCGATCATCGACACGCCCGGCTTCCAGTCCTTCGGGCTGTTCCACCTCACCGAGGGGCAGATCGCCGAGGCGATGCCCGAGTTCCGGCCCTTCCTGGGCGCGTGCAAGTTCAACGACTGCGTGCACCTGACCGAGCCGGGCTGCGCCGTCGTGGGCGCGATGTCCTCGGGCAGGATCGCGGCCGAGCGCCTGTCGTTCTACCAGGTGCTCATCGAGCAGCACCGCGAGCTGCACGGGAAGCACCCCGACTGGGGCCGCTGAGCGCCCTGCGCCCGGGGGCGTTCGTGTTATAAGCGCGATTGCCGCCCGCCCACCCGAGGAGCCGTTTCGCATGATCGAACGCCGCACGTTGCTCGTGGCCGGTGCGCTGGCCGCCTTCGGCGCCCGCGCCTCCGCGCCCGCGCCCACCTCCGTCGTGCTGGGCACCGCCACGCCCGGCGGCGGCTTCCCGCTCTACGGCGCCGCCTTCGCCGAGTCGATCCACGAGGCCGATCCCTCGCTCGTGGTCGAGACGCGCAACACGAAGGGCAGCACCGAGAACATCCCGCTCATCGAGGCCGGCCAGCTCGACCTCGCGCTCGTCACGGGAGAACCGCTGCACGAGGCGATCGAGGGCATCGGCCGGCCCAGGGCGGACCTGCGCCTGCTTTGCGCGATGTACTCGACGCCGGGCATGTTCGTCGTGCGCGGCGACAGCCCGCACCGGCGCATCGCCGACCTGCTGGGCAAGCCCGTCGCCTTCGGCGCGCGCGGCTCCGGCCTGGTGATCCTCGCGCGCTACGTCCTCGACGGCCTGAGCCACGACATGGAGCGCGACTTCAAGGCCGTCTACCTCGATCGCGCCGGCGACGGCCCGGCGATGGTGGAGGACGGCCGCGTCGCCGCGCTCTGGGGCGGCGGCCTGGGCTGGCCCGGCTTCATCGCCGTGGCGAAGGGCCCGGCCGGCGCGCGCTTCATCGCGCCCGATGCCGACCAGGTGAAGCGCATCCTCGCCAAGCACGCCCTGCTCAAGCCCCTCGAGATCCCGGCCGGCACCTACCCCGGGCAGGACGCGCCCATCGCCTCGCTGGGCTCGTGGGCGTTCGTGATCGCGCGCCCCTCGCTGCCGGCGGAAACCGCCTACCGGCTCGCCAGGGCGCTCGGTCGCGCCGAAGGCGCGCTCGGCAGGCGGCTGCCCCAGGCGCGCGAGACGACGCTCGCCAACACCGTCGCGGCGGCCTCGCGCCCCGACCTCATCCACCCCGGCGTGCAGCGCCTGCTGCGCGAGGCCGGGCTGCTGCGCTAGAAGCCGCAAGGCCCCCTCTGGAGAACCGCGTGTCCGCAACCATCACCGTCAACGGCGTCGAGACCGCCTACCGCTTCGACGGCCCCGAGACGGGCCGCGTCGTGCTGCTGAGCAACAGCCTCATGTCGAGCTACGACATGTGGGACAAGACCGTGCCCGCCCTCGCCGACCGCTACCGCGTCCTGCGCTACGACACGCGCGGCCACGGCCGCTCGGCCACCCCGCCCGGCCCCTACTCGATCGCGATGCTCGCCGACGACGCGGCCGCGCTCCTGGACGCGCTCGGCATCCCGGCGGCCCACGTCGCGGGCCTGTCGATGGGCGGCATGGTCGCGCAGCAGCTCGGCGCGAGGTACCCGGACAAGGTGCATTCGCTCGCGCTTTGCGACACCGCGAGCGAGATGCCGCCGCGCGCGATGTGGGAGGAGCGCCTGGCGATCGCGCGCTCGCAGGGCATTCCCGGCCTGGTGGACGGCACGATCCGGCGCTGGTTCACCGAGGGATTCATCCAGCGCGCGCCGCGGGACATCGAGGCGGTGCGCCGCATGATCCTCGCCACCGGCGCCGAGGGCTACCTCGGCTGCGCGAGCGCGGTGCGCGACATGGCGCAGACCACGATGCTGCTCGCGATCCGCAAGCCCACGCTCGTGATGACCGGCCGCCAGGACCCCGCCTGCACCGTCGACCAGTCCACGGTGCTGCACCGGATGATCGAGGGCTCGGTGATGCTCGTGCTCGAGGACGCCGCGCACCTGTCCAACATCGAGCAGCCCGAGGCCTTCAACCGCGCGCTGCGCGGCTTCATCGACCGCGTCGACGACCGGCTGCCCGACTGACACCCCAGCCGCCCTTCCGGACCTCCAAGGAGAAACCATGAACCCCATCGCCCGCCTCGCCGCGGCCGCCGCCCTCGCCTTCGCCGCCACGCTCGCCCCGGCGCAGGACTACCCGGCCAAGCCCATCCGCCTCATCGTGCCCCTCACGCCGGGCTCGGGCGCGGACATCGCCGGGCGCATCGTCGCCAAGCACCTGTCGGAGGCGTGGAAGCAGCCGGTCATCGTCGAGAACCGGCCCGGCGCGGGCGGGCAGATCGGCACCCAGGCGGTGGTGAAGGCCGACCCGGACGGCTACACGCTGCTCGTGCAGTCCGCCTCGCACGCGGCGAACTCGGCGATCTACAAGACCCTGCCGTACGACCCGCTCAAGGACCTGGTGGACGTCGCGATCCTGGGCATCACGCCCTACGTGATGGTGACCGCCAAGGGCGGCGAGTACCCGACCGTGAAGAGCCTCGTCGACGCCGCCAAGGCGAAGCCCGGGGCGATTCCCTTCGCCTCGGCGGGCGTGGGCAGCTCCACGCACCTGGCCGCGGAGTACTTCGCGCAGGTGGCCGGGGTGAAGATGCTGCACATCCCGTACAAGGGCTCGCCCGAGGCGATCCAGGACGCGATGACGGGCCGCTCCTCGTTCTACATGGCGCCCATCAACACCGTCGTGGGCCAGATGAAGGACGGCAAGCTCGCCGCGCTCGGCGTCTCGACGCTCGGCCGCGCCGAGGTGATGCCCGAGGTGCCGCCGCTCGCGGGCCAGGGCCTGCCGGGCTTCGACATCACGCTGTGGTTCGGCGTCTGGGCGCCCGCGGGCACCCCGCCCGCGATCGTGCAGAAG
>JBGAOO010000325.1:0-3811 GCA_044221765.1 Usitatibacteraceae bacterium | reverse complement strand
GCCCGACGATGGACAGGTAGCCATCGGCGGAGAAGGTGCCCACGTCGCCGGTGCGGAAGAAGCCGTCGGACGTGAATTCCTCCTTGTTCTTCTCCGGCATGCGCCAGTACCCCGGCAGGACGTTGTCGCCGCGCACCTGGATGTGGCCGATGCCTCCGGCGGGACAGGCGACGCCCGCATCGTCCACGACACGCACCTCGGTGCCCGGCAGCGGGAAGCCGACCGTGCCCGCGCGGCGCTCGCCGGCCAGCGGGTTCGAGGTGAGCATGCCCGTCTCGGTCATGCCGTAGCGTTCCAGGATGCGGTGGCCGGTGCGGCGCTCGAACTCGGTGTGCGTCTCCGACAGCAGCGGCGCGGAACCGGAAACGAACAGGCGCATGCGCGCGCAGGCCTCGCGCGTGAGGCCCGGCTCGGCGAGCAGGCGCGTGTAGAAGGTGGGCACGCCCATGAACACGGTGCTGGCGGCGAAGTCCGCCAGGGCGCGGCCCGCGTCGAACCTGGCGTGGAAGCGCATCGCCGTGCCGTTCATGAGCGCGCAATGGCAGGCGACGAACAACCCGTGCACGTGGAAGAGCGGCAGCATGTGGACCAGCACGTCGTCGGGCCGGAAGCCCCAGAACGCATGCAGCACCTTCGCGTTGGAAGCGAGGTTCCTGTGCGTGATCATCGCGCCCTTCGAGCGGCCGGTGGTGCCCGAGGTATAGAGGATCGCCGCGAGGTCATCCGCGGTGCGGTCGACCGTCTCGAATCGCGGCGGCGCCTGGCGGGCCGCCTCGGCGAAGTTGCCCTGCCCCGCCTCGTCCATCGAGTACACGTGGCGGATGCCCAGGCGGGCGGCCAGCGGTGCAAGCCACGGCAACGAGCGCGGCTGCGCGATCACCGCGCCGGGCTCCGCGTTGCCGAGGAAATACCCCACCTCGCCTTCCTGGTAGGCGCTGTTGAGCGGCAGGTACACGAGTCCGGCGCGAAGGCACGCCAGATAGAGCATCAACGCCTCGGGGGATTTCTCCACCTGGACGGCGACGCGGTCTCCGGGCACGAGGCCCAGGCTCGCAAGCAGGGCCGCGTAACGGGCGCAGGTCGCCTCCGCCTCGGCATAGGTCCATCCGGGACCACCGTCGCTGAGGAGCAGGGGCCTGTCGCGGTCGGCCGGAAAGCGGGATTCGAAAAGGGCGTAGAGGTTGTCGTTCATGGGGGTCTCAGGGCGGCAGGCCCAGCTTGATCTCGTCGTCGGCCACGCCGGCGTCTCGGTACTCCCGGATGTCGCCCACGGCGTCGCGATGGGCGCCGAGGATGGAGGCCATCGCGCTGCCGGGCAGCACCTGGATGTCCGCGCCGTAGACGGCCGCGATTCGGCTGGCCGGTGCGGCGAGCGCGACGTAGACGCCACCGCCGGCCCGGTCGAGGATCGTGAGATCGACGCGGGTGCCGCGCGCGGCGGCGGCCGCGAGCGCGACGCCCATGTCCACGATGTACTCGGTGAGCACGATCTTCTCGTCCTCCAGGCGCGCCGCATGCGATTCGCAATCCAGGAGCACGTCGAGGCGCGCCGGCGTCGCCCGCGCCTGCAGCCACGCCGCCTGCGCGAAGCGCCAGGCACGCTCGGCCCCTACCGGGGTCGTGCCCACGAGGCCGAGCACTTCCCTGTCCGCTCCCTCGCGCTTCGCCTGGCCGGCGAGGACGCCGTCCTGCTCGAGGATCTCGTAACCCTCCGGGTAGAGACGGTCGAGGTCCTTGCGCCGGATCTTCTCCGCCGGTCGCGTGGTGAGGCCCTTCTCGAGACGCCCGCGCAGGTGCTGGTGACGGGCATGGAAGGCGCCCCAGGGTCCCTCGGGCGCGGCGAGCGCCTCGCGCAGCCAGCCTGCCAGGTCCATCGCCGGCGACCAGACCGCATTCGCCTCGCAGGCCTTCGCGCGGGCCGCGGGCCCGATCGTGGCCTCGACGATGGCGCGGAACATCTCGTCCAGCACGCTCGCCCCGGCCAACGAGGCGAGGATGGACGGGCCCGACATCGCGAGTTGCGTGTTGGGGCTGAAAAGCCGCCTCGCGCCGAGATGCGCCAGCATGCTGGCGCCGCCGAAGCAATTGCGGCCCAGCAGCACGGCGATGGGCGCGCCGGCGACGGCCGTCGCGAGCGCCTCGCGGAACAGGCGCCGGAACGCGCCCAGGGCATCGAGTCCTTCCGAGACGCGCGCGCCGGCGGAATCGAGGTACAGCACCAGCGGCGACTTCTCGCGCGCGCACACGGCCAGCAACGGCAGGAGCCGCGCCGTCTCGGCCTTGCCGATCGACCCGCTGGCGATACGGTTCTCGACGAGCGCCACGCGCACCGGCCGCCCGTCCAGCGCGCCCTTGCCGAGCGTGAGGTTGCCCGCCGGTTCGCCGAGCGCCTGTACCCCGAGCGTGGAGCGAAGCGCCGCGAGCAGCGTGGTCGTCGGGGAAGCCATCGGCGTCAGTCGGGAAGGTCCGGCGCGGGAAGCGCGCGCCGTCCATGATAAGTCATCGTCCGGTGCCCTTCCCTACTCGCGCAGCGCCCGGGCCAGCGCGACGGCCGGATGGAGGGCTTCGCGCGCGGCGCCGTGATCGATCTGGTGCCGGCAACTGGTGCCCGGTGCGATGACCACGGTGCCGGGCGCGGCCGCGCGCACGGCGGGCAGCAGGGAGAGCTCGCCCATGGCGAGCGATGTCTCGTAGTGCGCCTTCTCGTAGCCGAAAGAGCCTGCCATGCCGCAGCAACTGGATTCCACGGCGCGCGCCCGGCTGCCCGGGATGGCCGCGAGGATCGCGAGCGTGTCGTCGAAGTCCCCGAAGGCCTTCTGGTGGCAGTGCCCGTGAACGAGGAATTCGGCGCCCGTGCCCTCCTTCCACGGCAGCGACGCGCCTTCGCGAATGACGCGGGCCAGGAAAGTCTCGAACGTCTCCGCCAGCCCGGCCAGCTTGCGCGCCCCGTCGTCCGCGGGATGCATCCCGAGAAATTCGTCCTTGAGCGAATACAGGCAGGAGGGCTCGAGGCCGACGACGGGCACGCCCCGCTCTATCCAGGGGGACAGGGCGTCGAGCATGCGGCGCGACTCGGCCCGCGCCGCGTCGGGCATCCCCGCCGACAGGTAGGTGCGCCCGCAGCACAAGGGCCTGTCGTCGTCCGCGCGGGCGGCGACCACCTCGTAGCCGGCCGCCTCGATCACGCGGCGGGCCGCCGACAGGTTGCCCGGCTCGAACCAGTTGTTGAACGTGTCGGCGAGCAACACGACCACGCGGGAGCCTCGCGGGGCCGCGCGCGGCTGCGAGGCGAGCCAGGAGCGCGACCGGAAAGCCGGCAGGCGGCGGCGGGCATCGAATCCGGTGATCGACTGCATCAGTCCCGCGGCGCCCGGCAGGCGCTGGAAGGCGTTCACCAGGGGCGCAAGGCGCGAGGCCCACGGCGCGTAGGCCGGCAGCGCACCCACCAGGCGGTCCCGGATGCTGTGACCGCGGCGGGCGCGATCCTGCGCGAGGTGCTCGATCTTCATGCGCGCCATGTCGACCCCGGTCGGGCATTCCCGGCGGCAGCCCTTGCAGGAGACGCACAGCTCGAAGGCCTCGCGCACCTCGTCGGAGGCGAGTCCCTCCTTGCCGAGTTGCCCCGAGAGCGCGAGCCGCAGCGTATTGGCCCGGCCTCGCGTGAGGTGCGCCTCGTCGCGCGTCACGCGGTAGCTCGGGCACATGGTGCCGGCGTCGAACTTGCGGCAGTGCCCGTTGTTGTTGCACATCTCCACCGCGCCGGGCAGGCCGCCCCAGGCGCTCCAGTCGAGGACGCTCGCCGGCGCCTGGG
>JBGAOO010000324.1:0-3815 GCA_044221765.1 Usitatibacteraceae bacterium | reverse complement strand
GCGCGCCACGACCGCTTCGACGCCGATTACGCCCGCACGCCGCCCGCCGGCCCGCTCTCGCGCCTGGACAAGGTCTGGAGCTCGCGCACGGGCGTCCTCTTCCAGCCCGACGACCGGCAGGCCTGGTACGCGGCCACGGGCACCTCGTTCAATCCCTCCGGCGAGCTCTACGCGCTCGACGAACGCGGCACGAACACCCCGCCCGAGAAGAACCGCAATCTCGAGATCGGCACGAAATGGGACCTGCTCGACGGCGACCTCTCGCTGCGCGCCGCCCTGTACCGCTCCGAGAAGACGAACGAGCGCAACACGGACCTCTCGGTGAGCGTGGAGGAGAACCTGCTCTCGGGCCGGCGCCACACCGACGGCATCGAGATCGAGGCCGCCGGCCGCCTCGCGCCGGACTGGGAGGTGTTCGCCGGCGCCGCCCGCCAGCGCGCGGAGATCACCGAGGCGACGGGCCAGCAGGCGAACACGCTGGGCAAGGTTCCCATCAACACGCCGAACTACACCGCGAGCCTGTGGACCGTCTACCGCATCGGCAGCCGCTGGAAGCTCGGCGGCGGCGTGGAGGCCGTGGGCAAGCGCTTCGGCAACGCGACCAACACGGTGGAGGTGCCCGCCTACACGCGCTGGGACGCGATGCTCGCCTATTCGGCGCCCGGGTACGAGATCCGGCTGAACGCCCTGAACCTCGCCGACAAGGACCTCTACGAGGGCGTGTACCAGGGCCACGTCGTGCCGGGCACCAAGCGCAGCCTCCAGCTCACCGTCGAATACAGGTTCTGACCTCCCACCCGAAAAGGGGAAAGCCATGCTCCTTGCCATTCCCGACGTGCTCTCGCCCGAGGAGCGCGCGCGTATCGGCGCGCTGATCGAGGGCGCCGACTGGGCCGACGGCCGCCTCACCGCCGGCACCCAGTCGGCGCAGGTGAAGGTGAACCAGCAGCTGCCCGAGGAAAGCGAGGCCGCGCGCGCCGCGCGCGCCATCGTGCTGGCCGCGCTCGATCGCAGCGCGCTCTTCTTCTCCGCCGCGCTGCCGCGGCGCATCTTCCCGCCGCTCTTCAACCGCTACGGGGAAGGCATGCACTTCGGCAACCACGTGGACAACGCGATCCGCACCCACGCCGCGAGCGGGGAGCGCCTGCGCACGGACCTGTCGGCCACGCTCTTCCTCGCCGACCCCGGGGACTACGACGGCGGCGAGCTGGCCATCGACGACACCTACGGCAGCCATCGCGTGAAGCTGCCCGCGGGCCACCTCGTGCTCTACCCGTCCACGTCCCTGCACCGCGTGGAGCCGGTCACGCGCGGTGCCCGCGTGGCCTGCTTCTTCTGGCTGGAGAGCCTGGTGCGCGAGGACGCGCAGCGATCGCTGCTCTTCGACCTGGACAGCGCCATCCTCGCGCTGCGCGCCGCGCACGGCGACGGGCCGCCGGCGGTCGCCCTGGCCGGCATCTACCACAACCTCCTGCGGCGCTGGGCGGACGCATGAGCGAGGCCGCCGCCCGCCGCGCATCGGGCCTCGTCGTGCTCATGCTCCACGTCGCGGCGGTCGCCGCGCTGCTGCGCATGGGGCTGGGGCCCCTGCGCCACCTCGAGATCCCGGCCATTCCCCTGTCGGTCTCGCTGCTGCCGTCGATCGAGAAGCGCGCCATCGCGCCCGAGCCGCCCGCGCCCGTCCCGCACCCCAGCGCGAAGCTCCTCGTGGCGCCCGTCGTGCCGGCCATCGAGCCCGAGGCCATCGTGCTCGCCAGCGCGCCCCGGCCGGAACGCGCCGCCGCGGCCGATCCCGCCCTCGCCACCTCCGCGCCCTCGCCGCCCCCGGCACTGGAAGCCCCGGTCATCGCACCGGTCTTCGATGCCGACTACCTCGAGAACCCCGCGCCCGCCTATCCGCCCCTCTCCCGGCGGCTGGGAGAGCAAGGCCGCGTGTTGCTGCGCGTGTGGGTGAGCGAGCAGGGCCGCGCCGAGCGCGTGGCGCTCGCGCGCTCGAGCGGCTTCGACCGGCTGGACCAGTCCGCGATGCAGGCCGTGGCCCGCTGGCGCTTCGTGCCCGCGCGCCAGGGCGAGCGCGCGGTGGCCGCGCATGTCCTGGTGCCCGTCGCGTTCGTGCTGAAGGGCTGAGCGCCTTGCCTCGCGAGGGGAGGCCGGGCCATGCTGCGGGCTTCGTTCCCGCCGTCGCCGCCATGACCCGCCTCCTGCTCCCCGCCTGCGTCCTCCTCGCGGCCTGCTCCGTCGCGCCGCCCGTCCCCCTTCCCCGCGCCACGCCCGCCGGCAGCGAACCGGCCGCCCAGATGGCCGTGACCGCGCACCCGCTCGCCACGCGCGCGGCGCTCGCGATGCTGGAGAAGGGCGGCTCGGTCCTCGACGCGGCGGTCGCCGCGCAGGCGATGCTCGGCCTGGTCGAGGCGCAATCCTCGGGCCTGGGCGGCGGCACGCTCGTGATGCACTGGGACGCGGGCGCGAAGGTGCTCTCGTCCTACGACGGCCTCGCGGCCGCCCCCGGGCGCACGACCGCGAGCCTGCGCACCGACACCGACGGGAAGCTGCTCGAGAGCGAGGCCGCGCAGCGCGGCGGCCGCAGCGTGGGCGTGCCGGGCACGCTCGCCGTGCTCGCGCTCGCGCACCAGCGCCACGGGCGCCTCGCCTGGCGCGAGCTCTTCGAACCGGCGATCGAGCAGGCCGAGGCGGGCTTCCCGATGGCCCCCTACATGCACGGCATGCTCGCCGCACCCAACGCCCTGCGCGACCACCCGGACCTCGCCGGGCTGTACTTCCGCGACGGCCGGCCGCTGCCCGTGGGCGCGCTCGTGCGCAACCCCGCCTACGCGGGCACGCTGCGGCCCGCCGATCGCCACGCGCCTACCTCGAGGGCGGCGGCGCGAAGGCGCTCGTCGAGGCCGCGCAGCGCGGCCATCGCGCCACGCTCATGACCGAGCAGGACGTGCTCGACTATCGCGCCGTGGCGCGCCAACCCGTGTGCGCCCCCTTCCTCGCCTACAAGGTCTGCACGATGGCCCCGCCCTCCTTCGGGGGCCTGTACGTGCTGCAGGTGCTGCAGATGGTGGAGGCGCGCGCGGGGGGGCGATTCGACTTCGCGGACCCGGCCTTCGTGCACCTGTACGTCGAGGCGGGCAAGCTCGCGCAGGCCGATCGCCGGCAGTTCGTGGGCGACCCCGATTTCGTGCCGGTGCCCGTGGCCGCGCTGGCCGATCCCGACTACGCGCGGCGGCGCGCGGCCCTCATCGACCCGCAGGCCGCGGGCAACCCCGGCCCGGGCCAGCCGGTGACGGCCCTGGCAGGCCTCGCGCCCGACGCGAGCGACCCGGCGAGCGCCACCAGCCAGATCGCGATCGTCGACGCGGCGGGCAATGCCGTCTCGATCACGACCACGATCAACCTGAACTTCGGCTCGCGCCTGCTCGCCGACGGCTACGTGCTGAACAACGCGCTGAGCAACTTCTCCGGCGCGCCCAAGGCGGGCGAGCGCATCGCCAACCAGATGGCCCCGCGCAAGCGCCCGGCCACCTCGATGGCGCCCACCCTCGTCTTCGACCGCGAGGGCCGGGCCGTGGCCGTGGGCGGCTCCGCCGGCGGCGGGCCGATCGTGGACTACATCGCCACGAGCCTCATCGAGATGCTGGCGAACGGCCTCACGCCCGCGCAGGCCCTCGCGAAAGGGCATCTCACCACCGCGGTCGCCGGCAAGCTGCAGCTGGAGCGAGGCACGCCGGCCGAGGCGCTCGCGGGCGCGCTCGCCGCGCGTGGCCACGTGGTCGAGCCGGCGCGCCTGCTGAGCGGGCTGGCGTTCC
>JBGAOO010000008.1:0-29928 GCA_044221765.1 Usitatibacteraceae bacterium | reverse complement strand
CAGGGCCGGCGTGACCAGGAGCACGGCACGGCCGTCGGGACCGGGGCGCACCGTCACGGACACGGGCGAGGCGAACTGGATGTCCAGGCGGCGCACGTCGGCGCGCGGCAGGATCGGGTAGGTGACCGTGAAGTCGGGCACCAGCCCGTTCGTGGGCGGGCGGCGGAATTCCTCGAGCGTGCGCCCGTCCTCCTCGCTCTGCGTGATGCGGAAGAAGACCTGCACCAGGTCCTTCCTCGCGTTGCTCGCCGAGCGCAGGTACTGCACGCGCACCGCGAAGCGGATCGTGATGCGCGCGTTCGCCGCCCCTTCGCGCGTGACTTCGACATCCTCCAAAACCTGCGCCCCCGCGAGGGGGGCGAAGGCGAGGCACAGCAGCAGCAGGAACTTGCGCATCACTTTCCGCCGGGAACGAGGAAGGGCTTGGTCCCCTGCAGGCGCGGACCGGCCGGCCCGCCCGCGTTGGGAACGAGCGGGAACCACGCGCTGGTGCGGTGGCACGAATCGCAGGACATCGTGGTGACCACGTGGTTGGCGGGCTTCGCCTTCGCGCCCGCGCTGTTGTGGCAAGTGGCGCACTGCCCGGGCACCACCAGGTCGTGCCGGAAGCTCGCCGGGATCCAGGTGGTCGTGCGGTGGCACGAATCGCACGAGAGGAACGTGAGCAGGTGCCGGCCCGGCTTGCCGCTCGCCGCCGAGCCGTTGTGGCACGCGAGGCACCCGTTGGGCAGGATGCCCGCGTGCGGGTTGGCGTTGGCCGGCTGCGCGCCGGCGGGCCGCGCCAGGTCGGCGCTGCCGGGCACGGCCGCGCGCAGGGCGTTCGGGCCGGGCCAGGCCGCGGAGGTGTCGCCCGCGCCGGGCGCGCGCAGGGCGCTCGTGTCCGGCGCGCGCGCGCTCGAGGCGGATGCCGCCGCGGCACCGCCCTGCCCGAGGGTGGCCGACTTGTTGAAGGTCGTGGTGTTGTGGCAGCCGCTGCTGTCGCACGACTTGCCGCCCTCGTGGCCGGAACTCTTCGTCGAGAGCTTCTCCGGGCCCGTCGGCTTGATCTGCTGCGGCGTCTGGTGGCACGGCAGGCAGCCGCCCTTGGGCACCGTCGCGTGGTCGTGGAAGACGGTGGTCCTGGACGTGATGCCGTTCAGGAACGTCGCCGTCGGCGGGTCGTAGGGCGCGATGTGGCAGGTGGCGCAGTTGGACACGCCGTAGGTGAGCGGCACGTGCTGGCCCTTGGAGCCCGTGGTCACGATCGACACCCCGAAGTACGCGGTGTTGGCGCTCGTCGTGTCGGTGTGGCACGTGATGCACGAGGTGGTGATCCCCGCATGCTTCATGAGCGTGCCGCCGAAGGTCGTGAAGGCGGTCGGCGAGTGGCAGCGCTCGCACGCGAGGCCGTCGTAGGGCACGTGGTTCGCCGGCGGGGCCTTGGGCACCACGTTGGCGAACGAGAGGTTCGGGCCGTGGCACAGCGCGCAGTTGTTGGTGATGCCCTGGTGGTTCATCACGGCCTTCGAGTAGTCGGACGTGGTGTGGCACAGGGCGCACGCGAGCGTGGTCGGGATGTGGTTCGCGGGCTTCGTGTCGCCCTTGAAAGGCGGGGTCGTCGTGTGGCAGGTGATGCAATCGCCCGTCTTCGGGTGCGAGGCCGTCGTGGGCCGCGTCACCATGGTCACGCCGAAGAACGTCTTGCCGGTCTCGTGGCAGGCCGCGCAGGTGATCGCCGCGACGACCGTGTGCATCTGGGGCGTCATGGCCGTGCCGCCGAACGTCGTGAAGTTCGAGGCCGCGTGGCAGCTCTCGCAGGCCACCGCGTTGGTCGGGATGTGGGTGGCGGGCGGGGCCTTGGGCACGACGTTCGTCGCGAAGACGAGGCTCGGGCCGTGGCAGGTAGCGCAGCCGCTCGAGATGCCCTGGTGGTTCATCGTCCACGTCTTGTAGTTCGCCGGGTTGCTGTGGCAGAGCGTGCAGGGCTGCCCGGTCGGGATGTGGTTGGCCGGCTTCGCGACGCCGGTGGCGAAGGAGGTCGTGGTGTGGCACGCGCCGCAATCGCCCGTCCCCGGCTTCGGATGGTTGGGGTCGGCCGCGGCCGTGGGCCGCGTCACGGTGGTGATGCCGAACCAGGCCATGCCGGTCTCGTGGCAGCTGTCGCAGCGGATCGCGCCGGTGCCCGCGTGGTTCATGAGCGTGCCGCCGAAGTTGGTGAACTTCGTGGGCGAGTGGCAGCTCTCGCAGGGCACCGTGCCCGAGGGGATGTGGTTCGCCGGCGGCGCCTTGGGCACGAAGTTCGTGGCGAAGACCAGGCCCGGGCCGTGGCACTGGGCGCAGTTGGTCGCGATGCCCTGGTGGCTCATCGTGTATTGCCGGAAGTCCGCCGCGTTGGAGTGGCAGGAGGCGCAGCCCAGCGTGGTCGGGATGTGGTTGGCCGGCTTCGAGACGGCGTTCTTGAAGGTCGTCGTCGTGTGGCAGGTGCCGCAATCGCCCGTGCCGGGCTTCGGGTGGATCGGGTCCGCCGCCGGCGTCGGGCGCGTCACGGTGGTGATGCCGTACCAGGCCATGCCGGTCTCGTGGCAGCTGTCGCAGCGGATCGCGCCCGTGCCGGCGTGGTTCATCGGCGTGCTGCCGAACGAGGCGAAGTTCGTGGCCGCGTGGCAGCTCTCGCAGGCGACCTTGCCCGAGGGGATGTGGTTCGCCGGCGGCGCCTTGGGCACGAAGTTCGTCGCGAACGTGAGCCCCGGGCCGTGGCACTGGGCGCAGTTGTTCGCGATGCCCTGGTGGTTCATCGCGTACTGCTTGAAGTCCTGCAGGTTCGTGTGGCAGCTCGCGCACGCGAGGATCGTGGGAATGTGGTTCGCGGGCTTGGCGAAGCCGCCGAAGCTCGTCGTGTTGTGGCAGCTGCCGCCGCAATCGCCCGTCTTCGGGTGCGTGGCGGTCACCGGGCGCGTCACGATGTCGACGCCGAACCAGGTGCGGCCCGTCTCGTGGCAGCTCTGGCAGGCGATGCCGGTCACGCCGGCGTGGTTCATGAGCGTGCCGCCGAAGGTCGTGAAGTTGGTCTTCGAGTGGCAGCTCTCGCAGGCGATGCCCGCCACCGGGATGTGCGTCGGCGGCGAGGTGGGCGGGGTCACGCCGACGAAGCTCGTGCCCGGGGCGTGGCACTGCGCGCAGTTGCCCGTGATGCCCTGGTGGTTCATCACGCCGCCGGTGTAGACGCCCGGCGTCGTGTGGCACAGCGCGCAGGCCTGCGTGGTCGGCAGGTGGTTCGCGGGCTTCGTGGTGACCACCGCGAAGGACGTGGTGTTGTGGCAGGTGCCGCAATCGCCCGTCTTCGGGTGGGTGGCGGTCGTCGGGCGCGTCACGATGCTCACGCCGAACCAGCTGCGGCCGGTCTCGTGGCAGCTCTGGCACGCCACGCCCGGGATCGCCGCGTGGTTCATGGCCGTGTTCGAGAAGGTGGTGAAGTTGTTCACCGAATGGCAGCCTTCGCAGGCGATGCCGGAGGCGGGGATGTGCCCGGTCGGCGGCTGCCGCGGCGTCACGCCGGCGAACGACACGCCCGGGCCGTGGCACTGGGCGCAGTTGCGCGTGATGCCCTGGTGGTTCATCACGCCGCCGGTGTAGACGCCCGGCGTCGTGTGGCACAGCGCGCGGCGTCCAGGTGTGGCACAGCGCGCAGGCCTGCGTCGTCGGGATGTGGTTCGCCGGCTTCGCGCCCGCGCCGCCGAAGGTCGAGGTGGTGTGGCACGAGCCGCAATCGCCCGTCTGCGGGTGGTTCGGGTCGGCCTTGAGGGTCGGGCGCATCACGACCGCGCCGGAGAAGTAGTTGGTGCCCAGCTCGTGGCACGTGTTGCAGGCGACGCCCGGCACCGCGCCGTGGTTCATGGGGGCGCCGGCGAAGGTCACGTAGTTCGTCCGCGCGTGGCAGGCATCGCACGCGTTGCCGCTCACGGGGATGTGCGTGAGCGTCTTGCCGGCCGCGCTCTGGCCGTTGTGGCAGTTGCCGCAGGTGCCCGCGATCACGCCCTTGTGGTTGAACGCGACGGGGAGCCAACCGGCCGTCGTGTGGCAGGAATCGCAGGAGTCCTTGGTGGTGAGGTGCCCGGGCTTCTGGCCCTGGGCCGTCGATCCGTTGTGGCACTGCAGGCAGGCGCCCTGCGCGATGCCCTGGTGGTTGAAGGTCGTGGGCAGCCAGGCCCCCGGCTTGTGGCACTTGTCGCAGGCATCCGTGGTGGGGATGTGGTTGGGCTTCTTGCCCGAGGCGTTGGCGCCGTTGTGGCAGCCGCTGCACGTGCCCGGCAGGACCGTGCTGTGGTCCACGCGCACGGGCAGCCAGCCCACGGGCGAGTGGCAGGAATCGCAGGAGGCGCTGGTCACCGGGTGGCCGGGCTTCTGGCCGGGCGCATGCGCGCCGTCGTGGCACTGCGAGCAGGTGCCCGGGAGGACGCCCGCGTGGTCGAACCGGATGCCGGGGATCCAGGCCGTCGTGGTGTGGCAGCGGTCGCAGGAGGACGTGGTGAGCAGGTGCGTGGCGGACTTGCCCGTGGCCGTGGTGCCGTTGTGGCACTGCGCGCAGGAGCCCGGCGCGACGTTGGCGTGGTTGAAGGTCGCCGGCAGCCAGGCATTGATGCGGTGGCAGCTGTCGCAGGAAGCGGTCGTGACGATGTGCTTGGCGGGCTTGGCCGGGGCGACCGTGGTGCCGTTGTGGCACACCGTGCAGCTGCCCGGCACGGCCGAGCTGTGGTTGTACAGGACGCCGTAGAACTTGGTCGTGTTGTGGCAGGTGTCGCACTTCTCCGAGACCGGGATGTGGTTCTGCGGCATCGTGACCGTCGAGACGCGCGCGCCGGGCCCGTGGCAGAAGAGGCAGTCCTTGTGCGTGCCCTTGAAGATGCCCTGCACGTGGCAGGACTCGCACTTGGCCTGCTCGTGCGAGCCGGTGAGCGGGTAGCCCGTGGTGACGTGGTTGAAGGCGTCCTTGCGGATGGTCTGGGCGAGGCCCTCGCCGACCAGCCCCATCGCCGCCGCCAGCGCGAGCACCGCGAGCGCCGCGGGTAGGACGCGGCGCAACGTCCGGATAAGGCTGTCGATCATCGCGGGACTCCTCGAGTGCTTGCCGGGCGCGCCGTGCCGGGATTCTGGTGCGCGGGCCTGGACAGGGCGGGCCACGCGGATTTTTATGCGGGAATATTTCCCGCGACTGGAAAGCTAACCGATCCGGCGGCGCTTGCCTAGCCCCCGCCCCCGCTCTGTCGGGGAGCGGCGACACCCCGCGCGCCGGGCTTGAGCGCCTTCCAGTTGTCGGTCCCGTGGCAGCGCTCGCAGTTCGCGCCGAAGCTGCCCGCGTGGGCGTCCTCGCCGCGGTGGCACGAGTAGCAGGTGGTGCTCGCCTTCGCCTTGTCCCTGGTGGGCAGCGTGTGGCAGGAGACGCACTTCGCCTTCCGGTGCGCGCCCTCGAGCGGGTAGCGCGTCTTGCGGGTGTGGTCGAAGTCCCAGGCCTTCCACGAGCGCGCGTTGTGGCAGCTCTCGCAGGCCGGGCCCAGCCGCTCCTCGTGCACGTCGTCCTTCTCGTGGCACTTGAGGCACTCGCGCGGGGCGTCCTTGAAGGTGAGCGTGAGGTGGCATTGCTTGCACGTCACCTTCGCGTGCAGGCCGAGCAGCGGGAAGCGCGACTTCGAGTGGTCGAAGGGGACCTCCTTCCAGGTCTTCTCGACGTGGCAGTCGGCGCAGCGCTCGCCGAGCTGGCCCTTGTGGGCGTCGTCCTTCTTGTGGCAGGCGACGCACGCCGTGGGCGCCTTCACCTTGTAGGCGTCCTTCGCGTGGCAGCTCTCGCACTTGGCGTCCTTGTGCTTGCCCCTGAGCGGGTACTTGGTGTCGCGGTCGTGGTTGAACCTCGACTCCTTCCAGTCCTTCTCGCCGTGGCAGCTCTCGCACTTGCGGCCCATCGTGCCCTTGTGCGCGTCGTCGGGCGCGTGGCAGGCGATGCAGGCCGTCTCGAGCTTCTCCTTGCGGCCGGGCAGGTGGCAGACGTCGCACTTGGCGCCCTTGTGCTTGCCCAGCAGCCTGAACTTGGTGTCCCTGTCGTGATCGAAATTCGAGGTCTTCCACGTGCGGTCGTTGTGGCACTTCTCGCAGGCCTCGCCCTGGCTGCCCTTGTGCACGTCCTCCGCCTTGTGGCAGGCGAAGCACTTCACCGGCAGCGGGTCCCGGTAGAGCGGGCCCTTGTGGCAGCTCGCGCACTTGGCGCTCCTGTGCTTGCCGCCCAGCGGGAACTTCGTCTTCGTGTCGTGCGGGAAGTGGTTCTCCCAGTTCCTCGCGTCGTGGCAGGTCTCGCACTTCGGGCCGTAGCTGCCCTTGTGGGCGTCGTCCTTCCTGTGGCAGGCGTTGCATTCCTTCGGCGTGTCCTTGTACGTCTTCTCGTGGCACGCGACGCACTTGGCCGGGGCGTGCTTGCCCACGAGCGGGAACTTCGTCTTGTCGTGGTCGAACTTCGGTTCCTTCCAGGTGAGGTCGGTGTGGCAGTCGGCGCACTTCGGGCCCAGGTCACCCTTGTGCTTGTCGTCCTTGCGGTGGCACTCGACGCACTCCTGCGGCGCCTCGCTGTACTTCTTGCCGACGAAATGGCAGCTCGTGCACTTGATCGCGGGCGCGGCGTGCCCGCCGCGCAACTGGAAGTCCGTGCGGTCGTGGTCGAACTTCGCGGGGTCGAACGGCGCGATCTTCGCCTCGCGGCCCTTGTGGTCGGTGTGGCAGGCTCGGCACTCCTTGCCCTGCACCTCCGGCGAGCGGCCGTGGAAGCCGCGCTTGGCGCTCACGTCCGCGGCCACGGGCTTGTGGCAATCCAGGCACAGCTTCGTCTGCGCCGCCTTGTCGAAGCGCTTGTGGCAGTTGTTGCATTCCGCCTCGAGCTTCGCGTGCCCCTCGATCACCTTGCCGGGCATGATCACCGAGTCGAGCACCTGGGCCGCGGCCGGCAGCGTCGCGAGCGCGAGCGCGAGGCCGAGCGAGCGGGCGGCGCCCCTGGCGAGGCTGGCGAGGCGCGGGCGCATCAGTACATGTGCACGGCGAGCACGTGGTACGAGGCGCTCAGCACCAGCAGGTAGACCAGGGGCATGTGCATCACGTGCCAGAGCGCGAAGATGCGCTCGAAGGTGCCGAACTGCGCGGCCGCGTTGATCGCGCGCAGGTACGAGCGCACGAGGCCCCCGCCGCGGCGGATGCGCTTTTGCTGCGTCGCCTTGTCCCAGCCCTGTCCCGGGCCGATCCGGTAGATGAAGTGCGCGATGTCGTTGTCGATGCCGCGCGCGAGCTTCGCCGCGCGCGCGCGCAGGCTCGCGAAGCGCCACGCCCGCGCGAGGACGCCGCCCTCGACGCTGAAGGCCTCCTGGCGGTACTGCCGCAGCGCCAGGTCGATCTCCGGCAGCGCCTTCACGAGGGCGGCCAGCCCCTTCTCCGAGCTGCGCATGTGGTCCTCGAACTCCTGGACCGTCGCCTTGCGGCCGTAGAGGCCGTGGTGGACCTGCCGGTAGGCGTAGCGGCCGACGAAGCCGCTCGAGGAGACGATGACCATGCACATGAACGCCACGAAGGCATTCATCGAGGAGATCGTGAAGGTGGTGTGGAAGATGACGAGCACCGGGCCCAGGATGCCCAGCACCATGTGCGCCTGGAACCAGGGCTTCATCGTGCCCAGGCGCTGCAGCGAGCGCAGGCGCTTGCGCACCGGGTACGTGAGGATGATCCCGAGCATCAGCAGCCCGCCCACGAGGCCCAGGTTGTAGCCCAGGTCCGAGGCCGGCGTGTAGGGCTTGAGCAGGACGACGACCCACGCGGCCGCGCACAGGCCGAGCAGGGAGAAGAGCAGTACGGCCTGGGAGACGAGACGCATGGCGGGGTTGCGGGCGGCGCGGGTTCGCCCAATAATGGGGCCGGGTTGCGGGAAATATTACCGCACCATAGCCGTCCCCGGATAGCCATGCACCTCGCCGACCTCCCCGCCTACCTCATCTACGCCGTGCCCCTGCTCTTCTTCGCGCTGATGCACACGCGCGCGCGGCGCCGGCGCGAGGCCGAGAGCGCCGCGGTGATCCAGGAGGTGAAGGAAGCCGGGCTCACCGAGCCGGCATCGCTCCACCCCGTGATCGACCCGGTGCGCTGCTGCGGATCGGGTGCCTGCGCCGCGGCCTGCCCCGAGGAGGCGATCGGCTTCGTGGCGGGCAAGGCCGTGCTCGCCAATCCGTCGGTGTGCATCGGCCACGGCGCCTGCGCGGCGGCCTGCCCGGTGCAGGCGATCAAGCTGGTCTTCGGCACCGAGAAGCGCGGGGTCGACATCCCCCAGGTGAAGCCCACCTTCGAGACCAACGTGGAGGGCCTGTTCATCGCCGGCGAACTGGGCGGCATGGGCCTCATCCGCAAGTCCGCGGAGCAGGGCAAGCAGGCAATCGACCACATCGCCAAGCGCCGCGGCGGGGCACCCCTGGACGTGGTGATCGTCGGCGCGGGCCCGGCCGGGCTCGCCGCCTCCCTCGCGGCGGTGGACAAGAAGCTCAAGTACGTCACCGTCGAGCAGGAGAGCGACCTGGGCGGCTCGATCCTGCACTTCCCGCGCCGCAAGATCGCGATGACCGCGCCCGTGCAGCTGCCGATCATCGGCAAGGCGCACATGAAGGAGATCTCCAAGGAGGAGCTGATGTCCTTCTGGAACGGCGTGGTGAAGAAGGTCGGGCTCAAGGTGCGCTTCGGCGAGCGCCTGGAGAGCCTCACGCCCGACGGCGCCGGGGGCTTCAGGGTGCAGACGACCCGCGAGACCTACCACGCGAAGAGCGTGCTGCTCGCCATGGGCCGGCGCGGCACGCCCCGCAAGCTGGGCTCGCCGGGCGAGGACCTCGAGAAGGTGGTCTACCGGCTGCTCGACCCCGAGCAGTACCGCGGCATGCCGGTGCTCGTGGTGGGCGGGGGCGACTCCGCGCTGGAGGCCGCGCTCGCGCTGAGCGAGGAGCCCGGCACCGACGTCATGCTCTCGTACCGCGGCGAGGCCTTCAACCGCGTGAAGCCGAAGAACCGCCGGCGCCTGGAGGAAGCCTCGGCCGCCGGGCGCCTGCGCGTGCTGCTGGAGTCGACCGTCGTGCGGATCGAGCCGAAGACGGTGACGCTCAAGCACAAGGACAAGGAATTCCGCATCGCCAACGCGGCCGTGATCGTCTGCGCCGGCGGCGAGCTGCCCACGCCCTTCCTGAAGAAGGTGGGCATCCTCGTGGAAACGCACCACGGCGAGATCGCGGCGGCCTGAGGCCCCGCAACCGGCACGCGCCGCTAGTCGTCGATCTGGAGCGTGCGCGCCTGGAGCACGCCCTGCTTCACCGGGCCCTTCGCGTGCACCTTCAGGCCCTTGGCGAGGTCCGTCGCGCGCCCGCCCGAGTAGCGGGCGTTGGTCGCGTCGATCACCTGCCCCTTCACGGTGAAGTTCGCCACCGAGACGAACACCTGGATGGTGCCCTCGACCTCGGCGTCCTCCGCGACGGGCGGCGGGTCCGAGAAGGTGATGGTGGTCGCCGTCACCACGCCGCCGGCGAGAAGCCCCTCGATGGTGACGCGCCGGCCGTTCGCCAGGCCCGCGGCCGTGCCCTCGCGGTAAGCGGTGGCGCCCGTGGTGGTGATGGCCTGGTTGTTCACCTTGAAGCTCGCGGCCGAGAGGAAGTCGGTGATGATGCCGGTGAGCGTCACCGCCGCCGGCGGCGCCACGGGCTGGAACACGACCGACCACGCGGTGAGCACGCCCGCGAAGAGCATGCCGTCGACGGTCACGATGCGGCCGTTGGCCAGGTCCGCGACGGTGCCGCCGCCGTAGACCGTTCCCGCGGTCGTGACCACCGGCTGCCCGTTCACGACGAAGCTCGCGGGCGAGACGAAGGACGTGATGGCGCCGATCACCGCCAGGCGCGAGCCCTCGGGCGGGGGCGGGTCGTTGAAGACCACGGCGCTCGCCACGAGCACGTTGCCGCTCACCAGGCCGGTCACCTCGACCGTGCGCCCGTTGGCGAGGTTCGCGGCCGTTCCGCCGGTGAAGACCGCCCCGCTCGCATCCACCGGCTGGTCCAGGACGCGGAAGCTCGAGGCGGAGACGAAGTCGCTCACCGGGCCCTTCACCGTGATGGGCTGCGGCGTGGCGGGCTGGGCGAGGCCGGACTTCACGTCCACGAGCGTCGCGACGAGCACGCCCTGCACGACCTGGCCTTCCACCTCGACCAGGGCGCCGGCGGCGAGCGCGCCGGCGAGCCCGGCCAAGCGCGCCGAGGTGGCGTTCACCGGCAGGCCGAGCACCTTGAAAGAGGCGAGGCCCGCGAATTCCGTGACGTAACCCTCGATCTCGGTGAGCGCGCCCTCGACGGGGCTGATCTCGGCGCGGCCGGTGACCGAGGCGGCACGCAGCACCCCGCCCGCCTCGAGCGCGCCGCGCACTTCCACGTACGTGCCCGCGACGAGGCCGCCGGGCAGGTTGGCGATCGCGGCGCCCGCGGTCTCCACCGCGAGCGAGCCGATCTGCACCCGCGTGCCCGAGACCGACGAGAGCCGGCCCAGGATCGTGGTGGGCGGCGGCGCGCTCGCGGGCCGCACCTCCAGCCGCGTGGCGTCGACGTGCCCGCCGAAGTAGTCCCAGAACCCGTACACGACGACCGTGTCGCCGGGCTGCACCGAGGCGAGCGAGGAGGCCCCCTGCAGGCTCGTGGCCGGCTTCACCTCGACGCGCTGGCCCAGCACCACGATCTCGGCACGGGCGAGGTCCACGGTGCCCGCGGGCCCGGACAAGAGCGCCGTGGCGTTCACGCTCGCCGCCTTGCCCGTGCGCGTGGCCGCATCCACCTCGCCCACCACCTCCACCATCATCCCCAGCTGGAGCTCGGAAACGGGGCGGTCGGCCGAGCCGTTGATCGTGACGCGCGCGCCGGACTCGTCGTAGCGCACCCCGTTCACGACGATGCCGCCCAGCCCGGTGATGGGGCCGGAGGCCACGGCGGCCTTGGGGCTGCCCGTGCCGCCGGTGCGCACCGCCTCGGGCAGGCCGATGCCGCCGCAGGCGGCGAGCAGGGCCGGCAGCAGGGCGAACGCGGCGCGGGAGAACAGGGTTCGGTAGGGAATCAAGTCTCTCTCTCCGGCGGGGCGGCCCGCGGCTCAGAATAGAAGTACATGCCGACGTTCAGCCGCTCGGTGGCCCGGCCCGCCGCCTTGTCGATCGCCTCGAGCTCGGCCGTGCGGCGCACCAGCGTCTTCAGGACCTCGGACCACTGCTCGCGCGACAGGTGCAGGAGCGTGTTCACCGAATCCGGGCTCAGGTCGTCGGAATAGACCGCCTGGTCGAGGAACGCCGGCGCCTCGCCCAGCAGGTTGTGCACGCCGGCCGCCACGTGGTCACCGGCATTCTCGCCGAAGAAGAAGGCCTTTTCCTCGCCCGAGCGCCCGGGGACGAAGGCCTCCACCTTGAGCGCGATGCGGTCGTCGTCGTCCACGCTCACCATGTCGAGGCGCTTCAACTCGTCGAGGATGGGCCGGGGCTTCAGGTCGCTCGAGATGCCGTAGGCGAGGCTCGCGAAGGAGTGCGTGACCCCGGCGCGGGCGGTGCGCGGCAGCGCCCGGGGCTTGCCGTCGCGGCCGACGTAGCGCCGGTCGCTGATCCAGCGGGTCACCACCTCCGAGAGCACGTTGAGCGCGGCCACGTCCGCCCCGCGGGCGTGGGCGCTCTCGCGCAGGCGCTTCACGTCCTTGCGGTGCACGCCCGTGAGCAGGCTGATGCGCGTGTCGGGCGGGGGCGCCTCGCCGATCCGGAAATCCTCGGCCGCCACCTTCACGTAGGTGTCCTTGAGCATCTCCACGACGGAGGGCAGCGTGATGCCATTGGCGATCATCAGGCGCACGAGCGGACGCAGGATCCGCGCGAGGCTCGCGAGCAAGGCCGACGATGGCTTGAGCAGCCGTCCCATGTGTCCGGTGCGCCGGTTCCTGGTTGGTGTGGCGGGTTCGCCCCGGGCCGGGGCGTTCGCCTATCGGTGGATGCCGCCTCGCCCGTCGAAGGGGGAAACAGCCATTTGCGGGAAATATTCCCCGGTAACGCACAGCGTGACAATGGGACGAAGTCCCATTCGCGCCCGGGTGCCTCAGGGCGCGGCGTGCGTCCCGTGGCGCGCATCGCGCACCAGCTGCGGGGCGAGCGAGCCCGCGACGATGCCGGCCGCGGAGGCCGCCAGGCCCACCAGCTGCGGCGGCACGAGCGCGTCGGCGAAGAAGGCCTCGCAGACGGCCCACGTGGCGAGCCCCGTGACGGACGAGACGAGCGCGCCCTGCGTGGACGCCCGGTGCCAGTAGATGCCGCACACGAGCGGGACGAAGGCGCCCACGAGCGTCACCTTGTAGGCGTTCTGCACCATCTCGTACATCGTGCTCGTGTTGTTCAGCGCGAACATGAGCACCCCGGCCGTGAAGAAGACGAGCACGACGCGCAGCAGCACGAGGAAGCGCTTGTCGCTCATGCCGCCGAAGAGCGGCTTCACGACGTTCTCCGTGAACAGGGCCGTCGGGGCGAGCAGCGCGCCCGAGGCCGTCGAGAGGATCGCCGAGAGCAGCGCGCCGAAGAACATCACCTGCGCGAAGAGGGGCGTGTGGCCCAGGATCAGGTTGGGCAGGATGAGCTGCACCTCGCGCCCTTCCTGCTTGAGCAGGGACTGCGTCATCGCCGGGTCGATGAGCAGGGCCGAGTAGGCGAGGAACATCGGCACGAAGGCGAAGCAGAAGTAGCTCGCCGCGCCCAGCAGGGAGCCGCGGATGGCGGTCTTCTCGTCCTTCGCGCTCGTCACGCGCTGGAAGACGTCCTGCTGCGGGATGGAACCCACGGCCATGGTCACCCAGGCGGCGACGAAGAGCCACCACTCCTTGCTGCCGCCCGTGGGCCAGAACTGGAACTTGCCGGCCGCCGACGCGTGGCTCACCACCGCCTCGAACCCGCCCGCCATGCCCGAGACCAGGAACGCCACGTAGACGAGGCCCACCACGATCACGACCGACTGGAACAGGTCGGTGAGCGCGACCGACCACATGCCGCCGAAGGTGGTGTACACCAGCACGATCGCCGCGCCGACCAGGATGCCCGTGTTGAGCGAGATGGCGCCCTGGGAGAGCGAATTGAAGACGATGCCCAGCGCCGTGAGCTGCGCCGAGGTCCAGCCCAGGTAGGACAGGGTGACCGCGAGGCTCGTGAGCACCTCGACGCCCTTCCCGTAGCGCTTCTTGTAGAAGTCGCCGATGGTGAGCAGGTCCATGCGGTAGAAGGCGCGCGCGAAGAAGAGCGCGACGAACACCAGGCAGAAGCTCGCCCCGAACGGGTCGGCCGGGATGCCGCCCAGGCCGTCCTTCACGAACGTGGCCGAGACCGAGAGCACCGTCTCCGCGCCGAACCAGGTGGCGAACACCGTGGCGGTGTTCATGTAGAGCGGCAGGCCGCGCCCGGCGACCAGGTAGTCCTTCGAGTTGGAGACGAACCTGGCGGCGTACAGCCCGATCGCGATGGTGACGACCAGGTAGGCGATCGTGAACAGGACGAGGGCGGTCATGGGAGCTGCGGCGCCGGCGCCGAAAGGGAGAAATAGCGGGCGAGTCTAGCAAAAACGATGCTGCGCCGCAGTATGGGCGCGCCCTTCGTTGCACGGACCCGGGCCCTCAGGCAGACTGCCGCACACCCCGGAACACCGCCCCGCCGCAACGCGCGGGCACCCCCCCTCCCGCGAACACAAGTGCCGGCCATCCAGCTCGACAGCGTCAGCAAGCACTGGGGCGATTCCCGCGCCGTGGACGCGATCTCCTTCGCCGCGGAACCGGGCGAGTTCGTCGTGCTCCTGGGGCCCTCGGGCTGCGGCAAGTCCACCACCCTGCGGCTCGTGGCGGGCCTGGACGCGCCCACGGCCGGGCGCATCCTGATCGGCGGTCGCGACGTGACCGCGCTGCCGCCGGCCGCGCGCGGCCTGTCGATGGTCTTCCAGTCCTACGCGCTCTTCCCGCACCTCACGGTGGCCGAGAACATCGTCTTCGGCCTCGCCGTGCGCAAGGTGCCCGCCGCCGAGCGGCAGGCGCGCCTCGCGAAGGTGGCGGACCTGCTGGGCCTTGCCGCCCTGCTCGGGCGCAAGCCCTCGCAGCTCTCCGGCGGCCAGCAGCAGCGCGTCGCGCTCGGCCGCGCGATCATCGCCGAGCCGCCGGTGTGCCTGATGGACGAGCCGCTGTCGAACCTGGACGCGCAGCTGCGCGGCGAGATGCGCCGCGAGATCCGCGCGCTGCAGCAGCGCCTCGCCATCACGATGGTCTACGTGACCCACGACCAGACCGAGGCCATGACGATGGCCGACCGCGTCGTGCTGCTCCGCGGCGGGCGCATCGAGCAGGTGGGCACCCCCGAGGAGCTCTCCGGCCGGCCGCGCACCCTGTTCACCGCGAGCTTCCTGGGCGCCCCGCCCATGAACCTGCTGCCCCTGGAGCGCCGGGGCGAGGCCTGGCACTTCGCCGGCACCGAGGCGCGCGCCGGCCACGCCGGCGAGCAGCAGGCCACGCTGGGCGTGCGGCCCGAGGACATGGACATCACCGAGGACGGGCCGCTGCCCGCGACGGTCGAGGCCGTGGAGTACCTGGGCGCCGACTCGATCGTGGCCGCCCGCGCCGGCCCGACCCCGCTGCTCGTGCGCGTGCCGCGCCACCCCCGGCTCGCCGCGGGCGATCGCATCCGCGTCACATGGCAGCTCCAGCATCAGCACCTTTTCAGCACCGGAACCGGGGAGCGCCTGACGGCGTGAACCCGGCCCGACCACCCCGAGGAGAAGAAACGATGACCCCCCGCACCCTCTGGCGCATCGCCGCCGCCGGCCTCGCGAGCCTCGCGCTCGCGGCGGCCGCCCAGACCGAGATCAGCTTCTACTACCCCGTCGCCGTCGGCGGCCCCATCACGAAGACGATCGACCAGATGTCGGCCGACTTCGAGAAGGAGAACCCCGGCATCAAGGTGAAGCCGGTCTACGCCGGGACCTACCAGGAGACGATCGTGAAGGCGATCACGGCGCACAAGGCCGGCACCCCGCCCACCACGGCGATCCTGCTCTCCACCGACATGTTCACGCTGATCGACGAGGACGCGATCGTTCCCTGGGACGACCTGGCCGCCGGGGCGGACGACAAGAAGTGGCTCGCGAGCTTCTATCCCGCCTTCATGGCCAACAGCCAGACCGGCGGCAAGACCTGGGGCATCCCGTTCCAGCGCTCGACGATCGTCCTCTACTGGAACAAGGAGCTCTTCAAGGAAGCCGGCCTCGATCCCAACAAGGCGCCGGCCAACTGGAAGGAGATGCTCGAGTTCGCGCAGAAGCTCACCAAGCGCGACGCCGCGGGCAACGTCACCCAGTGGGGCGTGCAGATCCCCTCCTCGGGTTTCCCGTACTGGCTCTTCCAGGGCCTCACCACGCCCAACGGCGTGGAGCTCATGAACGCCGCGGGCACGGAGACCTACTTCGACAAGAAGGAAGTGATCGAGGCCCTGGCGTACTGGACGGACCTGGGACGCAAGCACAAGGTGATGCCCCCCGGCGTCGTCGAGTGGGGCACCACGCCCAAGGACTTCTTCGAGCGCAAGGTCGCCATGATCTGGACGACCACGGGCAACCTCACCAACGTGCGCAACAACGCCAAGTTCGACTTCGGCGTCGCGATGCTGCCGGCCGCCAAGCGCCGCGGCTCGCCCACCGGCGGGGGCAACTTCTACGTGTTCAAGAAGGCGACGAAGGCCCAGCAGGAGGCCGCGGCGAAGTTCGCCAAGTTCATGACCACGCCCGAGCGCGCCGCGCAGTGGGGCATCGACACCGGCTACGTCGCCGTGCGCGCCGACGCCTGGGAGACGGCCCGGATGAAGGAGTACGTGAAGGGCTTCCCCGTGGCCTCCATCGCGCGTGACCAGCTGCAGTTCTCCGTGGCCGAGCTCTCCACCCACGACAACCAGCGCGTCACCAAGGCCCTGAACGACGGCCTGCAGGCCGCGCTCACCGGCGCCAAGACGCCCGAGCAGGCCATGAAGGACGCCCAGGCCGAAGCGGCCCGCATCCTGCGGGCCTACAAGAAGTAAACCTTGCGGACACGGATGAACACGGATGCACACGGATAAGGGCGGATGAAGTCCATTCGAGTGGAAGCCGGTTCGACATGGCACGTCGTCACATCTGCCAACCACAAAATCCTCACTTGAAGCCCTTATCCGTGTTCATCCGTGTTCATCCGTGTCCCCGTCTTTGGGTCGCGTCACTCGCATGAATCGCCAGGCAATCACCGGGTGGTTGCTTGTGCTGCCCGCCGCGGCGCTGCTCGCGCTGTTCACGCACTGGCCCATCGTCGGCACGATCTGGGACAGCTTCCACGCCACCGCGAAGGGCGGCAGGCCCGCGCCCTTCGTGGGGCTGGAGAACTACCAGGTGATGATGGCCGACGAGGTGTTCTGGAAATCGCTCTGGAACAACCTCTGGTTCGCCCTGGGCACCATCCCGCTGTCCATCGCCCTCGCGCTCGTCATGGCGCTGTGGGTCAATTCCGCGATGCGCGGCCGCACCTGGCTGCGCCTCGCCTTCTTCACGCCCACGGTGCTGCCCATGATCGCCGTGGCCAACATCTGGCTCTTCTTCTACACGCCGCAGTACGGCCTGCTGGAGAAGCTCACCGGCGCGCTGGGCTTCGGCACGCACAACTGGCTGGGCACGGAGTCGACGGCGCTCGCCTGCGTCATGGTCGTCGCGGTGTGGAAGGAGGCCGGCTTCTTCATGATCTTCTACCTCGCGGCGCTGCAGGCGATCCCGCCCTCGCTCGCCGAGGCCGCCGCGCTCGAGGGCGCCCCGCGTGGCTACTACCTGCGCCGCGTCGTGCTGCCGCTGCTCATGCCCACGACGCTCTTCGTGCTGGTGAACGCGGTCATCAACTCCTTCCGGCTCGTCGACCACATCGTGGTGATGACCCGGGGCGGGCCCAACAACGCCACCTCCCTGCTGCTCTTCCACATCTACCAGGTGGGCTTCAGCTTCTGGGACACCGGCTACGCGGCCGCGCTCACCGTGGTGCTGCTCGCGATCCTGCTGCTCGCGGCCATCGGGCAGTTCGTGTTCCTCGACCGCAAGGTGCACTACCAGTGAGCCGGCTCTACGAGCCGACCGGGCCCGCCCTCTGGCTGGAGACGGGCGCGGCCTGGCTGCTGGGCACGCTCTGGATCCTGCCGCTCGCGTACGCGGTGTGGACCGCCTTCCACCCCTCGGAATTCTCCGCCCGCTTCGTGCTCACCGCCCCGCTCACGCTGGAGAACTTCGCGCGCGCCTGGGAGGCGGCGCCCTTCGCGCGCTACTTCGCCAACAGCTTCGCGCTCGTCACGATGGTGCTCGCCGCGCAGCTGGTGCTCACCACGCTCGCGGCCTACGCCTTCGCGCGCTTCGACTTCCCGGGCAAGGACGCGCTCTTCCTGCTGGTGCTCGTGCAGCTCATGATCATGCCGGACGTGCTGATCGTGGAGAACTACCGCACGATGTCGGCCCTGGGCATCCTCGACTCGATCCCCGCCATCGGCCTGCCCTACGTCGCCTCGGCCTTCGGCATATTCCTGCTGCGCCAGACCTTCAAGAGCGTGCCGCGCGAGCTGGACGAGGCCGCGCGCGTGGAAGGCGCCGGGGCCCTCACGGTGCTGCTCAGGGTGTACGTGCCCCTCGCGAAGCCCGTGTACCTCGCCTACGGCCTGGTGTCGGTGAGCTACCACTGGAACAACTTCCTCTGGCCGCTCATCGTCACCAACTCCGTCACCTCGCGCCCGGTGACCGTGGGCCTGCAGGTCTTCTCCTCGGGCGACCAGGGGATCGACTGGTCGATCATCACGGCGGCCACGCTCATGACCTCCGGCCCGCTGCTCGTCGCCTTCCTGCTCTTCCAGCGCCAGTTCGTGCAGTCCTTCATGCGGGCCGGCATCCGCTGAAACCCCCGCGGGGGACGCTCCCGTGCGACGAAACGCGCAAGGAAGGTCATGAACCGTCACCGGTTTCGCGCTGTCGGAAGGGATAATTCCCCCTTTCCCATCCGACCGACCCTGACCATGACCCTCGCCGCCCCCCTCCGGCTGCTCGCAGCCGCCGGCGCCCTGGCCGCCCTCCCCGCCTTCGCCGCGTCGCAGATCTCGCCCCTCGACCCGGCCGAGTTCGATCCCGTGAACCTGCGCATGCGGGTCGACTCCTGCGCCTTCGCCCCCGAGACCGTGAACGTCTCGGCCGCGGGCAGCGTGATCCGCGTCGCGCACCGCCCCAACAACTGCTTCGCGCCGGGCGAGCCGCGGGTCGTCGACATCCGCCTGGGCGCGCTGCCCGCGGGCCGGTGGTCGGTGGAGGTGCACCCCGACGGCAATCCCGACGGGCCCTACGAGGAGCGCGTGTTCTTCTCGGTGACCCCGCGAGCGCAGATCGCGGTCTTCCCCGCGCCCGCGCGCCCGCTCACGGACTACTCCGGCGCCTGGTACCGCCCGGCGGAGTCGGGCTGGGGCCTGTCGTTCCACCAGGGGGCCACGAACGTCGTCTTCGCCACGTGGTACGTGTACGACGCCGCGGGCCGCCCCACCTGGTATGTGCTCTCCGACGGCCGCTGGGCCTCGAGCACCGTCTGGTCGGCCTCCGTGTACCGCACGGCGGGGCCGGCCTTCTTCGGCGGCGCCTTCGACCCGGCCCTGGTCTCGGTGACGCCCGTGGGCCAGGCGACCCTCGACTTCACCCAGCGGCCGGGCGAGGAAGGCTGGGCCACGCTCAGCTACGCCGTGGGCGGGGACGTGGGCGCGAAGCGCATCACGCGCCTCGCCTACTAGAGCAGCCCTTCGGAGGCGAGGATCGCCCGCGAGATCGCGAAGCGGTCCTCGTACTTCCCGGTGGCCGTCGGCGTGAAGTTCATCGCGAAGTAGGCGGCCACGCGCCCCTCCCGCTCGACCCAGCCCACCCACCAGCCCACGGCGCCGCGCGAGTGGATCGCGGTGCCCGTCTTGGCGCGCAAGGTGTAGGCCTGCGTGCGCTCCACGAGGATCGCCTCGCGCACCAGGCGGCGCGAGCGCGGGCTCACCATGAGGCGCCCTTCCTCGAGCTTCCTCAGGAACTCCACCTGCTCCACCGCGCTGATGGCGAGCGCCCCCTGCAGCCAGAAGCGGTCGATGCCGCCCGCGATGTCGCGGTTGCCGTAGCCGAAGCGCTCGAGCCAGGCGCGCATGCGCGCCTTGCCCACGCGCCGCGCGACCTCCTGGAACATCCACACCACGCTCTCCTGGATGCCGGTGGCGAGGGTGTGGTCGCGCTCCCAGGCCGCGCGCGGCTTCGGGCTCCCGTCCCAGGCGAAGACGTCGTCCTCGCCTGCGATGGCGCCCGTCTCCAGGCCGATGAGGGCATGGGGGATCTTGAAGGTGGAGGCGGGCAGGAAGCGCTGCCTCGCGCGCGCCTCATCGAGCACCTTCCAGCGGTTGGCATACGGCTCGTAGAGCACGAAGGTACCCTCGAGCCCTTTCGCGTCGAAATGGGCTTTCCACTGCGGCATGGCCACCCGGTCCGCGGCCTGCGCGGCGAGCGTGGCGAAAAGCGTGAAGAGCGGCGGCACGAAGCGTCTCATGGGGGACTCCCGGTCGGTGGACAGGGCGGATCGTGCGCAGCGAATCTGGCAGAATCCGGGCGAACCGAGGACTTTTTCCCCATGAAGCTCATCACCTGGAACATCCAGTGGGGCTGCGGCCTGGACGGGCGCGTGGACCTGGCCCGCATCGTCTCGCACGCGCGGTCGATGGCCGACTTCGATGTGCTCAACCTCCAGGAAGTCGCCGACAACTACCCGGCGCTCGCGGGCAACGACGAGGCGAACCAGTTCGAGCGCCTGGCCTCGCTGCTGCCGGGCTTCACGGCCCTCGAGGGCTACGGCGTGGATGTCGAGGGGCCCGGCCGGCGGCGGCGCTTCGGCAACCTCATCCTCACCCGCCTGCCGGTCGCCTCCGTTCGGCGCCACCTGCTGCCCTGGCCCGCCGACCCGGGCGTCACTTCCATGCCGCGCGTGGCGATCGAGGCGACGCTGCGCACGCCGATGGGGCCGCTGCGCGTCACGACCACGCACCTGGAGTACTACTCGAAGGTGCAGCGCGCCGCGCAGGCGAAGGCCCTGCGCGAGCTGCACGACGAGGCCTGCGACCGCGCCCGGCGGCCCGGCCGGTCGACCGAAGGGCGCGGGCCGTTCGATGTCACGGCGCAGACCGTGTCTTCCGTGCTCACGGCCGACTTCAATTTCCCGCCGGAGGATCCGTCGTACGACGCGATCCAGGCGCCGCGCGCGAGCGGCGGTCCGGCCTACCGCGATGCCTGGCCGCTCGTGAACGGCCGGCGCGCGCACGACCCCACCTTCTGCGTGCACGACGACCGCTATGCCAAGCGGCCCTACTGCTGCGACTTCATCTACGTGAGCGAGGACCTCGCCACGCGCGTGCGCCAGGTGCGCGTGGACACGGACACGACGTACTCGGACCACCAGCCCGTGCTGCTCGAGCTGGACGACCGCTAGGCCGCCCGGCCCGCAGTCACGCCGCGGCGCTCAGTCGTCGCGATCGCGGCCCTTGCCGTCCTTGTCATCGTCGTCGTCGCCTTCGTCGTCGTCCTGGTCGCCCGCGAGGCACCGGTCCTTGCCGCCCTTCGACGTGTCGCGCGTGATCGGCTTCTGGGTGCCGGTGAACTTGCCGGCGGCCACGAAGGTGAGCTCGGTGGGGAAGGCCTGCGGGTTGGCCGGGTCGAGCATCGCCTCCACCTCGATGCAGCTCACGCGGAAGGCCTTCACGCCCTTCCTGAAGCCGTTCGCGCGGAAGTCGAAGAGGTCGCCGCCGGCGAGCGTGAACTTCTTCCCTTCCACCTGCAGGCGATAGAGGCTGTCGCCGATGCCGATGGGCAGGCGCACGGTGGCGATGCGCGGGTTGTCCTTGCCGAGCTTGTAGTCGTAGCCCACGGCGACCACCGGGTCGATGAAGATCGGCACGTTGGGCACCACGTCCACGGAGAACACGTACGCGCCGCCGGAGGTCGTGCCCGTGGGCATGGAGACGGGCGTCGCGATGAAGCCGCGCGTGATGGTGCCCGCGGCATCGGTCCACAGGCCGCTCACCTGCCCCGCGTTGTTGATGGCTTCGGGGTAGGTGGCTCCCGCCGTGGGCACCATGAGGAGCTGGTAGCCGAGCGAGTCGCCCACCCAACCCTGCGCAGTGCCGCCGGTCACCACCCAGCCCGTCATGAGGCCGGTGTCGTTGATGCCGCGCGCGCGCGTGGAGCCGCCGGCGATCTGGAAGAGGTTCACCGTCCCGCCCGGCTGGCGCAGGAAGCCCTGCCCGCCCGAGCCGGGAATGCTCGCGCTGCCCACGACCTGGCCCGCGTTGTTGATGCCCTGCGCGATGGTGAAGACCGAGCCCGGGATCGTGATGTCGGTGAAGGTCGTCGTCACCGGGTTGTAGATGAAGCCCGAGCTGTTGAGGAAGGTGCCGCCCGCGCCCGTGTCGTAGGAGAAGCCCGTCACCAGGCCCGAGTTGCTCACCGCGCGCGCCTCGGTGTTCGTCCAGCCCGGCCGCGAGAACAGCGTGTAGGTCGTGCCGTTCAGGATGAAGCCGCGCTCGGGCGCGGGCGCCACGGTGCTCGAGCCCACGATCGTCCCCGCGTCGTTGATCGCCAGCGCGCTCACCGGCACCGGCGAGGCCGGCAGCGCGGAGAACACGCCGCCCGCGTAGGAGAAGCTGAAGAAGTTCACGCCGTCGAAGCTCGCGTAGCCGGCCAGGCGCCCGGCGTTGTTGAGCCCGCGCACGTCGGTGAACACCGCGCCCGGGTAGTCGATCGAGTTGAAGACGTAGACGGCGGACGCGGGCAGCGCCGCGGCGAGCGCGGCCGCCGCGGCGAGGCCGCGCAGCAGGACGGGACAGGCGGGTTTCATCGAGAGCCCCCGAAATCGATGGTGGAGCGGCGCAGTCTGCGACCGCCCCGGCCGCGGCACATAGGGAAGATTCCGCATTTCGCGGCTGGCCGCTTCGCGATGCTAGGATCGTTTACGCCCTGCCCCGGACCGCCCTGCATGAAGACCGCGCTCGCCACCGTGCTCCTCCTATTCGCCGCCAGCCTGCCGCCGCCGGCGCACGCCGCTTGCGCCGATACCGACAAGGCCTGCCTGCTGAAGGCGCTGCGGGCCCACCCCGTGCGCACGCTCGGCCATTGGGCGCCGCAGCTGGCGAAGCCCGTCGTCGAGCGCCTGGGCCCCGCGCCGGCCGGGCTCGTCGAGTACCTGGGCCTGGACAACCGGCTGAACGGCTTTCCGGAAAGGCCCGCCGCGAGCCGGCTCACCGACGACTTCCTGGCCGACGTGCGCGGGGCCGTGGCCGACCTGCCGCCGGTGGTGAGGAAGCTCCTGGGCGGCACGTTCGCCGGCGTCTACTTCGTGGACGACCTGGGCGGCACCGGCTACACCGACCTCTACTTCGACGTGCCCGACCAGCCGGCCGGCGCCTACATCGTGCTCGACGCGAAGGTGCTCGGGAAGTTCACCGCCAATGCCTGGGCCACGTGGAAGGAGAACACGCCCTTCAAGCCCCAGCCGGGGTGGAAGCTCGAGGCGCGCATCGAGGAGGCCGCGAGCGACGACCGGCGCGGGGCCATCCGCTACATCCTGCTGCACGAGCTCGGGCACGTGCTCGCCGCGAGCCGCCCGATCCACCCGCGCTGGGACGAGCCGCCCAAGGCCTCGCCCGTGGGGCGGCGCCTGCCCTACTTCGACCTGTCGTGGACCATCGACCGCGCGGCGGACAAGTACGTCTCGCGCTTCGAGCGGGAGTTCCCGCTGCGCGCCTCCGTCGTCTACTACCTGGGCGCGAAGCTCGAGGCGAAGGACATGCCCGCCGCCTACGAGAGCCTGGACCGCACCAACTTCCCCACGCTCTACGGCTCGACCGGCCCCGGCGACGATTTCGCGGAAGCCTTCGCGAGCTACGTGCACGCGGTGCTGATGAAGCGACCGTGGGAAATCGTGATCTCGAAGGACGGCAAGGCCGTGAAGACCTACCGCCCGTGCTGGGACGACCCGCGCTGCATCGAGAAGCGCGAGATCCTCGAGACGCTGCTGCGCTAGCGCCGCGCGCGAAGGAGCCGCAACACACGGTGACCGTCCGCCGCGCGGGCGCGTGCTATCACGGCGGCATCGTCCTGCCCGGAGGGCCGCCATGCGCCTGCCGCCCCGCTTCGCCGCGATCGCCCTCGCCTGCCTCGCGCTGGCGGCCGAGGCCACCTACGTCCCGAAGGCGTGGGACATCGTCACGCTGGCCGAGGGTGTGCACGGCTTCGTGTGGCGCGACCCGCTCGCCGACCCGATCGAGGGCAACGCGCTCTTCATCGTGAACGACGAGGACGTGGTGGTGGTCGACTCGGGCCTGCTGCCCTCCAGCGCGAGGATCATGGCGCGCGAGCTGGGCAAGCTCACGACGAAGCCGGTGCGCTACGTCGTGAACACGCACTGGCACAACGACCACGTGGGCGGCAACGGCGTCTACCGCGAGCTCTGGCCCGGCGTGGAGTTCGTCTCGCACGAGGACACGCGCACCGACATCCTCGAGCAGGTCTACGCGCCGATGGCGGCGAACCTGGAGGCGAACCGCCGCACCACCGAGACCTACGCGAAGTCCGTGGAGAGCGGCCTGGACGGCGACGGCAAGCCCCTCGCCCCCGAGCGCCGCCAGCGCCTGGCCGAGGTGGTCGCGATGTACCGCGCCGCGCTGCCCGACCTGGCCGAGGTGAAGCGGGAGCCGCCCGCCGTCACCTTCCGCGACCGGCTCGTGCTGCGCCGCGGCGAGCGCACCATCGAGATCCGCTGGCTGGGCCTCGCCAACACCCGCGGCGACGCGGTGGTGTTCCTGCCGAAGGAGCGCATCGTCGCCACGGGCGACCTGCTGGTGTGGCCCGTGCCGTTCATGTTCGGCTCCTACTACGCGGCGTGGATCGAGACGCTCGCGGCGCTCGATGCCCTGCCCGCGGACACGCTGTTCCTCGCGCACGGCGCGCCGCAGCGCGACCGCGCGTACCTGCGGCAGGTGCGGGAGCTGCTCGGCGAGATCGTCGCGCAGGCCCGCAAGGCGGCGGCGAGCGGGCTGCCGCCGGAGGAGGCGAGGAAGCGGGTGGACCTCTCGGCCTGGCGCGCGAGGTTCGCCGGCGGCGACGCGAAGCTCGAGCGTGCCTTCGACGCCTTCGTGGCGGCGCCCGCGATCGAGCGGGCCATCCGGCAGGCGCGGGAGGAGCCCGCCGCCTTCACGCAGAAACTGCGCGGCTAGAGGCCGCGCACGATCACGCCCGCGACCATCGCGAAGAGGATGACCGCGATGGCGAGCAGGATGCGCGACTGCCGGCGCTGCGACCGTTCGAGCAGGAGGATCGCGCGCTCCAGGCGCCCGGGCGCGTCGTCCGAGAGGATCTTGTGCGCGAGGCGCGGCAGCTCGGGCAGGAGTTTCGACCACTGCGGCGCCTCGCGCCGCAGCCGCTTCCACAGGCCCTTCGGGCCCACCTGCTCGTTCATCCAGCGCGCGAGGATGGGCTGCGCGGTGCGGCGCAGGTCCAGGTCCGGGTCCAGGTGCCGGCCGAGCCCCTCCACCTGCAGCAGCGTCTTGTAGAGCAGCACGAGCTGCGGCTGCACGTCCATGCGGTAGCGGCGGGAGACCTCGAACAGGCGCATGAGCACGCGGCCGAAGTAGATCTCGCGCAGCGGCTTGTCGAAGATGGGCTCGCACACCGCGCGGATGGCACCCTCGAAATCGTCCACGCGCGTGCCCGGCGGGATCCAGCCCGCGTCCAGGTGCGCCTGCGCCACGGCCCGGTAGTCGCGGTTGAAGAAGGCGATGAAGTTGAGCGCCAGGTAGTTCTTGTCCGCGTCCGAGAGCGTGCCCATGATCCCGTAGTCGATGCCGCAGTAGCGGCCGTCGCGCGCGACGAAGATGTTGCCCGGGTGCATGTCGGCGTGGAAGAAGCCGTCGCGGAACACCTGCGTGAAGAACACCTCCACGCCGTTCCGGCCCAATTGGGGAATGTCCAACCCCGCCGCGCGGATCGCCTCCAGGTCGTTCACGGGGATGGCGTCGATGCGCTCCATCACCATCACCTCGCGCGTGCACCAGTCCCAGTGCGGCTCGGGCACGTAGAGGATGGGGCTGCCTTCGAAGTTGCGGCGCACCGCGCTCATGCTGGCCGCCTCGCGCACGAGGTCGAGCTCGTCGTGGATGGTCTTCTCGAACTCGACCACCACCTCCTGCGGCCGCAGGCGATCGCCCTCCGGGAACCAGCGCTCGATGAGGCCGGCGAGCACGTGCAGCAGGGCCACGTCCTGCGCGATCGTCCGGTCGATGCCGGGGCGCAGGATCTTCACCGCCACCTCGCGTCCGTCGGGCAGCACCGCGAAATGCACCTGCGCCACCGAGGCGCTCGCTATGCAAGCGAGGTCGAAGGAGCGGAACACCTCCGCATGCGGCTTGCCATAGGCGCGCTCCAGCTGCGCGATCACCTGCTCGCGCGGGAAGGGCGGCACCGCATCCTGCAGCTTCGAGAGCTCCTCGGTGATGTCGGTGGGCACCAGGTCCGGCCGGATCGACAGGAGCTGGCCGAACTTCACGAAGATGGGCCCGAGCTCCTGGAGCGCCAGGCGCAGGCGCACCCCCCGCGGGGCCGACGCATCGCGCCAGAAGAAGGCGACGCGGAAGGCGAGGCGCGCAAGGCCGCTGCCGGGGCCGACGAGGAACTCGTCGAGACCGTGGCGACCCACCGTGGAGACGATGCGAAGGAAACGGGAGAACCGCATGGAAGCGCGATTCTACCCGGCGGGGCCGAATCGGGGACAGTCCCCAGGGAGCGTCCCTACTTCTTCAGCCGGTCGACGAAGTGCTTGCGGAACTTGGCCACCTTCGGCTCCACCACGAAGGTGCAGTACGGATTCTGCGAGCCCACGCGCGCGAAGTATTCCTGGTGGTAGTCCTCGGCCTGGTGGAAGGTGCCCGCGGGGACGACCTCGGTCACGATCGGGTCCGACCAGAGCGCCTTCGCCGAAAGGCTGGCGATCGTCTCGCGCGCGAGGCCTCCTGCTCCGGCGTGGAAGAATCGCCGACCGGTACCGCGTGCCGCGGTCGTTGCCCTGCCGGTCGGGCGTGGTCGGGTCGTGGATGGTGAAGAAGACCGCCAGCAGGTCCCGGAAGCTCACCACCGCCGGGTCGAACGTGATCCGGACCACCTCCGCGTGGCCCGTCGTGCCCGTGCAGATGTCCTCGTAGGTCGGGGAGGGGGTGTGCCCCCCCATGTAGCCCGATTCGACGCTTTGCACCCCGGCGAGCTGGTCGAAAACGGCTTCCAGGCACCAGAAACAACCGCCCCCAGCAAGGGTCGCGACTTCCTTCACATTGCTTGATCGCCAAATCAGGATATCCAGCCGTTGCGCTAGGGACGCCACTTGAGAAACCAGAAAGGGGACTTGAATATTTCCGCGAAAGGTCACAAAATGTTGGGGGGATATCCCGTGCGACAATTCCCGCACGATCTAGTTGATCCAGATCAACCGAAGTTTTCAAGGGGGGACCTGCGGAGAATCACCAGCTCCGCCTGCGCACGAGAACGAGCGTCGCCTTCTGGGAGGCGAAACTCGAGGCCCAGGAGAACGGACGCCGGCCGCATCAACTCGAGGGGTCACCGCCACCCTCATCAACTGCTTCGCCGTGGCCTCCATCACCGAGATCCGTCCCGTCGCGGACATTTCCACCCTGCCGGCCCAGGGCTACGACTTCAGCTCCATCCGAGAGGGCGCGTGGGTGAAGTACGCCAAGGACGGCGAGACCACCATCCGCGAGGTCCGCGCGCGCGTCGCGCGCAAGGCCTGGCGCACCACCCGAACGAGGCCGAGGACCTCACCAACTTCAACGCCGGGCCTTCTGGGAAACGGCGACGTGGAGTTCCCGCGAGCCCAGGAAAGCGCGGCGACGGCCTCATCCCCGCGCGCGCAGGACGCATCATGTCCGCCGCCGGCACCTCTTCCTCGACCGCATCAACCGCGACAACATCAACTGCGAGTCGTGCAGCCCGTGGGCGATTCCATCACCGAGGTGGTGGATGGGGCCGTCCCGGCATCTACACCGCCCTGGCCGAGGCGGCCGAGACCATGCGCCGTGGCAGCGGCGTGAAGGCCACGACTTTTCCACCATCACGCCCCGAAGGCGCGTGGGTGAAGGGCACCGACTCGCGCGCGAGCGCGCTCAACGACCACCGCGGGCTCGTCGTACATGCGCCGAAGGCTACCTTCGACCAGAGCTGCGAGACGGGATGAGGCCGTCCTCGGCCGGGATGCGGCGCGCCGCGAGGCCCAGATGGGCGTGCTTCCCGGCGTCGCGACCACCCGGACATCGAGCGCTTCATCCACGCCAAGGACACTTCGGCGACTCTCACCAACTTCAACGTCTCCCGTGGGCGTGACGGACTTCACGCGCTTCATGCGCGCCGTCGAAGCGGGCTCCGTGGAAGTCGAGCGTTTCCGTCCGCACCGCGCCGAGCCCTCCGCAGGAAGTGAAGGACGCCGGCGCCTACCAGCGCGGCGACGGGCTGCGGGTCTACGGGCACGCAAGGTGAAGGCCGTCCACGACCTGTGGGACCTCGAAGCGCTACGATGCGCTCGCGGACCTACGACCACGCCGAGCCCGGCATGAACCACGTTCCTCGCGACCGCATCAACCGCGACAACAACCTGCACTGATCTCCGACGTGCACGCCTTCGAGGCGAACGGCCCCGAACTGCGGCGAGCAGCCGCTTCCGTCCTACGGCTGCTGCTGCCTCGGCTCCATCGACGTCGCGCGCTTCGTGAGGAACCCCTTCGCCCGCGACTGCAGCTTCGATTTCGAAGGCTTCGGCAAGGTGGTCGACGTCTCCATCCGGGTATGCTGACAACGTGCTGGACGTGACGCCGTGGCCGCTCGCGCAGCAGAAGAAGGAGGCCGCCGCCAAGCGCCGCATCGGCCTGGGCTTCACGGGGCTGGGCGACGCCCCTCATGCTGCGCCTCGCCTACGACACGGACGAGGCCCGCGCCATGGGCTCGAAGATCAGCGAGTACCTGCGCGACCGCGCCTACGAGGCGAGCGTGGAGCTCGCCGCGCGAGCGCGGCGCCTTCCCGCTCTTCAACGCCGACCTCTACCTCTCCGGCGGCAACTTCGCCTCGCGCCTGCCGCAGGAGGTGAAGGACCGGATCCGCAAGCACGGCATCCGCAACTCGCACCTGATGTCCATCGCGCCCACGGGCACCATCTCGCTCGCCTTCGCCGACAACGCCTCCAACGGCATCGAGCCGCCCTTCTCCTGGACGTACACGCGCAAGAAGCGCATGGCCGACGGCACGCACCAGGAGTTCCGCGTCGAGGACCACGCCTTCCGCCTGTACAAGCACCTGAACGGCGACGACGAACCGCCCTCGTGGTTCGTGACCGCGCTCGAGATCTCCGCGGAGGCCCACAAGGCGATGGTGGCCGCGGTGGCCCTGTTCGTGGACACCAGCATCAGCAAGACGGTGAACGTGCGTCTGGAGGACTACCCCTACACGGAATTCGAGGGGCTCTACCTCTCGGCGTGGAAGGCGGGCCTCAAGGGCCTGGCCACCTACCGGCCCAACAGCGTGCTGGGCTCGGTGCTCTCCACGGAGCCCGCGAAGCCCGTCGAGGCCAAGGCCGTGGTGAGCCTGCCGGAAGACGATGAACGGCGCCTCGCCATCAAGACGCTGCCCGAGCCGGTGCTCGCGAGCCTGCGCTGGCCCGGCCGCCCGGAGCTGCCCGAGGGCAACCCGGCGTGGACCGATCGACTCGCCCGTGGGCAAGTTCGCGCTCTTCATCGGCCACGTCGAGGGCGAGGCGAACCGCGCCTTCCCGTTCGAGGTGTGGGTGAACGGCGCCGAGCAGCCGCGCGGCCTGGGCGCGGTGGCGAAGACGCTGTCGATGGACATGCGCGCCAACGACCGCTCCTGGCTCAAGATGAAGCTCGACGCGCTCGCGCTCACCGTGGGCGACGACGGCTTCGAGATGCGCATGCCCCCGCACGGCGAGAAGAAGCGCGTGCCCAGCATGGTCTCGGCGCTGGGCCAGGTGGTGCGGTGGCGCGGTGAATCGCTGAAGGCCTTCGACGACCCGGGCGCCTCGCCCCTGCTCGATGCGCTCTTCAGCCTGGAGGAGCCGCGCACCGGCACCGACGGCACGCTCGCCTGGACGGTGGACATCGCGAACCCCGCCTCGGGCGAGGAGTTCGTGATGGGCCTGAAGGAGATGCACATGCCCGACGGCGGCACGCGGCCCTACTCGATGTGGCTCTCGGGGCACTACCCGCGCGCGCTCGACGGCCTGGCGAAGCTGCTCTCGCTCGACATGCGCGTGATGGACCCGGCCTGGATCGGCATGAAGCTCCGGAAGCTCCTGGACTACAGCGAGCCCCTGGGCGACTTCATGGCCTTCGTGCCCGGCGAGCGCCGCCAGCAGAACTGGCCCTCCACCGTCGCGTACCTGGCGCGCCTGGTGATCCACCGCTACTCGATGCTCGGCGTGCTCGACGAGAAGGGCTACCCGAAGCAGGAGATGGGCATCCTCGAGTCGCCCCGCCGCGGCGACGAGCCCGCGCTCATGAAGGGCACGAAGTGCGGCGAGTGCGGGAACATGACCGTCATCCGCAAGGACGGCTGCGATTTCTGCAGTGCTTGCGGGTGGGTGGGGACTTGCGGGTAGCGCGGTTCGCGCCTGGCACCGAAAGGGAAGGACCCCTGGCCGCGAGGCGCAGGGGCCCTTTCCGTTCCGGGGCGATGCGATTACATTGCCGCACCACCCCC
>JBGAOO010000323.1:0-3856 GCA_044221765.1 Usitatibacteraceae bacterium | reverse complement strand
GCCTGCGGCGCGCTGATGTGCGGCAGGTGCCCGGTGGCCTCGATCAGTCGAAGCTCGCTGCCGCGGAGGTGCTCGTGCAGGTAGTGCGCCACTTCCTCCGGCACGGCCGCGTCGGCCCTCGCCTGGATGAGCAGGGTGGGCTTGTCCACGCGCTCGAGCTCGTGCCGGTGGTCCGACTGGAAGATGGCGCAGGCGAGGGTGAGGGCGTGCGACTTCGGCATCGCCTGCAGGCTGCGCGCGAAGGCCTCGGCGAACCGCGGCGAGCGCGGCGTGCCCATGGTGACCGGCGCGAACTGGCCGGCCCAGGCGGGGTAGTCGAGCGTGATGGCGCGGTACATCTCGGCGATGTCGTGCTTGCTGAAGCCGCCGCGATAGCCCTCGTCGTCCAGGTAGCGGGGCGAGGCGCCGATGAGGGCGAGCCGCGAGAAGTGCGCCGGGCCCCGGATCGAGGCGAGGAGCGTGATCATCGCCCCCACCGAGTGGCCGATGCCCACGGCATCCTTCACGTCCAGCGCGCGGCAGATGTCGAGCAGGTCGCGCGCGTACGACTGGAGGTTCAGGTACTCGTGCTGGCGGCGGACGAAGTCGTCGGCGTCGGAGCCGCCCATGCCCATCACGTCGTAGAGCACGATCCGGAAGTCGCGCTCGAAGGCGGGGACGATCGCGTCCCAGGCGTGCTGGTCCGTGCCGAAGCCGTGGGTGAAGACGAGGGTGCGCGCCGCCTGCGGATTGCCGGCGATCCTGACCTTGTTGCGTCGGATCGGGTCGATCGACTCCATGGCCCTACCGCCGGCGTGCGGGCTTCCGGGCGGGCTGGCCGCCGGACTTGCGGGTGGGCCTTCGGACCGGGGGCAGGATGGCGCGGACCACGCCCTCGCAGGTCTCGGGCGACATGTACCGGGGCACGGGGTAGTTCGTGTCCGCCTCCCAGCAGGCCGCCTTCGCGAGCGCCGGGATGTCCTTCTCCTCGAGCGCCGCGAGCGTCTCGGGAATGCCCAGCTCGCGGTTCAGGGCCACCACGGAGTCGAGGAACTTCTTCGCGAGCAGCGCGGGCTTCTCGCCGGGCTTGCCCACGCGGGCGGCGACGGCGAGCAGCGCCAGGCGCCGCGTCACGGCGGGCGCGAGGAAGCGCAGGACGTGGGGCAGCACGATCGCGTTGGCGAGCCCGTGCGGCGTGTGATAGCGGCCGCCGAGCTGGTGCGCGATGGCGTGCACGTAGCCCACGTTGGCGCGCGTGAAGGCGAGGCCGGCATAGGTCGCGGCGAGGGCCATGCGCTCGCGCGCCTGGAGGTCGCGCGGGCGGCTGCAGGCCAAAGGCAGGTTCGCGTAGATGAGCCCCACCGCCGCGAGCGCCAGGCGGTCGGTGTGGTCGGTGGCCCACTGGCCGATGAAGGCCTCGACGGCGTGGGTGAGCGCGTCCATGCCCGTGGCCGCGGTCACGTCCGCGGGCAGGCCGGTGAGCAGGTCCGCATCGAGCGCGGCCATGGCCGGCACCAGGCGCGTGTCGGCGATCACCAGCTTGCGGCCGCTCGCCGGGTCCGAGATCACCGCGGCGACCGTCACCTCCGAGCCGGTGCCCGAGGTGGTGGGCACGGCGTAGAGGGGCGGGGGCGCGCGCAGCCCCTTGAAATACCCGACCAGCTTCGTCGGGTGCTTGCGGTTGGCGACCGCGTAGCCGATGACCTTGGCCGCGTCCATGGGCGAGCCGCCGCCCACCGCGACGATCGCGTCGCAGCCGCGCGCGTTGTAGAAGGCGATGCCCTTCTCGATCTCCGCCACGGGCGCGTCGGCGGAGATGCCGTCGAACACCACGTAGTCGGCGCCGCCGCGCTCGAGCGCCTGCGTGAGCGCCTTCGCCAGGCCGAGCTTCGCGACGACCCGGTCGGTCACGAGGAGGATGCGCCGGTGGCCGAAGCCGGCCAGGGCCTCGCCCAGCCGCGCGCTCGCGCCCGGGCCCACGAGCAGGGTCGGCTGCGGGATGGGCAGCAGCCCCGTCACCACGCCCGCGGCCTTCATGGCCGTGGAAAGCCCCACGGACCGCACCATGTCCCCGACGACAGCCGGCATCTCCATCCGCGCCACTCCAGGCAGTCCCTGCCGATGCGGGCAGCTTGCCCGATTCGCCCCGCGCGGGCCACGGTTTCCCGAGGGTTAGTCGACTTGGATCAAAGTCCGGGCGGGTGGATGAGGCAACGTGACCCTTGGCAAGGCTCGGACGGGACGGACATGAAGACCGTGGTCGGCATCAGCCTGGGCGCCGGCGCGCAGGACTTCGAGTTCACCACCCGCTTCCTGGGCAAGGCGCTGCACGTGCGGCGCATCGGCACCAACGGCAGCACCGAGCGGGCGGTGAAGCTGCTCGCGCACTGGCAGGACCACGCCGCGGCCCTGGGCCTGGGCGTGGTGAAGGACGCCTACACGGTCGGCAGCCGGCGCTTCGTCGAGAAGGAAAGCGCGCGCCTGGCGCACGGGGTCTCGCGCGTGCCCGTGACCACCGGCGGGCGCCTGGGCGACATCCTGCAGGAATGGGCGCTGCGCCAGGTGCAGTCGCGCCTGGGCGACTACTTCAACAACGCCCGCGTCCTCTTCTTCTCCGGCTCCACCAACTACAAGCTCGCGCAGGCGATGGCGGAGTACACGCCGAACCTGGAGTTCGCCGACGCGCTGCTGCAGCTGGGCGTGCCGAGGATGCTCGGCTCGCTGGAGGCGCTCGAGCGGTACGCGGGCGGGGCGCATTACCTCACCGACCGCGTGCCCGAGGCCCTCACCGACAACCTGGTGGCGCGCGAGTGGCGCCACTTCGTGCTGCGCCGGGCGATGCAGGAGGCGACCGTCATCGTGGCGCCGGTGCACGAGCTGGACGAGTACGAGCTCGAGGACCTCGCCGGCAAGACGATCGTCACCTCGACGGTGAACGACCGGCGCATCGCGGAGTTCAAGAGGAAGGGCGTGCACCTGGTGATCGACGGCGCGCCGGTGTACGCCGGCCACGTGCTCGCCCCGAGCCTGCTGGACGCGATGATCATCGCCGCGCGCCACAAGGCGCCCGAGGACCTGCTCGAGGACGACTACCTGGAGATCATCACCGGCCTGGGCCTGGAGCCGCGCGTCATCTACCCGAACGGCTTCAAGCGCGTGAACCGCTTCGCCTTCGTGATCCACCCGCTCTCGCAGGAGTACTTCAAGAACATCAAGCCCATCGAGCTGCTCTCGCACGTGGCCCCGCCGCTGTTCATGGACGCCGTGGAGAAGGCGATGGCCTACGCCCCGCCCTTCGTCTACTCGAAGGTGACCGGCATCAAGTCGCCCACGGGCGTGGAGTGCGAGGGCTGGCTCATCTCCGTGGGCGGCACCCCGCGCGAGATCATGCAGCACAGCCCCGAGTTCACGTACCGGCGCCTGCTCGATGCCGCGCGCGTGGCGAGGAGCCTGGGCGCGCAGATCATGGGCCTGGGCGCCTTCACGAAGGTGGTGGGCGATGCGGGCCTCACCGTCGCGCGGCGCGCGCCCCTGCCCATCACCACGGGCAACAGCTACAGCGCCTCGGGCGCGCTCTGGGCCGCGCACGACGCCGTGAGGCGCCTGGGCCTGGTGCCCGCCTCGCACAAGGGCGAGAAGGTCCACTTCAAGGCGATGGTGGTGGGCGCCACGGGGGCCATCGGCTCGGTGTGCGCGCGGCTGCTCGCGATGGTGGCCGAGGAGGTGTACCTGGTCTCGCCCGAGACCGCCAAGCTCCTCTCGCTCAAGGGCTCGATCCTCAAGGAGACGCCCGACGCGAAGCTCTTCCTCTCCTCGAGCGCCGACCGGCACGTGGCCGCCATGGACATGATCGTCACGGCGACCTCCGGCGCGGGCA
>JBGAOO010000322.1:0-3862 GCA_044221765.1 Usitatibacteraceae bacterium | reverse complement strand
CACGGCGGAATCGCCGTGCGGGTGGTACTTGCCGATCACGTCGCCCACGATGCGCGCGGACTTCTTGAAAGGCGCGTCGTGGCGGTTGGCGAGCTCGCGCATCGCGAAGAGGATGCGGCGCTGCACGGGCTTCTGGCCGTCCTCCACGGCGGGCAGCGCGCGGCCCTTCACCACGCTCATCGCGTACGCGAGGTAGGCGCTTTCGGCGAACTGCGCCAGGGGCAGCTCGGCTTCGCCGGCCGCGGCATTCGCGGGGGGCGCGGGCGGCACGGACGGCGGCGAGCCCGCGGGCGCGGCCGAAAAAAGGTCGGGGGTCTTGTCGTCGGGCATGGTCTTCCTAGACATCGGCTTCCACCCGGTTGCCCTGCTCTTCCATCCAGCTGCGGCGCGAGGCGGCCTCGCCCTTGCCCATGAGGAGCGTGAACATGCGGTGGGTGTCGGCCAGCACCTCGGCCGAGACGGTGAGGGGGAGCAGCCGGCGCGTGTCCGGGTTCATCGTGGTCTCGCGCAGCTCCTCGGGGTTCATTTCGCCCAGGCCCTTGAAGCGGCCCACGTGGATCGCGCCCTCGCGCACCTTCTCGTCCTCGAGCTTGGCGAGGATGGCGTCGCGCTCGCCCTCGTCGAGGGCGTACAGGCGCCGCTCGGGCCGGCTCTTGCCCTGCGCGTCCACCTTCACGCAGTAGAGCGGCGGCTGCGCCACGAAGATGTGCCCGTTCGCGAGCAGTCCCGGGAAGTGCCGGAAGAAGAGCGCGAGCAGCAGCGTCTGGATGTGCGAGCCGTCGACGTCCGCGTCGGCCATGATGATGACCTTGCCGTAGCGCAGGCCGCCGAGCGCCTTGTCCTTCTCGGCGAGCGCGTGCGGCTCGATGCCCAGCGCGACCGCGATGTCGTGCACCTCGTTGTTCGCGTAGATCTGCGTCGGGTCGACCTCGAAGGTGTTCAGGATCTTGCCGCGCAGCGGCAGGATGGCCTGGAAGTGCCGGTCGCGGCCCTGCCGCGCCGAGCCGCCGGCGGAATCGCCCTCGACCAGGAAGAGCTCGTTGCGGCCGATCTCCTCGCTCTCGCAGTCGGTGAGCTTGCCCGGCAGCACCGCCACGCCCGAGCCGCGGCGCTTCTCGGCGGCCTTGCCCGCCTTCTGGCGCGCCACCGCCGCGCGGATCGCGAGCTCGGCGATCCTCTTGCCCGCCTCGACATGCTGGTTGAGCCAGGCATCGAGCGGGTCCTTCAGCCGCGAGGCGACGAGCTTCACCGCCTCTCGCGAGTTGAGCTTCGCCTTCGTCTGCCCCTGGAACTGCGGGTCGAGCATGCGCACCGAGAGCACGAAGCGCAGGTTCTTCCACACGTCCTCGGTCTGGAGGATCACCCCGCGCGTGAGCAGCTCGTGGTGCAGGCAGAACTCGCGGATCGACTCGAAGACGCCGGACTTCAGGCCCGACTCGTGCGTGCCGCCCTCGACCGTCGGGATGAGGTTCACGTAGGACTCGCCGCCGCCGCCGCCCTCGGTCCAGGCGATGGCCCACGAGGCGCCCTCGCCCTGCGCGAACTGCGCGTCGCCCGCGCCGCAGAAGGACTCGCCCACGATCACCGGGCTCGCCACGCCCTCCTCGCCCGCGAGGCTTTCCTGGAGGTAGGCGGCCATCCCGCCCTCGTACTGCCATTCGCGGGATTCGCCGGTGGCCTCGTCGGTGAGGCGCATGAGCAGCCCCGGCAGCAGCACGGCCTTCGCGCGCAGCAGGTGCTCGAGCTCGGCGCGCTTGATGCGATCGCTGTCGAAGTACTTCGCGTCCGGCCAGGCACGCACCCAGGTGCCGGTCTGCTTCGCGGGCGCCGGGCCTGTCTTCTTCAGCTTCTCGACGAGGAAGCCGTCCTCGAAGGCGAGCGAATAGGCCGCGCCGTCGCGCTTCACGCGCACCTCCAGGCGCCGGGAAAGCGCGTTCGTCACGGAGACGCCCACGCCGTGCAGGCCGCCCGAGAAGGCATAGGCGCTGCCGCCGGACTTCTTGTCGAACTTGCCGCCGGCATGCAGGCGCGTGAACACGACCTCGACCGTGGGCACCTTCTCCTCCGGGTGCTCGCCCACGGGGATGCCGCGGCCGTCGTCCTCCACGCTCACCGAGCGGTCGGCATGCAGAGTGACCGTGATCGCCTTCGCGCAGCCGGCGAGCGCCTCGTCGGCGGCGTTGTCGATCACTTCCTGGATGATGTGCAGGGGCGTGTCGGTCCGGGTGTACATCCCCGGGCGTTCCTTGACGGGCTCGAGGCCCTTCAGGACGCGGATGGAGCGTTCGTCGTAGCGGGAGGCGGCCATGCGGGACGGCTTTCGTGTAATATACGTATATTATACACGGAATGCCGTTGGGAGTGTGGCCGCAGGACGCGGCGATAAGCCACCGACCGCGCCCGAGTTCTCCACAGATCGCGGGGATAACGCTGTGGATAACCGGGGCGTTCGGGGCCGTTCTCCCTCTGGCCGGAAATCGTTGCCTGAAAATCGGGCACACCGTCGCCCGCACGTGGCTGAGACGAAGAACGCTCTCGACCGGCCCCGGCGCGACGGGCTGGCGCCGGGGCCCGCCGCGATGCCGGCGCGCCTAGTTGATGCGGCGGTAGCGGACCTCGTTGTGCCGCTCGCCCCGCTGGGCCGTCACGAAGCCGTTGCGCGTCTGGTCGATGGAGAAGACCGCACCGCCCACGTGGAGCTGCTCGTCGTTGATGTAGCCGCGGAAGGTCCTGCCCTGGGAATCCGCGGTGACGCGGCCGTCGCGATTGATGGTCATGGTGACTTCGGCGCCGTACATGGGGTTGTAGCCGCTGAAGGTCCCCACCATCCAGCCCGGGACATACGAGTTGTGGCGCGGACCGTAGTAGTTCTCGTCGCGGTACTTGTAGTCGTCCACGTGGTCCTTGTTGCTGGCCATCGCGCCGAGGATCGCCGCCCCGGCGAGCACGCCGACGACCGCCGCCGCCTTGTTCCGGTCCTCGCGCGAGGAGCCCGAATCGCCGTCCTGCGTCTCCACCCGGAAATCGGCCTCGCAGCCGTGGTCCACCCAGATCTCCCGGCGCGTGTAGTCCCAGCTGCGGCCCTTGTCGCAGCTCGCGCCGGAGATCTTGCGCTCGACCGACACGTAGCCCGGCGAGGAAAGCCGGCAGGTGCGATAGCGCCCGCCATCGCTGCCGCAGCGCGTGGTGTAGTCGGCCAGGGCGCTGGAAGCCAGGGACAGCATGAAGACGGCCGTGAGGCCTTGGGAAACGGCGCGTTGCAGGTCTGCTTTCACGTGTTCTCTCCTTGTCGTGGATGCGTCAGCTTCAATCAGGGGGACCGGGCTACCAGATCGCGGCGCGGTCCTTCGGGTCGAGCCACATCGGGTCGCCCTTGCGAATGCCGAAGGCCTTGTAGAAGCCCTGCTCATGCTGGGCGGGCGCGTAGGCGCGGTAGTTGCCCGCCGAATGCGCGTCCGTGGCCGTCACCTGCCGCAGGTAGCCCTCGCGGGACTTCTCGGACCAGAGCTGCGCCCAGGCGATGAAGCAGCGTTGTTCCTGGGTGAGGCCGTCGATTCTCCGGTTCTCCTCCGGGTGCGCCTTCAGGTACTTGCGCAGCGCGCCGTAGCCGAAGGCGATCCCGCCCACGTCCGCGAGGTTCTCGGTGACGCCGAGCGCGCCGTTGGCGTGCAGTCCCGGCAGCACCTCGTAGGCGTTCGCCTGCTTCACGAGCTTGCGGGCCTGGGCGAGGAACTTGGTCTCGTCATCCTTCACCCACCAGTTGCGCGCACGGCCGATCTCGTCGTAGCGGCGGCCACCGGAATCGAAGCCGTGCGTGAGCTCGTGCCCGATGACGCTGCCCATCGCGCACAGCTTGGTCGCC
>JBGAOO010000321.1:0-4078 GCA_044221765.1 Usitatibacteraceae bacterium | reverse complement strand
AGGGCGAGCTTCACGGGGCGGGGCCTTCGCTGAGTTCGGGTTGCAGGGCGGCCTTGAGCAGGGGCACGGTGATGGGGCGCCCGGTCTCGAGCGAGTAGCGGTCGAGCGCGTCGAGCGATTCGATGAGCGAGGGCATGTCGCGCCGCGCGTGCGTGAGCAGGTAGGAGGCGACCTCCTCGCCCAGGGCGAAGCCGCGCGCCCGGGCGTGGGCGGCGAGCGCCTCGCGCTTTTCCGCGTCGGTGAGCGGCAGCACGCGGTAGGTGAGGCCGGTGGCGAGGCGCGTGGCGAGGTCGCGGCGCAGGGCCAGGTCGCGCGGGGCCGCGTGCGCGCCCACGAGCAGCAGGTCGAAGGCGTTCTCGTTGAAGGCGTTGAAGAGGGCCACCTGCCGGTCCGGCGGCAGGCCCTCGATGTCATCGAGCGCGAGCACGTGGCCGGCGAAGGGGCCCTCGTGGGCGGCGGCGGGGGCGTAGGGCGCGCCGGCGGCCTGCGCGTAGGCGCGCAGCAGGTGGGTCTTGCCGGCGCCGGATTCGCCCCAAAGATAGAGGACGCGGGGGATGTTGCCGGCGAGCGCCGCGCGCAGGGCGACGAGCAGCTCCGCGTTCCGTCCGGGGACGAAGTTCGCGAAGGTGGGCGCGGGCGCCTGGGTGAAGTGGAGGAGGAGTTGCCTCAATCGGACCCCCTGGGCCGGCGCCGCCTCGGAAGGATTTCCGCCGGCTGGCTTGGCCCGGGCGCGCCCGCCGCGCGATGCGGCCGGACGCCTAGGTGGAAAAGCGCCTGAATTTTAACACAAGCCCCCCGGTCAAATCGGCGACCGCCCCCCTGTGTCAGAATCGGATCGTCAGAGGAAAAGCCCATGGCCATCGCCACCCCCATCCAGATCCGCTTCGAGCGCTTCGACGGCGCGCTCGGCATCGCCCCGGCCAAGCCCCCGCGCGTGGTCGCCCCCGAGGAGCGCCCCGCCCTTTTCGCGCGCATCAAGGCGCGGCTGAAGGCCCTGGACGCCGTGCTCGTGTCGCACTACTACGTCCACCCGGACCTGCAGGACCTCGCGCAGGAATCCGGGGGCATCGTCTCCGACTCGCTCGAGATGGCGCGCTTCGGCCACGACCACCCCGGCAAGACCATCGTGGTGGCGGGCGTTCGCTTCATGGGCGAGACGGCCAAGATCCTGAATCCCGAGAAGCGCGTGCTCATGCCGGACCTGGCGGCGGAGTGCTCGCTCGACCTCGCCTGCCCCGCGGACGCGTTCTCGGCCTTCTGCGACGCGCACCCCGACCGCGTGGTGGTCGTCTACGCCAACACGAGCGCCGCGGTGAAGGCCCGCGCCGACTGGATGGTCACCTCCAGCATCGCCGAGAAGATCGTGGGCCACCTGCACGCCCAGGGGAAGAAGATCCTCTTCGCGCCCGACAAGCACCTGGGCGCCTACATCCGGAAGGTCACCGGCGCGGACATGCTGCTCTGGAACGCCGCCTGCGTCGTGCACGAGGAGTTCAAGGCCCTGCAGCTCGAGGAACTGAAGGCGCTGCACCCGGGCGCGAAGATCCTGGTGCACCCCGAGTCCCCGGCGGCCGTGCTCGACCTGGCCGACGCCGTCTCGACCACCGGCATCATCCAGGCGGCCGAGCGCCTCGGGGCGAAGGAGTACATCGTCGCCACCGACGGCGGCATCCCACCAGATGAGGAAGTGCTCGCCCGCGTCACCTTCATCGAGGCCCCCATTGGCCGGTGCGAGCCACCTGCCAGAGCTGCGCGCACTGCCCGTGGATGGCCATGAACGGCCTGCACAACCTGCTCGAGGTGCTCGAGGCAGGCGAAGGTGTCCATCCAGCGCATGCTCGATTTCGCCAAGGCGAACCTGCCGGCGATGAAGGGAAGCGGCGACGCCTGACCGCGACGCGCGCGACCCTCGCGCAAACGCTCGCAGGAGCGATACGGTAGAATTCGGCCCTGAATTTCCCCCGGACGGCCCTCCCGTGACCACCTCCCCGAACCCCCTCACCTACCGCGACGCCGGCGTCGACATCGACGCGGGCGACGACCTCGTCGAGCGCATCAAGCCCTTCGCCAAGCGCACGATGCGCCCGGAGGTGCTCGCGGGCATCGGCGGCTTCGGCGCCCTCGTGGAGGTGTCGAAGAAGTACCGCAACCCGGTGATGGTCTCGGGCACCGACGGCGTGGGCACCAAGCTCAAGCTCGCCTTCCGCATGAAGAAGCACGACACCATCGGCATCGACCTGGTGGCGATGAGCGTGAACGACGTGCTGGTCACCGGCGCGGAGCCGATCTTCTTCCTCGACTACTTCGCCTGCGGCAAGCTGCACGTGGACGTGGCGACGGACGTGGTGAAGGGCGTGGCGACCGGCTGCGAGCAGGCCGGCTGCGCCCTGATCGGCGGCGAGACGGCGGAGATGCCGGGCATGTACGACCCCAACGAGTACGACCTCGCCGGCTTCGCGGTGGGCCTGGTCGAGAAGGACCGCATCATCACCGGCGCGGGCATCGCGCCCGGGGACGCGGTGGTGGGACTCGCCTCGAGCGGGGCGCATTCCAACGGCTACTCGCTGGTGCGCAAGATCCTCGCGGTCACCGGCGCCGAGCTGAACGAGCCCTTCGACGGGCGCACGCTGGGCGAGGCCCTGCTCGAGCCCACGCGCATCTACGTGAAGCCCGTGCTCGCCGTGCAGGAGAAGGTGCCCGTGAAGGGCATCGCCCACATCACGGGCGGCGGCCTGGTGGAGAACGTGCCGCGCGTGCTGCCCGAGGGCACGGCCGCGCACCTGGACAAGTCGCGCTGGCCGCGGCCGGCCGTGTTCGACTGGCTGCAGGCGAACGGCAACGTGCCCGAGCTGGAGATGCACCGCACCTTCAACTGCGGCATCGGCATGGTGCTCGTGGTCGCCAGGGAGCACGTGCGCGACTGCGTGGGCACGCTCGGCATGCACGGCGTGCCGGCGTGGGAGATCGGCGCCATCGTCGCGCGCGCGGGCGGCGCGCCGCAGACGGTCGTCTCGTGAACCCCGCGCCCGCGCAGCCGGGCCGCGGCCACCCCCCATGAAACCCGCCGTCATCCTCATCTCCGGCCGCGGGAGCAACATGCAGGCCCTGGTCGAGGCGAAGCCCGGCCTGGACTTCCGCGCCGTGATCGCCAACCGCCCCGATGCCCAGGGCATCGCCTGGGCCGCCGCGCGCGGGATCGCCACGCGCGTCGTGGACCACAAGGCGCACGCCACGCGCGAGGGCTTCGATGCCGCGCTCGCCGGGGCCATCGACGAGTTCGCGCCCGAGTACCTCTTCCTGGCGGGCTTCATGCGCATCCTCACCGAGGGCTTCATCGCCCGCTACCCGCGGCGCATCCTGAACATCCACCCCTCGCTGCTGCCCTGCTTCCCCGGCCTGCACACGCACCGGCGCGCGCTGGAGGCGGGCGTGAAGCTGCACGGCGCCACGGTCCATTTCGTGACGCCCGCCCTCGACCACGGGCCCATCCTCGTCCAGGCCGCGGTGCCGGTGCTCGCGGCGGACACCGAGGACACGCTGGCCGGGCGCGTGCTCGCCCAGGAACACCGCATCTACCCGCAGGCGGCCCGCTGGCTCGCCGAGGGACGAATTGAATTCCAGGCCGGCGATGTCGTCCAAGTGAGGGGTTCGGGCGTTTCCACCGATTGGGCCGTCGCGCCGCGCGACCCCGCCTGACCCCAGCCGCCCTGCCCATGAACCTCTTCCGTGCCCTCGATCCCTCGACCCGCGCCCTCGCCGTGGCGGCCGCGGCGTCGGTGCTCGCGCACGGCGTCCTGCTCGTGGGCTTCGACCTGCACGTGGCCGAGCCCGTGAGCCTCGACGAGCCCGCCTACACCGCCACGCTGCAGCCGGAGGCCGTCACCGTCGCCTCGACCGCGCCGGCGCCGGCCAGCGCGGCCGCGCCGCGCCCGCGTGCCCGGCCCAAGCCGCGCAACGTGCCGCGCCCGGAGGAGACGATCGCCATGCTGCCGTCGGCCGAAGCCGCCGCGCCCGAGGCGGTCGAGGTGCCCGGCCCCGCCGCCCCCGAGGCGCCGGAAGGCAATGCGGGCACGCCGGC
>JBGAOO010000320.1:0-3868 GCA_044221765.1 Usitatibacteraceae bacterium | reverse complement strand
GGCGAAGTCCGTCACGCTGGACAATCACCTCGCCACGGCCGACATCGTGTCGCTGCACTGCCCGCGCGACAAGGTGACCCTGAGGATGATGGATGCGGCCGCCTTCGCGCGCATGAAGCCGGGCTCGATCTTCCTCAGCACGGCGCGCGGGGGCATCCACGACGAGGACGCGCTCCTCGCCGCGCTGCAGTCGGGGCACCTCGCCGGCGCCGGGCTCGACGTGTGGGACGAGGAGCCCCCGCCGCTGGACCACCCGCTGCTCGCCCTGGACAACGTGGTGATCTCCGCGCACACCGCGGGCGTCACCCACGAGGCGCGGCGCAACGTGGCCGCCATGGGCGCGGAGCAGATCGCGGGCGTGCTGAAGGGCGGCCGGCCGCCGCGCCTGGTGAACCCCGAGGCCTGGCCCGCCTACGCCACCCGTTTCGAATCCCTCCTGGGCAGACCCGTCGCGAGCGGCGACGGCTCGCCCGACTGACCCCAAGCCAAGGAAACCCATGATCCCAGCCAGGACGTTCCGACGCGCGCTCGCGTTCGCCGCCTTCTGCCTCGCGAGCGGCGCCACGCTCGCCGACTACCCCGACAAGGCGATCAAGTTCCTCGTGCCCTGGCCCGCGGGCGGGGCCACGGACCAGGTCGCGCGCATCCTCGCGCAGCCGCTCTCGCAGGCGATGGGCGTGCCGGTGATCGTCGAGAACAAGGGCGGGGCGGGCGGCAACATCGGCACCGCGGCCTTCGTCCACGACAAGCCCGACGGCTACTCGATCATCCTCGCCACCAGCTCGACCAACGCCGCCGGGCCGCACCTCTTCTCGAAGCAGGGCTTCGATCCCGCGAAGGACTTCACGCCCGTGGTGCTGGTGTGCTCGATCCCGAACGTGATGGTGGTGCCCGCGAAGTCGCCGTGGAAGAGCCTCAAGGAGATCGAGGCGGCGGCCAAGTCCTCGCCCGGCAAGCACACCTACGGCTCGGCGGGCATCGGTTCCTCGCAGCACCTGGCCGGCGCGCAGTTCAAGACGAGCGCGGCCATCGACATCACGCACATCCCTTACAAGGGCAGCGGCCCGGCGGCGAGCGACCTCATCGCCGGCCACATCGACATGATGATCGACACCGGCTCGCTCGGGCACATCAAGGGCGGCAGCCTGCGCGCGCTCGCGGTGGCCTCCGACAAGCGCATCCCGGCGCTGCCCGAGGTGCCCACCTTCAAGGAAGCGGGCACGCCCATGATCGCCTCGGCCTGGTACGGCGTGATGCTGCCCGCCGGCGCGCCGCCCGCGGTGGCCGAGCGGCTCAACAAGGAGTTCAACGCGCTGCTCGCGAAGCCGGAGATCCGCGAGCGCCTGCAGGGCATCGGCGCCGAGGTGGGCGGCGGCAGTGTCGAGTGGTTCACGAAGTACTCGCTCTCGGAGATCAAGCGCTACGGCGACATCGTGCGCATTTCCGGGGCGCCCAAGGAATAGCGGCACGAGCCGCGAGAGAACCGAGGAGAAGACGAGATGAGGAACTTCCTGCATGCCGCCCTGGCGGCCCTGGCCCTGCTGCCCGCCGCCCCGGCGATGGCCGCCTACCCCGACAAGCCCATCAAGATGCTCGTCGCCTATTCGCCCGGCGGCGGCACCGACATCGTCGCGCGCGCGATGGCGCCCTTCATCGAGAAGTACCTGGGCGAGGGCGCCCGGGTCGTGATGGACAACCGGCCCGGCGCCGGCGGCGCGGTGGGCTTCGCCGCGCTCGCCGCGGCCCCCGCGGACGGCTACACGATCGGCTTCATCAACACGCCCAACGTGCTCACCATCCCGATCGAGCGCAAGACGACCTTCACCTGGGAGAGCTTCGACCTGCTGGGCAACGTGGTGGACGACCCGGGCAACTTCTCCGTGCACGCCTCGAGCCCGATCAAGAACCTCAAGGACCTGGCCGCGTACGCCAAGTCGAAGCCCGGCCAGGTGACGGTGGGCACCACGGGCATCGGCTCGGACGACCACCTCGCCATGCTCCTGTTCGAGCGCATCGCCGGGGTGAAGATGAACCACATCCCCTTCAAGGGCGCGGCGGACGTGCGCACCGCCATCCTCAGCCAGCAGATCGACGTGGCGGCCATCAACGTGGGCGAGGCGCTGCAGGCCATCAAGGGCGGCGGCGCGATGCGCAACCTCGGCCAGATGAGCCCGGCGCGCACCAACCTCTCGCCCGACCTCGCCACGTTCAAGGAGCAGGGCTACGACATCGAGCTCTCCTCGCTGCGCGGGATCGCCGCGCCCAAGGGGCTTCCCGCGGACGTGCGCGAGAAGCTCGTGAAGGCCATCGAGAAGGCCGCGGCCGACCCGGAGTTCCAGAAGCAGTCGGTGCAGTACTTCGCGCCGCTTCGCTACCTCGCGCCGCCGGCCTACGGCGCCGTGCTCAAGGATGCCGAGGCCGGGTTCCGGCAGCTCTGGAAGGAACTCCCCTGGACGGACAAGTAAGAGGCGTCGATGGCTGAGCATCCCGCGACGAAGGCCCCGGGGCGGCTCTCCCGCATCCTCTGCCTCGACGATTTCGAGGCCGAGGCGAGGCGCCACCTGCCGCGCCCGGTGTTCGAGTACGTCGCCGGCGGCGTCGAGGACAACGCCTCGCGCGAGGGCAATCGCGCCGCCTTCCGCGACTGGGAATTCGTGCCGCGCGTGCTGGCCGGCGTGAAGAACCGGTCCACGGCGACGACGCTCTTCGGGCACTCGTACGCGGCGCCCTTCGGCGTGGCGCCCATCGGCATCGCGGCGCTCTACGCGTATCGCGGCGACATCGTGCTCGCCCGCGCGGCGAAGGAGGCGAACCTGCCCATGGCGATGAGCGGCTCCTCGCTCATCCGCCTGGAGGACGTGCTCGCGGAATCGAAGGACGCCTGGTTCCAGGCCTACCTGCCCGGCGACCCGAAGGAGATGATGGCGCTGCTCGAGCGCGTGAAGGCCGCCGGCTACGGCACGCTCGTCATCACGGTGGACGTGCCCGTGGGCGCCAACCGCGAGAACAACATGCGCGCGGGCTTCTCCACGCCCCTCAAGCCCACGCTGCGCCTGGCGGTGGACGGCCTCACGCACCCGCGCTGGCTCTTCGGCTCGTTCCTGCGCACGATCGCGGCGCACGGCATGCCGTACTTCGAGAACAACTACGCCACGCGCGGCGCGCCCATCCTCTCGCCCAACGTGCTGCGCGACTACTCCGACCGCGGCAACCTCAGCTGGGCCGACCTCGCGAGGATCCGCGAGTTCTGGCAGGGGCGGCGCCTCATCGTGAAGGGCATCCTGCATCCGGAGGACGCGAGGAAGGCGTGCGAGCTGGGCGCGGACGCGATCGTCGTCTCCAACCACGGCGGCCGGCAGCTCGACGGCGCCGTCGCGCCCCTTCGCGTGCTGCCGGAGATCGTGGCCGCGTGCGGCGAGGTGCCCGTGCTGTTCGACAGCGGCATCCGGCGCGGCACCGATGTCGTGAAGGCCCTCGCCCTGGGCGCGAAGTTCGTCTTCCTCGGCCGCTCGTTCGGTTACGCGGCGGCGGTGGGCGGCCTCGAGGGCGTGCACCACGCCTTCCGCATCCTGCAGGTCGAGATCGACCGTGACATGGCGATGCTCGGCATCAACTCCCTCGCCGAACTCTCCCCGGCCTTCCTTCGCCGCGCCACCTGAACACCTGAAGTACCCCTGAAGGGGACAGACACCTTCGTCGCGGTGTCGCGAGGGCGCAACAACCCACGCGCGATCGCGAAGTCTCGCGTGAAGCCATCTTCTGCCTGCATCGTCCGATGCAGTTGACTCAGGTCAACTTTGTGGCTTCCAGAACGGTTGAAATGACCGGGCGCCCTCGCGTCCGCCGGCCGGACGCGCGCACGCCCAAC
>JBGAOO010000319.1:0-3875 GCA_044221765.1 Usitatibacteraceae bacterium | reverse complement strand
GATCCCCTTGTAGCCCGAGGACCAGTCTTCCTTGAACCACTTGAAGATCTCCGACACCTCGAGCTTGCCGGTCACGGCATTGAAGCGGTTGCGCGAGCGGTCGGCGAGGAAGCGCCGCGCCTGCTCCTCGAGCTGCGCGTCCAGGCGCGAGGCGACGAACGCCTCTTCGCGAAGCGCCGGGCAGCCGACCGAGGCGCAGTTGACCGCGAAGTGCACGCGCGGCTCGTCGTAGGCGCCGGGCCTGCGGAGCATCTCGTGCTCGATCCGGTCGAGGAAGGACTCCTGACCGAAGAGCGTGAAGAACTTCTTCTTCCAGGGCGTGAAGACGAAATTGCCCAGGTCCTTGATCGACTTGAGGTCGGGGTACTTCGTGAGGACCAGCTCGACGGTGAAGGCGTTGTACGCATTCACGAGGAAGGCCATCTGCTCGGGCCTGGACCAGGCCTTGAACTCGGCTTCGGTGACCTTCGAGACTTCGGCGAGATACGCCTTGAGCGCCGCGCGGTCCTTCGCGAAGTCGGCATAGCGCACCTGCGAGGCCTTCCCGCCATCGAGCACCTTCACGTGCTTCTTGAGGAGCGCATCCCACTGCGCGTGCGTGTGGTCGAAGGCGGCGGCCGAGAGGGACAGCGCGAGGCCGGCCAGGGCGAGCAGGAACCGGTTCATTCGAGGGCCTCCCTCAGTCGTCGCCGTGCGCCGGCTGCGCGGCCCGGTAGGGGCGCTTGTCGGCGAGGAGCGCGCCGAGCTTGCCGAGCACCCCGCCCAGGCCGCCCTCGCCCCGGCGCCAGGCCTGGAAGGCGGCGAGGAAGTCCATCTGCCCGTGCGTGACCGTGCCGCGCTTCCACACGCCGGCCGCGTACTTGTTGGCCTCGGCCAGCGTCGGGTACGTGTGGATCGTGCCCAGGATCTTGTTCAGCCCGATGCCGTGGCGCATGGCCATCACGAACTCGGCCAGCAGGTCGCCCGCGTGCTCGCCGACGATGGTCGCGCCCAGCACCTTGTCGCTGCCCGGCGCGGTGATCACCTTCACGAACCCGTGCGCCTCGCCGTCGGCGATGGCCCGGTCGAGGTCGTCGATGCCGTACACGCTCACCTGGTGGGCGATGCCCTTCTCCTTCGCTTCCTGCTCGTTGAGACCCACGCGCGCGACCTCCGGCTCGGTGAAGGTCGCCCAGGGAATCACGCTGTAGTCGACCTTGAACTTGCGGAAGGTCCCGAAGAGCGCGTTCACCGCGCAATACCACGCCATGTGCGCGGCCGTGTGGGTGAACTGGAAGGGCCCGGCCACGTCGCCGCAGGCGAAGATGTTCGGGTAGGGCGTCTCGAGGAACTCGTTCACCTCGACCGTGCGCTGCTTGGTGACAGGGATACCCAACTCCTCGAGCCCGTAGCCGGCGGTGTTGGCCACGCGGCCCACGGCGACCAGGATCTCGTCGAAGGCGAGGCGCTTCTCCACGCCCTCGCTCTCCACGACGAGGACCTTGCCGCCCGCCTCCACCAGCACCTGCTTCGCCTTGTGGTTCACCAGCACCTCGACGCCGTCGGCCTCGAAGCTCCTCTTCACGAGGGCGGAGACTTCCGGGTCCTCGCGCACGAGCAGGCGCGGCAGCATCTCCACCTGCGTGACCTTCGAGCCAAGACGCGCGAAGGCCTGCGTGAGTTCCGAGCCGATGGGACCGCCGCCCAGCACCACCAGGCGCGGGGGCAGCACGCGCAGGTTCCAAACCGTGTCGGAAGTGAGCGGGTTCGCTTCCTGCAGGCCCGGGATGGGCGGCACGAACGGGCGCGCGCCGGCGGCGATCACGATGTTCCTCGTGTGCAGCACCTGCGTGCCGCCGCCCTCGAGCGCCACCTCCACCGTCCAGGGGCCCGTGATCCTCGCCGTGCCGGCCAGGCACTCCACCCCCAGGCCCGAGTACCGCTCGACCGAGACCAGCGTCACCATCGCCTTCACGGCCGCGGCGATGTACGCGGTGACCAGGCCCGCGGAACCGGCGCCGATCACCACCACGTTGCGGTCGAACCGCGCGGGCCTCGGCCAGCGCGCGTAGACCTTGCGCGCCTTGAGCGTGGCCAGGATGCGCCTCGCCGCGAAGGGGAAGAGGCCCAGGAGCACGAACGCGCCCAGCAGGCCCGGCGAGAGGATTCCCTTGAGCGAGGTGAGGCCGGCGAGCTGCGTGCCCGCGTAGACGTAGACGAGCGTGCCCGCGAGCATGCCCAGCTGGCTCACCCAGTAGTACGTCGCCGTGCGGATCGGCGTGAGGCCCATCACGAGGTTCACGACGAAGAACGGGAAGGCCGGCACCAGGCGCAGCGCGAAGAGGTAGAACGCGCCCTCCTTCGCCACGCCGGCGTTGATCGGCGCGAGCTTCTCGCCGAACTTCGCCTGCACCCAGTCGTGCAGCAGGAAGCGCGAGGCGAGGAACGCGAGCGTCGCGCCGATGCTGGAGGCGAAGGAGACGAGGACGGTGCCCCAGAGCAGCCCGAAGACGGCGCCGCCGGCGAGCGTGAGGACGACGGCCCCGGGCAGCGACACCGCCGTGACGGCCACGTAGATCGCGAAGTAGGCGCCCGCCGCCTGCAGGGGGTGCTCGCGCGCGAAGGCCTCGATCGCCGCCTGCCGGTCCCTGAAGAACTCGAGGGAGAGGTAGCGGTCCAGGTCGAGCGCGAAGAAGGCCGCGACGCAGGCGGCGAGCGCGAGGACGAGGAGCACGCGGCTCGGTCTCATGGGGGTCTCCCGGCGCGCAGGCGCGCCTTCAGAGGAATTCCTTGCGCACGTCCACGGTGGAGCGCACGCCGATGTCGTCGTGGTTGCGCGCGAGCCAGGCGCGCGCGGTCTCGCGGCCCCGGTCGCGCAGGTCCGTGAGGAAGGCCCAGTCGAGGTCGAACTTGCTCGCGACCGACAGGCCCTCGAGCGCGCGGTCCGCCCGCACCGAGTGCAGGAGCACGTTCTTCAGGCGGCCGCGGAACTCGTCCTTGATCCAGCCGTCGTCCAGCAGCTTCTGCACGAAGGCCACCGCGCGCAGCTCCTTGATGAGCGAGGCGTTGAAGGTGATCTCGTTCATGCGGTCCTCGATCTCGTGCGCCAGGCGCGGCACCCCGGGCCGGTCGACCGGGTTGATGTGCACGATGATCACGTCGCGCGACTCGGTTTCGTAGAAGAGCGGGTAGAGGACCGGGTTGCCCATGTAGCCGCCGTCCCAGTAGGCCTCGCCGTCGATTTCCACGGCCTGGAAGACCATGGGCAGGCAGGCCGAGGCGAGCACCACGTCAGCGCTCACCTCGGCCGTCCCGAACACGCGCGCCTTGCCCGAGCGCACGCTCGTGGCGGAGATGAAGAGCTTGGTCACCTTGCAGGCGCGAAGGGCCGCGAAATCCACCTGCGCCTCGAGCACGCGGCGCAGCGGGTTGATGTTGAGCGGGTTCCACTGGTAGGGCGAGAGGGCGCCGGTCATCACCTTGAACGCCTCGAAGGCCGGCGAGCGCTCGCCCGCCCCGGGCAGCCTCGCCCCGAGGTTGAAGGCGCGGCCGGCATCCGACATCGCCTTCCAGAAGTCGTGCAGCTTCTCGCGCGCACCATCGGCGCCGCCCACCAGGCGCCCGTACGCGCACACCACCGCGTTCATCGAGCCCGCGCTCGTGCCCGAGATGCCCTCGATGGCGAGGCGCCCGTCCTCGAGGAAATAGTCGAGGATGCCCCAGGCATAGGCGCCGTGCGAGCCGCCGCCCTGGAGCGCGAGGTTCACGCGGCGTGTCCCGGCGTCGCGGGCGGCCGGGCGCGACTTGCGCGGACGCGGGGAAGGCTTGCGGGCGGCCATCGCGCGCCTCTAGGGCCCGCGCGGCGCGGCGCTGGCGGGATGGCAGGCGGGACCGGC